>NZ_JBQKHJ010000022.1:0-65651 GCF_052118345.1 Prevotella sp. LCP21S3_D2 | reverse complement strand
ATTGTAATAAGACTCGAAGTTTACCTTGACGCCCATTTGTACGAGTCTGCCGAGTTGCCATCCGAAAGAGGTATGCTCGTCGGTCTGGAAGGCAGTCTCGTTGAGGCTTTGCCACATCTCCCAACTCTTGTCGGTAGGAATCGCTTGGAGACGATTGACAGGAGTGTTGGAGAACTTGATATTACTTTGCAACTGAAACACGTTCTTGCCAATATGGTAAATGGAGCTAAACTGGTTGGTTAGCTGATAATTGGCTGATTTTTGCTTTTGTGCGCCATCAAAGTTGTCTTCCAACCCAAAATGCTTGTGATAGAACTTGGAGTTGAAGGTAAAGTCATCCAGGAAATATACTTTCTCCGTATTGTTCTCCAGTTTTATCTTTCCCATCAAAGAATTAGAATATACTGCCGCCTGCACCTTCTCAGAGAAGTCTTGATACTGGTTGTCATCCACAAAGATACTGGATTTTTTCTGGTTTTGGTAGTGCAGGTCATCACCGGCATAACGCAAATTGAGAGAAAGCGTTCGTTTGTCCTTCAGCTTGAAGAGAGAGTTGAAAGCTCCTTCTCCCGACTTATTGTCAACATATCGGTTCAAAGACACACTAGGAATATCTTGTGCAGAAAGGCTGATTCCATCCCATGTAAACGATGAGAAATCAGAAACTTGGTCGAGTCCGAAAGACTGCGACGTATTATAAGTCAAGCCCGTATCATTTGCCTTCATCGACAAAAGTTGCTGCGACTTTTTGTTGATTTGCATGGCGAAGACATCACTCTTCCACAGCGTCTGGTCATCATAGCCCAATCCTTGCTGAAGATAGCCGATAGGCTTCAGCTTACGGTTATTCCTGATTTTCAGGTTGAGCGCAGCCTTGTCGGAGAAGTCTACATTCTTCAAGGCTCTTATGGGTTGGTGGTTTTCGTAGACATTCACCGCCGCCACGTCGTCAGGGCGGATATTCTTGGTAGCCAAGGTATAGTTGCCCGACAGCATGTCCATGTTCTCGATATAAAACTTGCTGATGCGTTCTCCCTGATAATAGATACCTCCAGTATTATCCACGCTGATACCTGGCATTCGTTTCAAGACATCTTCAATACTTCTATCACTTCCTTTCTTGAAGGCATTGACGTTATAGGTCAATGTATCGCCAGATTGGTGAATTGGCACACTTCTTACTACTACCTCCTTGATATTGATGGCAGCATCATGTAAGATGATATTCTTGAGTTTGCCAAAGTCCTTTTGCAGGACGGTTTTAGTCTCATAACTCAACCGCGACAAGGTGATACTGGAGATAGAATCATGGGCGGTGGTGGCAAGACGGAATTCACCTTGTCTATTCGTCTGTGCGTAACGCTTCAACTTCTTATGTTGATTGTAGGCTCTAACCATTACATTGCCAAGAGCTTTGCCCGACTCGTCCCTTACCATTCCCGAAAGGGTGGTTTGGGCAGAGAGAGGCAAGGCTATTAGCAATGCAAGGACAACCATCCCAATATGCTTGATGAAACTCATGCTAAAACTTTTGTTTTTATTAAACTGCCTTGCTGCTATTCCTTTTCCAAAGGATTATAGAATAACTTTCTCTTTTTAACTGGCAAAGGCTTTCCATTCATGTCTTTAGGAGCCAGAGGTGTATTCTGCCAAGATTTCATTGGATTTTCCTTATAAGTCTGAAGTGCCTTATTAAAGCGTTCACGTGTAGTCTTAAAATTGTCATTTTCTTGACGAAGAATAGGAGCATGCGACTTTCTCACGGTTATCGCCGTGAAAACATGGTCTTTGTCCAAAGACCTAGCCTCCAAGATGAGTCCTGGCAAACCATTCAACTTCCAAGGTCCCAAACTATATGGAATATCCGAGTACCAAACTTGCCATTTACGACCTCTGAATTCGCAAGTGGCAAGGTGACACAAATAGCCACATACTTCTTTTGTACTATCTGACAGTTCCCAATTAATTTGTGGTTTTGGCTCATGGTAAATAAAATGGTCGATACAAACTCTACCATAAAAACCCAAACGATTAGAATTCATATGTAGCAGTATGAAATCTGACTCTGGATTATATCTACGATATAACACATCAAAATCTCGATTTGTCACAACAGGCATGGTCGCCATGGCAGAATCCAATCGATATTCTCCATAATCTCCATACTTGCAAATAGAATCACCTATTTCTAATATTTGGTCATATTCACGAAAAGTAGATAAATCTCTATCTATTACGGTATAATGATAAATACATTCCATGAGACCGTTATCTACCTGTACCCGTTTAGCAACTTTTGCAGGCTGATTGTCATATGCCATTTGAGCGTTAGCTACAATTTGAGCGTTAGCTACAAAAGGAAATGCGCATAACAATAAAAAAAATAGTAATTTCTTCATAATCTCAACTTTTTAGTTGTTGCTTGTTTTATTTTAATTTCCGCTACAAAAGTACAAAATTGCAGGGAAAGGCGCAAGAAAATTATTAATTTACTTTTTACCTATTTTTTACCATTCACCAAATACACTAAAAATGAAAAGGTTATGAGTATTTTATCTAAATTTTACCATGCCAAAAATTATGGGATATGTAGCACATACTCATCAAATTCCTTGGGCTTTCCTACCTTTCCACACAGCTTTTTCAACATAGTTTTCCTGCTTTTTGAGATTGCTGCATCAGATAGATTTAAAAGTCTTGCCATTAAGGATGCAGGAATTCCGAGTCTGATCAGTAAGCAGATTCGATAATCTCTATCGCTGACTCGGTTCTTCAACATAGGAATAAAGTTAGGAATTAGTTCCTCTACCGTATCAGCCAATTCCGTCCAATCCTCCTCAGTCATTTCTTCCAAAGGATGCGCTTCTATACATTGGATTTTTTTGTAAATGGAAGAATTCTTTAAAACTAAATAAGCATCGGACATCGAAGATAATGAGTATCTGTTTTGTATATCATGTATCTCTGACACTAATTTACTGATTGCATTTTCTTTCTCTGTTATAATTTGAGCCAGTTTTTTGTCTTTTTCTGCTACAAGTTGAGCTTTTTCTTCCTGTAACCTTTTAAGTTTAAGCAAGCAGTCCTCATACACCAGCTTTGAAGCTGCTATTCTCTTTTTCTTGAGAGCTAACTGCTTTCTATAAACATAAGAAAGGAACAAGAACAATACGACACAAGCAAAAACTATCATATAGTTCATTTGTCTGCTTCGCTTTGCTTTCAGCTCCGCCCTTCTTGCTATTTCTTGATTTCTACCATAATCGTACATGGCTTGAACTTGTTGTAACTGAGTTTTTCTAGCTTCTATCAAGTCAGAGTCATTATACTCAGAACTTTGCAAGGCATACTTCATTGCCATTGCGGGTTGATTTACCTTTGCATAATATTGAGCTAAGGCTTTGGTTGTTGCAGCTTTAATACTATATGATTTACATAGTCTTAGGCTCTGTTGTAGATTGTTATAAGCAGAATCCAACTGAGCAGTAAACATATAATACGTTCCTTTTTGGCATAATACATAAGCCTTAGAATCCTCATATTCTGAATTTCCCTCATATCCTGTAGAAAAGTATGCCTTAAAAGTTTTTAGGGCATTAAGCGTATCTTCCTTTTCAACATAATAGTTATAATTACAGCCAAAAGCTATTGCTGCTGCATAGTTGTTTCCTATTTGCTTAAACATAGTTGCAGCATGCAAGTTTATCGCAATAACAGAGTCTTTATTTCCTAAATAAGAATAAGCATTTTCTCGATTTTGATAGTTAATAATTGCATTCAAGGTATCCTTTGCCAAATAGGCATACTTCTCCGCCTTACCAAAAGCATCTAACAATTGATAAGGTAAATATTGCTTACTAAAAAGAAAACCCATCTGGCTGTATACTCTATAAAGCGTGCCATAGTCACAATCTGCGGCAGTGGTATCGGCTTGCTCCGTCGCTTTATTATAATACTCCAATGCCATTGGTGCCTCATGCATATCCCTGTACACGCAGCCCAAGGCATAGTTAGCAAGCATACGCTCGTTAGCCGAACCATGATGGTCATAATAATCCACCACTTCCTTCATCACGCTATCAGATGTGAACGTGATGCAAGCCTTGTTCATCGCCTTATGACGCAACAACTCATAGCGTATCTTTTGCGATTTGGAAAACTCTGGCTGCTGGGATTTGACCCCATCAAGCATCCGGATGGCAACCTTGGCAGAGTCGTCATTAACATTCATGATGCTATCTGCCCGCTTCATCAAATCATCATACTTCCTGTTTCCTGCACAAGATGTAAGAATCAGGAGGATTAACAACAAATATATGACCTTTTCTTTCATTCCTCTCTTTTTTGCAAAAGTACGAAAAAATAAAGAAACTACAAAATAATGTCTCTATAAAATAACTATCACAAACCGCACATCAGCCGAAAAACGCCCGCACATCAGGTGATGTGCAAGCGCACAACAGCTGATGTGCGGTCTTAGATACTATATTTCCCAACAATTTCTACTGTCTTTTCCAACAACTTCTATCGTATATATAGAAGTCTTTTACTAGGTTCTTCCGTTAAATGCGAAGATGCTTACCATGTAAGACGTATAGCTTTAACGGAAGAACCTTTTTAAAAAACGTGTACTCTTTTTTAATGGATAATAATGAGTTTGGCAAACTCCCAGACAACAATACCAGCAGTAACGCTGACATTCAGGGAATGCTTTGTACCAAACTGAGGAATTTCCAGACAGCCATCACTCATATCTACGATGTTCTGCTTTACGCCTTTTACTTCATTTCCAAAAATAACAGCGTAACCCTTCTCTTCTTCAGTGTGGGCTTCCGGCAAGTTCTGCAGCTTGGTAGAACCTTCTACCTGCTCAATACTATATACAAAGTAGCCTTTTTGCTTCAACTTCTCTACAGCTTCTTCTGTAGTCTTGAAGTATTCCCAATCCACACTGTCTTCGCCTCCCAGAGCCGTCTTATGGATTTCGGCATTTGGAGGAGTAGCGGTAATACCACAAAGATACACCGCTTCAACTCTGAAGGCATCGCAAGAGCGAAAGACACTTCCTACATTATATAAGGATCGCACATCATCGAGAACAACAACCAAAGGAAGTTTTTCTGCTTCCTTGAATTCCTCCAGGGTGAGGCGATTCATCTCTATCGTTCTTAATTTACGCATTGCCTTCTGCTTCTTTTGTTTTGTAAGCCAAGGCGTACATACGTATCTGCTTAATCATCGCCAGAAGACCATTACTGCGAGTAGGACTCAAATGATCCTTCAAACCAATCTTCTCTACGAAATAGAGATCAGCATCCATAATCTCTGTTGGAGTATGACCGCTCAACACGCGAATCAGGAGAGCGATGATGCCCTTCACGATAAGCGCATCACTATCGGCAGTAAAGACCAGCTTACCATCTACATAGTCACACTGCAACCAAACACGACTCTGACAACCGTCGATAAGGTTCTGCTCGTTCTTATATTTCTCTTCGAGAGGAGCCAGTTCATTGCCCAAATCAATGAGCATCTGATACTTGTCCATCCAGTCGGTAAAGTCCTGGAACTCCTCAACTACTTCATCCTGCAAATCATTAATTGTTGCCATTATTTTATTTCTTTAATTTCGTTTACTGTAATCAACTTATAGAGCTTATCGTTAGGGCGAACCTTGCCTGGCACAGGAACGGAAACTCTCCAACCCTGCTGCGCTGTTTCCACTGGCTTCAGGTCGTAACGGATTTCATCGGCATTGAGATACATCACGCCGGTAGTGTTACCCGTAATGAGAAGCTTCTCACCCTTATCAAAGGTTGAAGCCTCTACGGCAACCTCTGCCACGCCCAACTTAGAGAAATATTTCATCACCTTACCCACAAGCACCTTCTTCTCTGTAGCCACAGAACCATAATGCTTATTCCACTCACCGAGAGTCTGACCCTGATAATAACCATCCCAGAAACCACGGTTGAATACGGTGGCAAGTTTTTCGTCCCAGGCATCCTTCTTCTCTTCTGTAAAGGTGCCGTCAAGAACTGCAGCTATCGCCTCCTTATAGCATTTCACTACAGTATATACATATTCAGGACCACGGGCACGACCCTCAATCTTGAAGACACGAACACCAGCATCCATCATGCGGTCGATGAAGCGGATGGTCTTCAGATCCTTAGGACTCATCACATACTTGTTGTCGATTTCCAACTGGTTACCGGTCTCATTATCAGTAACGGTATAACTGCGACGGCAGATTTGCACACACTCACCACGGTTGGCAGAACGATTGGCATTGGCAAGACTCATGTAGCACTTACCGGAAACCGCCATGCACAAAGCACCATGACAGAACATTTCGATACGAATCTGCTTGCCCATCGGACCGCAGATATTCTGCTTCTCAATCTGCTCATGGATGTGCTTCACCTGATCCATGTTTAATTCACGTGCCAATACAGATACATCTGCGAAACGTGCATAAAACTTCAAAGCCTCTGTATTAGAGATGTTTAACTGTGTGGATAAATGAACTTCCTCACCTACCTCATTACAATAGCTCATCACAGCCACGTCACTGGCGATTACTGCAGAAATGCCAGCCTCCTTGGCAGCATCAATGATTTCTTTCATCGTCTCAATGTCGTCATCATAGATTACCGTATTAACGGTAAGATAAGTCTTGATGCCATGCTCATTGCAGGTAGCAGCAATCTCACGCAAATCGTCAATAGTAAAATGATTGGCAGAGTGAGAACGCATATTCAACTTACCGATTCCGAAATAAACAGAGTCGGCTCCAGCTTGAATGGCAGCAGCAAGGGATTCGCGAGATCCTACTGGCGCCATTACTTCAAATTCGTTTATCTTTGTATTCATGAATGCAATTTTTCTATTTGTGGGTGCAAAGTTACGCCAAAATAAAGACAATACAAAATTATTCAAGATTTATTTTATGTTATAGGTGGCATTATGAAATCTTAACGCAAGAAATCAAGTTCTAGCTTACTCTAAATCAAATAATAATTGTATCTTTGCTGCCCAGATTACTTATACCAAATAAGTAGATCAACATAGAAGATTATACACCTATATTATATATAAAGAGGTATGAAGAAAATTATTATAGCATTTTTAGCAATAGTATTGATTGCAAGTTGTAACTACAAGAGAGATTCTGGTCATCAACAGTCAGAGTATCAAATAGACAACCTGCCCGCATCAGTCAAGCTGATCCATACAACCCCTATCAAAGATCAGGGTGAAAGCGAACTCTGCTGGGCGTATGGCATGCTTGCAACCATCGAAAGCGAGCATATCATGAAGGGCGACTCTGTTAATCTGTCCGTTGCCTACGTGGCACGCATGATGCTTCAGGAACAGGCACTGGAATATTACTTTGCTCAGGGAAAGAAAGATATCAGCCTTCGTGGCACCGCTTCCATGCTTATACATTATATAGATAAGTATGGAGCCCAACCATACGACAGTTACGAAGATCCCAAGCATGTAAACTATAAGGTGCTCTGCCGAAAGGTACAGAAGCTATGCGACAGTGCCATCTCCCAAAAGACGGGTATCGACAAACTCAAGGAAGATTTAAACAATCTCTTTGATGCAGAAATAGGATACATGCCCGCCAAGGCTGTCCACATGCTAGGTGCCGAATACACCCCACAGGAGTTTGCCCACAGCGTATGCTATCCGGAAGAATACGTATCGCTCACCAGTTTCTCCCATCATCCTTTCAGGGAATACTTCGCACTTGAGGTTCCAGACAACAGAATGCACGATGTCTTTCTCAACCTCCCTCTTGACGAGATGATGCTCCACATCCAAAAAGCAGTAGAAAAGGGTCACCCTGTCTGCTGGGAAGGCGACATCAGCGAACCAGGTTTCCAAACACCAAAGAAGAACTATGTAGATGTTCGACCAGCGGAGCGACCTGTAACACAATTGTCACGTCAGAAGGAGTTTGAACAACTCCGCACTACCGATGATCATGTGATGGAAATCATAGGTTCTTTCGTTGAAGGCAAGCAGCGCTATTACGTCTGCCGCAATTCATGGGGTAAGAAATGGGGAAACAAGGGACTCATCTATCTCTCGGAAGACTATATCAAGCAAAAGACCATAGCCGTCTACATGAGTGAAGATGCCTTCCTTTATGATAAGGTTTAAGATAGGTACGATAATACTTGATATAAGTCAAATATCTGCTTCATAACACTTGTGTACGCACACACATAGTTGATTTACATCAAAAAAGGGGGCTTTTTTAGCATTTTCCGCATAAAAGATTTGGCTGGTTGGCAAAATCGTCGTACCTTTGCATCGTCAATAAGACAAAAAGGTTATTAGGTTTTTAGGTTAAGATTGTTAGTTGTTTATAGGTTATTAGTTAAAAGGTAAAAAAAAGATTGTTTATTCAAGGACGACAAAAGAAAATTTGTTTAGGTTATTAGGTTTTTAGGTTTAAGATTGTTAGTTGTTTAGTTTTTTTAGGTTATTAGTTTTAAGGTAAAGAAAAAAGATTGTTTATTCAAGGACGACAGGATAGTTTTTCAGTAGGTTAGGCGTAACTTAAGGTAAAAAAGAAAAACGTATCGGATAACAAAAGATGAAGCCTGTGAGCAGTAAAATGACTGCTTCGGGCAACACAACGGAGGGGACTTGTGAAAGCAAACCTCCTTGAGTTATGAAAAAATTGGGAATATAGCATTAATGGTGCGCAATTTCGAGGACTCTCGAGGTTGCGCACTTTATTTTTATTGAAAATATCTTCGATTTTATTTTGTATTACCAATGAAAAGTCGTAATTTTGCAAAAGATTAATAAAGGCATTGAGAATATGGCAAGACATCCTTTGTGGAACGAAGATTACTGGCTGTTACTGTTACAGTTGTACCAGAAAAAACCAATGGGCGTAAAACCTCTCTATTCGAAAGGAATGGTTGACTTGAGCCTGGAGCTCCACATTCAACCAGAATATCTGCATGAGCAGATGTTCAAACTGAGAATGGTTGCTCCGCACATCAAGCGATTATGGGATAAATACGCCGATAATCCACGCAAACTGGCTCACGATATAGCTCTCGTCAGAAAGATGAGGGGATGTGGCAATGCGCAAGCTTTCTTCGAAGGAGTGGCTTTGAAAGAATCATTCGAGAAAGATTGGGAACCGCTAGAAGCAGAACCTTCACTCACTCCGGTGAAGCTGATCATTATTCTTGATCTCTATTTCCAGCTTACCCCCATCACCATGGTACCAGAAACCCCTGAGATTATAGACCTCGCCAAGTTTATCAAAACAACGCCGGAGATAATTGCAGAGGTGATGAGCGTATTCCGGTTCTGCGACCCTTATCTCAACAGAGAGAAAGAACCCGCAAGCCCACTCCTGGAACCATGCAGCGATATTTGGCAAAAATACGGTAATGGAAATCCGGATAAACTGTATCAGTTTGCCAATGAACTGAAAGAATATTTTAAGAACAAGTAATATACTATCAAATTATAGCTTAACTCAAAAAAGAAAAAAAATGGCTCAGAAACTCATTCAGACACAGGCACAAAAGCTGCAACAGCTTCAAAAGCTCACCGCACAGCAGATACTGCAGGTGAAGCTCTTGGAAATGCCTCTCACCGAACTGGAGGAAAGCGTAAATGCCGAACTGGACGATAATCCTGCATTGGAGAGTGAGAATCCAGACGATATGCTGAACGAAAGCTACGATGGAGAGACTCCGATGGATACTGATACAGAAAACTATAATGACGACAGCAACGAAGAGGCTGCCTACGAGGCTCAATCGGAAAAAGAAGAAAGAAAAGATGAACTGGACCAGGCTTTGGAAAGCATAGGAAGAGACGACCAGATGCCTGATTATAATACAGATAGATACAGCAATCAGGACAATGCTGACTATGAAGAAATGGTGTATGGCGATACTACCTCCTTCTACGATAAGCTGAAGGAGCAGATGGATATGCACATACTCTCTGATAAGGAAAAGGAGATTATGGAATACCTCATCGGTTCGCTCGATGATGACGGTCTGCTACGCAAAGACCTAGACAGCATCTGCGATGAGCTTGCCATCTATCACAACATAGACGTAACGGAGAAGGAGATTGAGCATGTGCTCCACATCCTCCATACCTTCGACCCTGCAGGTGTTGGTGGCAGAAGCCTTCAGGAATGTCTCCTGCTGCAAGTCAAGAGATTGCCAAGAGGCGTTCTCCGCAAGACGATGGAAGAAGTTTTCACCGACTATTTCGAAGAATTCACCAAGAAACATTGGGATAAGATCAAGGCGGGACTCGAATTAAACGATACCCAGGTAGAAACCCTGAAGGAGGAAATCAGAAAGCTGAATCCTAAACCTGGTGCTTCAATGGGCGAAACGGAAGGCAGAAACATGCAGCAAATCACTCCCGACTTTATCATCGACACCAATGATGACGGTTCTATCACGTTCACCCTCAACCGCGGAAACGTTCCCGAGCTCACCGTGTCTCCATCATTTACTGATATGATAGACACCTACAAAAAGCACAAGGAAAAAATGAGCCGCCAAGACAAGGAGGCGCTGCTCTATGCCAAGGAAAAAGTAGACAAGGCTCAGGGATTTATCGAAGCTATCAAGCAACGTCGGCACACGCTCATCGTCACGATGAAAGCCATCATTGACATTCAGCGTCAGTTTTTCATGGATGGAGACGAAGCCGACCTGAAACCGATGATTCTCAAAGACATAGCAGACCGTACAGGTTTGGACATCAGTACCATATCACGTGTCAGCAACGTAAAATATGCACAGACCAAATGGGGAATATTCCCACTCAAATTCTTCTTTGGCGACAGCTATGTAACGGAAAACGGAGAGGAGATGGCTACCCGCAAAATCAAGCTGGCCCTGCAGGAGCTGATCAATAAGGAGGATAAGAAAAAACCACTAAGCGATGAAGCCCTTGCCAAGGCGCTCAAAGAGAAAGGTTTTCCTATTGCACGACGCACGGTTGCCAAATACAGAGAGCAGTTCGGCATCCCGGTTGCACGACTCAGGAAATAAGGAAAGATACGTTAGAGTTATGAAATATTAGAGTTATGAAAGAGAAAAATATCATATTGGCAGCTCAGATTATGAGTATGATCTTCACCCCGTTCTATCTTCCGCTGGTAGGACTCACCGTGCTGTTCATATTCAGCTACATGGCATTATTGCCCATGGCTTATAAATTGACGATGCTTGCCTTTGTGTATCTGTTTACGGTTGTTACTCCATCCCTCCTGATACATCTATATCGCAGAGTACAGGGATGGACAGCCAAGGAATTAGGCAAGAAGGAGCGTCGTATCGTGCCATACATCATCTCCATCGTGTGCTATTTCTGCTGTTTCTTCTGGATGGAATACCGCAATACGCCACGTGTCATCAGCATCATCGTGGTTGTAGCGATGGCAATACAGATGATTTGTGCCATCATCAATGTCTGGTGGAAAATCAGTACGCATACTGCAGCCATCGGTGGCGTGGCAGGCACATTGGTATCCTATTCCATGGCGTTTTCCTTCAACCCGCTATGGTGGCTCTGCTTAGTCTTGATTCTGGCAGGAGCAGTAGGAACAGCCAGAATGATTCTGCGACAACATACGCTATCTCAGGTGGTTATGGGATTTCTGATAGGAATCGTCTGTGCTATTATGATTATCTAGCATCAGTATCAGAAAGCACATTCTGCAAAGAAAAAAGTTTATAATTATAAATAAATAAGAAGAAATGAAACCATTAGTAAGCATTATCATGGGCAGTACAAGCGATCTGCCTGTTATGGAAAAAGCATGTAAGTGGTTGAACGACAACCAGATTCCTTTCGAGGTGAATGCCCTCTCTGCTCATCGCACTCCAGATGCAGTAGAATCATTCGCCAAGGGAGCTAAGGAGCGTGGCGTAAAGGTAATCATCGCCGCTGCCGGTATGGCTGCCGCCCTTCCTGGTGTCATCGCAGCATCTACCCCACTGCCAGTTATCGGTGTGCCTATCAAGGGTATGCTCGATGGTCTTGATGCCATGCTCAGCATCATTCAGATGCCTCCTGGCATTCCTGTGGCTACTGTTGGTGTGAATGCGGCTCAGAACGCTGCCATCCTCGCTGCCGAGATGATTGCCCTTGCCGATGAGGAAGTGGCTCAGAAGGTAGAGGCTTGGAAGGCGGGTCTCGGTGCCAAGATTGAGAAGGCTAACAAGGATTTGGCTGAGGTGAAATACGACTTCAAGTGTAATTAATCTAATATGCCCCATTCTTTGGGGCATATTCTATTCTTATACATTATGGTAGATTTATTCAATTATACCCGCCGTGCCTCTTCTGTGGCACATATCGGAGCCCTCAACCTGGGTGGCGATAATCCTATCCGCATCCAGTCGATGACCACCACCAACACCAATGATACCGAGGCTTGCGTTCAACAGGCTGAGGAGATTATCAAGGCTGGTGGCGAGCTGGTGCGCTTCACCACTCAGGGTTCCCGCGAGGCAGAGAATATGAAAAACATCAATGCCGGCATCCGTGCCGACGGCTATCAGACTCCGCTCGTAGCCGATGTTCACTTCAATCCTAACGTTGCCGACGTGGCTGCTCTCTATTGTGAGAAAGTACGCATAAATCCAGGCAACTACGTGGATCCTGCCCGCAAGTTCATCAAGCAGGAATATACTGATGAAGAGTATGCTCACGAACTCAAGAAGATTGAGGAACGCTTCGTGCCTTTCCTCAACATCTGCAAGGAGAACCATACAGCCATCCGCATCGGCGTGAACCACGGTTCCCTCTCCGACCGCATCCGCAACCGCTATGGCGATACGCCAGAGGGCATCGTAGAGAGCTGCCTCGAATTCCTGCGCATCTGCAAGAAGGAAAATTTCCACGATGTGGTTATCAGCATCAAATCATCCAATACCGTTGTGATGGTCCGCTCCATGCGCCTCCTGGTAGAAGAAATGGAGAAGGAAGGCATGAACTACCCACTCCACCTCGGCGTAACCGAAGCTGGCGAAGGCGAGGATGGAAGAATCAAGAGTGCCGTGGGTATCGGTGCCCTGCTGGCTGACGGTATCGGCGATACCGTTCGTGTAAGCCTCAGCGAGGAGCCTGCTGCAGAGATTCCGGTGGCTCGACACCTGGTAGATTACATCGGCAAGAAACAGGGTCATCTGCTGATTCCTGCCGCAGCTTATCCTGGCTTCGACTGGCTGCGCCCTACCCGCCGCGAAACCGTGGCAGTAGGCAATATCGGCGGCAACAACGTTCCGGTGGTTATCAGCAACCGAATCAACGGCGAGAGCACCGTTTGTGAGAACAAGGATGCTACGCCTGATTATATCTATATAGGCGGCAAGATGCCTAAGCAGTTTGTGCCAGGTCAGAGCTACATCGTAGATTACAATGTTTACGAGACGCTGAACAGCAAGCCTGAGACCACCGGTGCCAAGCTCTACCCTATCTTCCCAGCCATGGCAATGCCGCTCATCGCCAGCATCAAGGCCGACGTCAAGTTCCTCACCCTGCAGTTTGGTACTCCAGCCGAGGAATACATCGCCTGCCTGAAGGCTCATCCAGAGGTGGTGGTTATCTGCGTCAGCAATCATCAGAATCGCCTGGGCGACCAGCGCGCATTGGTTCACGAGATGATGAATGCCGGCTTGAAGAACCCTGTGGTTTTCGCCGAGATGTACCAGCACAGCAAGGAGGAGAAGAGCGACTTCCAGCTGGAGGCAGCAGCCGATATGGGAGCCCTGATGATTGATGGTCTTACCGATGGTATCTGGCTGATGAACGATGGTGACATCCCTGCCCTGACAGTAGATGAAACCGCTTTCGGCATTCTCCAGGCAGCCCGTCTGCGCACCAGCAAGACCGAGTATATCAGTTGTCCTGGTTGCGGCAGAACACTCTACGATCTCCGTGAAACCATTGCCAAGATTAAGGAGGCAACCAAGCATCTCAAGGGTTTGAAGATAGGAATCATGGGCTGCATCGTGAATGGTCCAGGCGAAATGGCGGATGCCGATTACGGCTACGTAGGTGCCGGTCCTAACCGTGTAAGCCTCTACCGCAAGCAGGTTTGCGTAGAAAAGAACATTCCACAGGAGGTGGCAGTAGAGCATCTGCTCGCCCTCATCGACTCGGATAAGGAAGGATAATAAAGAGAAAATCATAAAAAACAGAAAGGTCAAACTTGTGAGGTAAGACACGAGTTTGACCTTTTTGTTTTATTTTGTAACAAAAGCAACAACAGATTTCTTTAGTTTAATCACCAATTTGTTTTCACTAAAAGAAAGAACTGTTGCAAAGAAAAAATGTTATCTTTAAGTTAATAAGAGAAGAATATCGCTATTATCACAGAAAAAGTTGTATCTTTGCACAAGATTTAATAACCAACATAAAAGAGATTCTTATGAGTGATTTTTTAAAACCATTAAGTAGCAGAAGCCCCAAGTAGTGGTTAATTGTTGCTATTTTAGTTATAGACGGATGGGTAGCGCAGATTTCTGCGACTACATGCACTTCAGTTGCTAGCATTATCGCAATAGCCGCATTGCTATTGCTACTTTCTCTGTTCGTATATTGTCTGTATTTCAAGATTTTTTAAATGGAAAAGAATAAGAAAAAGTCTCTCTTTCAACACCTTTGCCATGCAAAATGTCCAGAGTGTGGAGAGCAAGTGCCATTCAGTACCGTAAAAAAATACTTTCTGCACGGCACGTCTTACTATACAACCTGCCCTCATTGTGGTCTGCAAATTCATCCTGCAAAAGAGCCAGTCAAGACATATACATGTTTTTGTTTGGGCGGCATGTCTATCATGATTCCAATGTATTCGTATTGGTACTTCGTAGCATGGGATTTCATTCCAGCCTTACTTTTCGCTCTTCCATTTGTTATAGCGATGGTTACTATCGTTGCTATTTTAATTATACGAAATATAAAATTTTCAAGTTAATAAAGAGCATCAGGATCTTCATCTAGGGTAAGGATATATTTGGGATATTGACCATTAATCTGCTGAAGCGAGGCTAGCTCTCGCTTCAGAGTAGCCTCGTCCCTAACTGTAGCTGCCGTAAGTTGGACGTACCTCCGATGCCTTCCACATACTCCCTGAATGACAAAGGAAGGCAAGCATACTTTGCTGCCAGAGTTCACTATGTTATCTTTAAGTTAATCATCCCTTCATTGCTTTGCCGTTTCAAATAAAAAATGTATCTTTGCAATCGAAACATTGAAAACAAAATACGATTATGGCTGATACTAAGTTACTCCTGGTTGAGGATGATGAAAACCTCGCCTATATGGAGAAAAGCTGCTTCGAGGATATCATCGGAGGATATGAAGTGAAAACCGCCGTTAACGGCAAGGAAGGACTGAAGGCGTGGAGAGACTTTCAGCCCGATGTCATCGTATCGGATATCGACATGCCTATCATGGACGGCATCGAAATGGTGAAGAACATCCGAGAGGTGGATGGAGATACCATCATCCTTTTTACCACCGGCCTCACCGCACCCAAGGATTTGAAGGCAGGTTATGCCGCCGGAGCCAACAACTATATCAAGAAGCCTTTCATTCCCGAAGAGCTTGATGCCCACATACATAGCCTCATCCAGCTGAAAGCCGGAAAGCGCAGCGAGAATGCCAGCTGCCAGATCAAGCTGGGAAGATATACACTGGATGCCAACCACGCCACCCTGAAAGATACACAGGAAGGCAGCGAGAAGATGCTTACCGCACGAGAGGCTAAAATCCTCGAACTGCTGGCGGTAAACAAGAACGAGGTGGTACGCCGGGAAGCCGTACTGAGCCGTTTCTGGGGCGTGGAAGACAAGGATTACTTCGCTTCCAGAAGCCTGGATGTATTCATCAAAAAAATCCGCACGGCACTGGAAGACGAGCCTGCCGTAGAACTGAAAACCATCAGAGGAGTGGGATTCAAGCTCATCGCAGAATAAACATCCCCCACCCCCTCATAACATCATACGAGAATTAATTAGAAGAAAGAAAAAACAGAAAAGACATTCATCATGCTGAAAGCGATATTATACTACATACTGTTCCTGGCAGAATATCTCATCACCATCTTCCTGGGAGGATTCCTGGTGGGACTCTACATGGCAATGAACATGCATTCGGGCTCCCACAGCCAGCAGATAGGAGCCCTGAAGGAATCAATCTATCCGTTTATAATAGTCATCGGATTTCTGGGCATACTCATCGTATGGTTCACCTTCGGACATTACAAATTCTCCAGGTTCTCGCTTGGAAAGGTGATTCCTGCCGCCAAATGGAAGGCGATGACCATTTGCACCATGCCGATTCTGGGCTTCACCATGGTCTTCTATTCCATCATGAACCTCTTCCATCTCGACTTCCTTCCCAAGCAGATGATGGATATTAGCTATCTCGGCTTCCTGCCTTTTAATATCAACGGATCGTTTATATCTGCCTACATCTTCTTCGGCGCCATTCAGGAGGAACTGATCCGCTGCGGCAAGAAGAGTTGGGTGCAGCTGCTCACCCTCTCGATCATGATGCTGCCAGCCAGCATGATGTCGGTAACATCTAGTGGTGACATCAATGTAGATTTGACCGTGCTCGGTTTTATCTCCCTCTGCTATTGCAGCTGGATATACAGCAAGACGCGCAGCACCATCATTCTCATCGTGCTCTATTTCGTATCCAATCTGGTTCCCTTCCAGTTTGAATCGAAAGTGCTCGGCATATTGCTCCTGATAGCCGGCACAGCCTTAACTATAGGTGGATTCGCTGCCCTGAGCAGGAAACTGCCTGAAATGCTTGTGAAAGATGAAGACTAATAGAGCCAAGGCACTCAGCACCACGGCTCTGATTGCCGTGCTCTGCATGCAGCTGTTCTGGATGTGGAACTCTTTCGAGATGACCGTTCACCAGATGGGATTTGAAACGCCCTGGAACCTGGCACCGGATGTCAGGGCACAGGCTTTGCTCGCTGCCTTCTACGAAAGCAAGTTCACGGTTTTCACCTCGCTCCTTACCACGGTGGTGATCATCCTGAGCCTCATCGACCAGATCAACTACATCGATGAGCAGGAAAGGGTGCGACTGCTGCGCGAGGACTTCTCCTATGCAATGGTTCACGACATGAAGTCGCCACTCACCTCCATCATCATGGGAACCAAGTATCTGCACAGCGGCGTACTGGAGAAGAAGCCGGAAATGAAGGAGAAATATTTCTGCATCGTAGAAGACGAGGCGCAGCATCTGCTTGCCCTCATCAACCGCCTGCTCACCATCTCGAAACTGGAGCACGGCAAGCTGCATATTCAGAAGGCGGAAGTAGATTTGGAAACGATGATAGAGGATGTGGTGGATAAATACAAGGCGAAATCAGCGAAACCGATCCATATCATCACCCGGTTTGGAGCCACCTCTGCCCTAGCCGACGAGGAATATCTGAAGGAAGCGATCAGCAATCTGGTGGATAACGCCACCAAATACTCGAAGGAGGAAATCAACATTGAGATTTCCACCCTGAAGGATGACAGAAACGTTTATATCAAGGTTTTTGATGAGGGTATCGGCATAGCCAAAAGCGAGCTGAAGACCATCTTCAACCGCTTTGAGCGCGCCGCAGAGCACGAAAAGGATGCCCGCAAGACTCGTGGCGGCTTCGGTATCGGTCTGAACTACGTGCTGCAGGTAATCAACGCCCATGGCGGCAAGATAAGCGTGAAGAGCGAGAAAGACAAATGGTCGGAGTTCACCATCTCGCTGCCGAAATAATCTGTACCATAAGCATTTACTGAATTATGAATTTTACGTAACGAAGATTTCATAATGTCCGAAACAAAGATACATATTTGAAATCCGCAAGTTTTTGGGGGAAATAATGAAAATAACATTAAAAAAAGAAACTTTATGAGAAAACTCTTCTCTGTTACAAAACTATTTCGTATATTTGCAGCACAAATATAAACCGCCATTTATATAAACGAGGATTTACATTATGAAGTTTTACGATAGAGATAAAGAACTTGCAATCTTGCAAGCCAATGAGCAGCAGTCGTTTGAGAGTGCTGTGTTTACAGTTCTGATGGGGCGCAGAAGAATAGGCAAGACTTCACTCATCACAAAGTTTTTAGAGAAAAAGGAGTATGCCTACCTCTTTGTCTCCAAAGACTCGGAGGCTCTATTGTGCCAGAATTTCCAAAGAGACCTGGAGCAGCAGATAGGACTTACCATCTATGGTGAGGTTTCCAAGTTCAAGGACCTGTTCGAAGTGATCATGAAGGAAGCCCAAAAGCGACACCTCACCATCGTGATGGATGAATTTCAGACACTCTATAAGATTAATCCATCTATCTTTGGAGATATACAGAATATCTGGGACCGATATAAGCGAGAGGCAAAAATCAATTTCATTGTATCGGGCAGTATCCAGACTTTAATGAAACGAATCTTCGAGGATGAATCGGAACCGCTCTACGGGCGTCCTACATCCAAGTTTACCCTCCGTCCTTTCACCATTGAGGTGATGAAGCAGATTCTGCAAGATGTAAACCCAAACTATCTGCCAGAGGATTTACTCTGTCTATATGCCATTACCGGTGGCGTGGCAAAGTATATAGAATTGCTCATAGATGCCAAATGCTACACCAGAAAAAAGATGCTCGACTATGTCTGCCGACAGGATTCCTACTTCCTTACCGAGGGTAAGGATCTTCTGAACCAGGAATTCAGTGGAGATTTCACCACCTATTTCTCCATCTTGCAAGTCATCGCCAACGGCAAGACCAAGCGTAGCGAGATAGATAGCGTATTACATAAAGACATGGGCACATATCTCCAGAATCTGGAAAGCAGATATGAACTCATCAACCGGATGAAGCCACTACTGGCTAAGAAAAACGGAAAAGTTACGGCATACGAAATCCATGATAACTTCCTGCGCTTCTGGTTCCGGTTCATCTATCCATATCAGTCGCTGATAGAGCGCAATCTGTTCTCTCTCCTGCGCAGCAACATCGAAAACAATTACGAAGGCTTCACAGGCAGAACCCTGGAACGTTATTTCCAGGATAAATTCATGGAAACAGAGCAATTTACGCAAATAGGAAACTGGTGGGACCGAAAAGGAGAGAACGAAATAGATCTCATCGCCATCAACGAGTTCACCCATACCGGCTTGATTGCAGAAATCAAACGCAATGTTCATAAGCTCAGTATGAGTAAGCTACAAGAGAAGATAGCCATATTGCCCAAAAAGGACTTTGGAGAATATGAGTTTGAGACGATAGGACTTTCACTGCAAGACATGTAATCTATGAAGCGGGCACATGATGAGATTGCCCTCATCATCACGAAGATGCATACCACTGCCCTGGCAGTATCTGAAGTATCTGCACTCGGCACACTCACCCTTCCGCATCCATTCACGGTTACGGTAAGGAAGGAAACGGTGCTGCCAGATATCCATGAAATCATCCTGGTAGATATTGCCCTGATGATAGTTGGAACGGATGCTGGCACAGGCTGAAATGGAGCCATCTACCAAGACCGAACCAACGGTTACGCCTGCATGACAACCATAGAAAGTATTGCGGATATCGCCTTCGAAGTTGCCCATGAATCCCTCGCAACCATAGCTGCACGCTATCCTACCCTCTTTTCGGGCCTGCTTGATAAACTCCAGGATGCCTTTGTATTCTTCCGCAGCTAGATGCATATCAGGATTTGAAGCAGCTCTGCCTACAGGAAATACGGCAACAACTCGCCAGTTTTTCACCCCTTTATCTATCAGAAACTGCCTGATGGCGTCAAGATGGGGATAATTGCGGCGATTGACGCAGGTAAGGATATCAAACTTGATTTCGGGATGCGAAACCAGAAGGTCGATAGCTTGCGAAACCATCTCGAAACTATGCTTGTTGCCCCGCATCCAGTTGTGCTCATCGCCCAATCCATCCATGCTGATGGTCATGGTATGGAGTCCTGCATTCAGTAAGTCATTGAATTTCTGAGGAGTAAGATAGAGTGCGTTGGTTACCATTCCCCATGGAAAGCCCTTCTTGTAAATGGCAGCTCCACATTGGGTGATGTCCTCACGCATCAAGGGTTCTCCCCCCGTTACGATGACGAATACCTGATGAGGATCCGTATGTTGGCTGATGTTATCTAGCACCCGCAGGAAATCCTGAAGGGGCATATCGGTTATTCCTGCCTTTACCTTGCAATCGCTTCCGCAATGGCGGCAATGCAGGTTGCAACGCAGGGTACATTCCCAGAAGAGCTGGCGCAACGGATGCTCCTCTACTATATGCTGATACCCCTTGCGCAAAATCTCCAAAGCGAGTCTTCGGCGCAAGGATAAGGGTTCTATCTTCGTCATACTGAATTATCTTATTTAATCTAGAGGGAATTAGTGAAAACACAGAAGCTGAAGGCTTCCCATGAGCAGGCAAAGCCCAGAGAGTTTTTTTGCCGTTTTACACATTTTTAAGAGCCACTTTCCACCCATTTCTAAAAAAAAGCAATACCTTTGCTGCTGAACAAGATATTCAAACATAAAATAAATAGGAATTATGGACTTAAAAGGAATCTACACAGCCGATGCCAATCGCTATGGCGATGCAGAGGCGCTTTACAAGAGATGCGGCAAGAGCGGAGTCTTGCTGCCTAAGGTTAGTCTGGGATTCTGGCACAACTTCGGAGGAGTGGATCCTTACGAGAGAAGCCGTGCCATCACCCATTATGCCTTCGACCACGGAATCACCCACTTCGACCTTGCCAACAACTATGGTCCTCCTTACGGAAGCGCCGAGGAAACCATGGGCAGACTGATGAAGGATGATTTCCAGCCTTATCGCGACGAACTCTTCATCTCTACCAAGGCGGGATACGATATGTGGGAAGGTCCTTACGGCAACTGGGGCTCTCGCAAGTATCTGATGGCGAGCCTCGACCAGAGTCTCAAGCGCATGAATCTGGACTATGTAGATCTCTTCTACAGTCATCGCTACGACCCGAATACCCCACTTGAGGAAACCCTCCAGGCAATGGTAGACATCGTGAAGCAGGGTAAGGCACTCTATCTCGGCATCAGCCGATGGCCACTGGAAGCCCTGAAGTTCGCAGATAAATACCTGAAGGAGCGCGACTGTCCGCTGCTCATCTTCCAGGACCGACTCAACATGCTCGACCGTACGCCACAGGAGAACGGAACCCTCGACTACTGTCACGAGAACGGCATCGGATTCATCTCCTTCTCGCCTCTGGCACAAGGTCTCCTCACCGACCGCTATCTCAACGGCATCCCAGCCGATAGCCGCATGGCAAAGGAGCATTTCCTGAAGCACAGCGCCCTGACACCGGAGTTGCTGGAGCAGCTGAAGCAATGGAATCAGGAAGCTGGGGAACGAGGCGAGACCCTTGCCGAGATGGCGCTAGCCTGGATATTGCAGCAGAAAGGCGTTACCAGCGTATTGGTAGGTGCCAGTTCAACAGCCCAGCTGGAAAAGAACATGAAGTGTGTTCATGCCAAGGCTTTTTAATATTGGATTAACCAAATCATTTCTCTGTTATTTTGCCAAATCGTAGTATTTTTACATAGATTTGGCAGAATAACAGTTCACTATTTTGCCAAATCGTGGTATTTTAATAGAGCATGCCAAACATCCATAACGGAATAATGTTTCCATAACCAGTCTCAATATCGTCCTTTACTACATATCCATTTTCTATGTTCTGCAGCTGATTTTGCTTTTTCTTTTTTCCTCCAACCTCGAATGTATATTTCCCGTCTATCAGGAAATCAGATATAGGTGATACTGTTACTGGCATGAATGAGCGTGTCTGATTGAAAAAGAAAGTTTCTCTCACAGTTCCTATCTCAACACTCTTTCCAGCAAGAGTATAGATAAGCGTTGGATTATCCAGATAAATCTTATCTACCTTTCCTAGTCCTTGAATACCACCAGTTGAAGTGCGGAGTTGCCCAATAAGTCCGGCTTTCTCCAAGTAGGCGCAAAGGTCGGCAACATTGTTTCTAGAAACTTCCAACTGCCCTCCTATCTGACTCATATTAGGCTTGAATGGTGCACTCTGAGCGATAATGGCAAGTAGCCTTTTGAGTTTTCTTGCTGTTGAAACAGTAAGGTCAGCATATTGCGGAATATCGGTTTCTATCGTTGCATTGACCACTTGCTGAATATACATTCTGATGTCGCCATCAGAAAAAGGATAATATCCTCGTTGCAGATAGTCTGCGAAGTGTTCTAATGGCAAGAAGCCAGTCGGTATATTGACTTCCTGTTGCATAAGCTGTTCTAAAGTACATACCGGAAAGTGGATTCCATGAAAGAGTTCCAGATATTCCCGGTATGACAGACCTTGCATCTCGTACATAAGTGCACGACGACTCAGGTCAAATGCTCCCTTAGCTATGTCGAGAACAGATGATCCGGTAAACATTACATGGAGTTCGGCATGGTAGTCGTATATCAATTTCAACTCTCTTGCCCAATCCTTGTATTTATGAATTTCATCAATGAAAAGATACTTTCCGCCCATCTTTGCAAATGAATCTGCCAGTTCGGTGAGCCTATGACTGGCAAAATAAAAATCTTCTGCCTGTACATAGAGTGAGTCTTTTCTTGGTAGTTGTTCTTTGATGTGTTGAAGCACCAAAGTTGTTTTACCTACACCTCTTGGTCCCATCAGACCTATCATACGAGCATCCCAATTGATGCGATTATACATATAGCGATGAAACGTAGTACTCGTTTCTCTCAGCAATTTGTCGAATGTTGCTTGTAATTGTTCCATTTTATGCCCGATTATGTTGTTCTTTGGCTGCAAATATACGAATAAATAGCGAAAGTGCACTGGGCTTAGTGCACTTTTTAACGAAAATTGCACTGAATAGAGTGCAATTTTCTAAAATTACATTATAAATGCCAAAAACTAGCAGATAATCGGCGCTTACTTCTCTACCAGCACATTCTGGTCCTCATAGCTGTCAAACCCCAGACTGATGTCGGCACCTCTTTTCTTGAAAACCTCCAGGAGAGCTTCCTGCATCTCAGGGTCGAGGGGGAACTCGCCATTCTTTGCCTTGTAGAAACGGCGCTGGCTGAAGGGGGTGTATACGTTCAGATATCTGGCATTGCCCGATGGGATGGAATCGCAGAGACGGGTGAAACCTCTAGCCCAGCGCTGATGTTCGTATACGAGATGATAAGGACAGCCTTCTCCCTCTACCTGGAGAAGATCGGTATTCAAAATGATGAAGGAAGCTTCTTCGGCTTTTGCCTTCTGATAGTTGGCGTAGCGGGCACAAGTGTTGCTACGGCTACATGATGCCAATGGGCATGTAATGTTGTAAGGAATGTATTTGTTCATTTTTGCGTTATATTTTAAAAGTTATTGTATAGTCTATTATATAATAGGTATGGAAGGGTACTTACGAGGTGCCGGAAAGCCTCCCGGAAGTCGTCATGATAGTCCTGACGAGTTGAAAAGAGCCTCATTCCACTTTTTGCCTGACTATGGCACAATATTGCCCTCTACTGGGGCAATTTTTTGCCATTGACGGGCGCAAAGTAATACGTCGGGAGAAAAATTTCGGGAGATCTACCACAACCATTCGGAATATGCTCTCCGACTGCAGAAAACGTGGTTTTGCCCGTGAAAAACCTTACTCTCGATTTTACTCTTCACTCTTCACAGACTCGCCTGAAATCCCGATAAACACAGGGGTTGTGAGAGGTGAAGAGTGGTCATCCACTCTTCACAACTCTTCACCACTCTTCACAGCGGAGCCGCTTACGTTTACCCTTCTGGGGGAAATAAGGCTCCTCACAGTTTATTCTCAAGCCGAGAGAGGGAGGAGCTGATAGGCCTGTCCGTTTCTGGTATGCTTGCTCTTGCATCCCATAAACTTGAGAGCCTGACCTATTTTAATCTTCGTACTCAAATTTCCTACCAGCATAGGATACTGCAGATGAAGCACCTTGAATACCTCGGAGCTTACCATCCATTTGCCCTCCTCTTCCTCTTCCGGCATTCGGAAACAGTAGTTGATCATGGTCTCCAGATCATCTACCTTGAAGAAAGGCAGGTTGCACTCCTGAATGCGTGCCACCTCATCATTGGTGAACCAATAAGGGGTCTTCTTATCACGAAGCTCATACATCATTTGTGCATAGAGCTGGTCATAATTGATGGCTGAATTATTGTCAATAAACTCCCCGTCGGGAACCCGAAGACAGAGGTAGCGGCGACTTCCCGTCGGGTCGCAGAGCGGATGCTCATCATTGGTGGTTGCCAGAAATGAGGCGTATCTTCTGCGGTCTGCCTGACTCTTGCCGAAGATAGGACGACCATTCACCTTTACCTTCGAGAGGGTCTGTTTCAACTTGCCCTGCTGGGCAACGGTGATGTTGGCAAGCTCATCGACATTCACTATGAGATTGTGGGTGAGAGCCATTTCTGAATCAAACTTGTTGCCGAAGTTGATGTGGTCGAGGAAATACTGTCGAAGTTCCTCGGGCAGCAGTCTGACGGCAAAGGTACTTTTTCCGCAACCCTGCTGTCCGATAATCACCGGTACGGTTTCATTACCGTGCAGCATATCCATCTGCAGCCAATGGGCTACTGCCGAACGGAACCAGGTGGCGCACCAGGCAAGCTGTTCGCTGGTCAATCCCGGAATTCTGCCGAAAAGAGCAGCCACATGGTTCTTGCCATCCCATTTCGGCAACTTGTTCATGTATTCCCGGATAGGGTCGAAAACGGGAACAGCATCCGACTTGATGTACTCCTCGATGTCCTGTCTTGGCGACTTCTGCTCGCCAATTCCCAATTTCTTGGCGCGGCGTACGATGGAGTTGAATGCCTCAGCTGTAAGAATCTGCCAGGTTTTCTTCTCTGGATTCTCCTCCTTCTTTTGAGTCACTTCTTTTTTCTCCAACTCCTTCTCCCCGGAAATCTCCTTTATTTCGGAGTTCTCCTTCGCCTCGGAATTTTCCGGTTCCTCTTCTTCCAGTTCCTTTACTGGTTTGATGCAGATGAACTCGGTCTTTCCGTTCAAAACATTTCTCCGGAAGAGATAAGACTCCTCCAGAAAGCTCTCTACCTGGTAGATTGCCAGCTGATTACCTGTCATCATAGATGACTTAAAATTTCTTTTTTCTTCCATAATTCATGGCTTTAAAAATTATTAATAATGATGTGATTCACCCTCAAAAAAGATGGGGTGAAGAGTGGTGAAGAGTGGTGAAGAGTAGGCTACCACTCTTCACGCATCTAAACAACTGTATATTAGCTATTTATAATACATTTGTGAAGAGTGAAGAGTGTTTTTGAAAATAGCTTTCTATCCACCCGCAGCCTGAAACTTCCATCCAGTCTTCTCAACTCCGGGTGCAAAGATAATCAATAGGAAAGGCGTTTTCCAAGTTTTCCCGTCTGTCGCACGCCCTTCCCGCTCCATTTGGGAAAAAATCAGAGGGGTTGTGGGAAAAGGCGTGGGAAAATCGGGCAGAGTTCTTCAGTTTTATGGGAAAACATTTGGTGATAATGATAGAAAAACGTAAATTTGCAGACTGATAACGGAACTTCGTTTCGAAAACTATTCACTATAAAACAAGAAATATGCTTCAGACTCAACAAAATAAACAAGTCCCCGCATTCAGCTACGAGGTTTTCGATCGTCAACTCGACAATTTTGCAATGATGCTCAAGGTGTTGATGGACGGATGGGAAGATTACAGCTCTCAGGAGATGACCTTCGACATCCACTCCCTATGTACCAAGGCTTCCCGACTCTGCTATCTGGCAGATCAGGACCTCGCCTTGCAGCATACCGATGTTTCCCATCATCGCAAGGAGCAGAACGAAACGTATTTTACCTCCTTCGAACTCATCATCACCACCCAGTTTACCAAATTCATGAAAAAAGTCCTTGCCCAGGTCAAGGCTGGCAAGAAAGTAGAAGGACACTCTTCCCCGATGTTCTCCTCAGAAATCAGTACGCTCCTGCCTAAGTTGCAGGACCTGCTGCTGATGGATGGCATGAGCAGGGAATCGATACAGATAATGGTGGGAGATATCCTGAATACGGAGAAGCTGATTCAGAAAAATCATAAAATTACGAAGTTTCCGGGAGTGAGATACGAGGAACGTCTGTGGTATCTCATCCGTCTCTATTGCCTCGCCAGCTATCTGGTGCTGCATTTCCGCAGAGTTTGCCACGTTACCAGTTCAGAAATGCCACCCGAGGAAGCGGCACGATTAACGGAATGGGCTGTGCAGAAATACATCTCGGAAAAGGAAAGCAGCGAAAAGCTGGAACTGTATTTCTCCAATCTGCAGTATGACAACGATGGAAAACCGCTCAACGTGAACCAATGGCTCCAGGCCAGAAGGGAGTTGAAGCATCTGGTGCCCCAGAATCTGCTCCTGCTGTTTCTCAATAGTGCAGATGACGTGAGCCAGTTGGGTGCTTCGCTGATAAAAGTGAATTTCTCGAATGATGAATTCATGATGCTCGTGGATGCTGTGGCGAAATACCAGCTCATCACGGAGCATATCCGTGCCATAGAATTTCCGGAGGAATTCGAGCAAGACCTCCATAATGAGGTGTTCTATCTTACGGTGAATGGCCGTTCGGTGAATCTGGAGGAATTGAAGAAATCCATCTCCAAGATGGTGAATCTGGTTTCCAGGAAAAACCACTGGTTCTGCGTATGGAGCGTGCTGAAGCATCTCAACCTGATCAAGCATGAGAGTACCTTCGCCACCTTTGCCCATCAGATGATGAGTGACGACTGGTTTGGCAACATCGATCCCCGTCTCCGCTTTACGGGAGATAATCTGAGCGATTATTCCCGCTACTTCAATGAATATGATTATACCGAATGGAACGAGGAGATGTTTCTGGAGAAGAAGGAGCTGTATGGGATGACGAAGTGGTCGCCTAAACTCTATCAGAATTTCTCCTCGCTCTGTGCCAGGATGATGCAGGCCATCTGGGGCTACAGTTTCTTCGGCTAGCCCCCCATTGATACAGGTTGATGGCAGCAAGAAAAACACATTTAAATGCCTGATTTACAAAATAATATTAAAAGTTCACAAGTTTGTGGTCCACAAACTTGTGAACTTTTTTTTATCCGAATATTGCAGATACGGAATATAATGGATAATTGACAAGCCAATCCTGCTCCCTGTAAGGTGACATGGATAGGCGCATACCTTTCAATCCCTGATTGCGCTCCACAAACACCCTCAGACTCTTAGCCTGTAAATTCTCCTGAGCCTTTACTTCTATCGGAATGATTCTTTCCTCATCCTGCACCAGAAAATCTATTTCACCACGTGAATTTTCTGCCGACCAATAATAGATAGACAAGGAAGATTTCTCCTTCAACTGCTGCAGGACATACTGTTCTGTCAGCGCCCCCTTGAAATCAGAAAACAGCACATTTCCTTCCAGCAAGCTTTGGGCAGGAATATTACTCATGGCTCCCATCAGTCCGATATCAGACAGGAATAACTTGAAAGCAGAGAAATCCTCGTATGCTGTCAATGGTAGCAAGGCTTTCTTACAGCGGTTTACCTTATAGATCAGCCCTGCATCTTTCAGCCATTCGATGGCGAGCTCAAAATCCTTTGCTCTGGCTCCTTCCTTCACGGCACCATAGATGAATTTCTTGTTTTCCTTGGCGAGTTGGGATGGAATGGATTTCCATACCATTCGGATACGTGGAACTTCTATAGCCGGGGCATGTTTAGAAAAATCACGCTCATACGCTTCAAGGATTCCATTTTGAATGCTTCTGACTTTAGACAGATTCCCCTCACTGGCAAAAGACTGGACAACAGCCGGCATTCCCCCTACCAGATAATACTGACGCAGGCATTCCTCAAATTTATTCCGGAACATGGTTATCATATTCCAATCCTTTGACATGAGCAGTTCCACCATACGGCTTTCACCGATTGCATCCAGGAACTCAAAGAATGTAAGAGGATATAAATGCATGAAATCTACTTTACCTACAGGAAAAGAGTCTTTCTGATGCATTGCTATTCCGA
This sequence comes from Prevotella sp. LCP21S3_D2, assembly GCF_052118345.1. Lineage (NCBI taxonomy): Bacteria > Pseudomonadati > Bacteroidota > Bacteroidia > Bacteroidales > Prevotellaceae > Prevotella > Prevotella sp. LCP21S3_D2. Next base: position 37,523 of record NZ_JBQKHJ010000022.1, on the reverse strand, counting down.
GCAACGAACCTGCAGCTACGACATGATATTGAGGTGCTTTTTCTGCAAAATACTTTAATGCAGTGATACCCCTGGGCGCTTCTTGTATCTCATCAAGAATGATAAGCGTATCTTCGTCTATAGAAACGCCTGTACTCCATTGTATGCTATTAATAATACGGGGGATATCAAAGTCATGAGCAAAAACTTCCCGGAGCATTTCATTGTCTTCGAAGTTTACATATGCACTACGGGGATAGGCCTCTTTGGCAAATTCCTGCATCAACCAGGTTTTGCCAACTTGGCGGGCTCCAAGCATGATCAACGGCTTTCGGTCGTTGCTTGCTTTCCATTGATATAGGTATTTGATGGCATTTCTCTTCATAACTATCTGACTATTTGATGTTTCTGAATGCAAAGATACATTTTTTATTTCAAAGAACACAAAAAGTCGTCCTTAAAAATGTATAAAATCACAAAAAGTCGTCCTTAAAAGTGTATAAAACCACAAAAAGTCGTCCTTAAAAGTGTATTTGTATCATACATCCAAAGCCCCCACAAGCCTCATACCCCCACAATTATTTCTTACTCTTCGGCGCCTTGCTGAATTTATACATCAAATGCACCATCGCATAGCTTGGCAGCGTATTGTTCCATTTCTCAGTCTTGCCCTGTCCGCCCACCTCATACACGGTGCTCGACAGATTCTGAAGAATATCAAAAGCCTCGGCCTTCAGCGTCAGCTTGCCTTTGCAGAACGAACGGGCCAGCGAGGCGTTCCATACCAGATCACTGGTGTTAAACGATTTCTCGCTGTAACCACGCCTGCAATATTCCTTCAGGTCGGTAGAGAGCGAAATGCCCAGAGGCAAGGTGTAAGTCATGTTGCCACCATACTCAAAATCATAGGCATTCAATTTCTCGAAATTGCTGCGGTCGCTCGTACCATGCTTCCACTCCACCTTTCCACCCAAGTTGATGCTCAACTTGTCTTTCTGATACTTGAAGTACAAACTGTTACCCAACTCAGTTCTGAGCACATAGCAGAGCTGGGTAGAATTATCATCGTAAGCAATATCAAAATCCTTGCGGCGTAAACCGTTAAACCACAGACGATAATCCAGACGGAACAATCTAGCCTTGTCAAGAGCCACACCATAAGATGTCGTTGTCCAGAAATCCCAGTTGCCGCCACCACCAATATTATCACTCATATAGGTATAGCCACCCGTCTGCGAATTATAAGTAGTGCGGGTACCCACAAGATTGTGATAGAAATTACCCGTAACGAAGAATCCCACATACTGCTGATTCTTGAGTCCGTTGAAACGGATGTTTACATCGTAATGATGATACAGCGAATTCTCCAGGTCCGGATTGTTCACCCTCACCGCCAGCGGATTCGAATTGTCTCTGTATGGCATGATGCTGAAGAAATCAGGCGTCTGGCTCTGCATATAATAATATAAGCGGATAGTCTTCTTATCGTCATTACAATCGTATATGAACGAAGGTCTGAATACCACACGGCTTCTCCTGGCTATCGTGTCGAGAGCCGAAGTATGGTAATTAAGTCGCTCCTTTTCTTCAGAAATGCTCAGCGACAGAACCAGGTACGAAGAAGGACCACTTCTTTGGAATATAAGTTCACCACCCGTATTCTTTTTCAGCGTTTGATAGCTTCTACTCACATCCTCGTCAATCACCCCCGAAAGCTGCTCCATATTAGAAGGCAGCGTAGCAAACGTCAGTTCCGGATTGGCTATCCAGTCGCCGCCCAGCTCATCCAGACGGTATTTCAAGCCCTTTACCGATTGATAGGTTTGCTCAAAATCTGGGCCAACCAACACAGTCCATTTAGTATATGGAATTTCTATTCCATACGTAAAGGTACCTCTTATATTATATCTGTTCGACCTGCTATCGTTGTAATAGTTACGCAAGTCCTTCTCGCCAGTCTTGAAATACTCATTGCGGTTCAGGCTGAAAGACTCGTTTGGCTTAGAGCTGGCATAGCTTCCATTCAAATTCAGGTCTATTCTATCACCCCATGGCAACTTATACCATACCATAGCAGTCTGACTACCTGTGAATGCATGCTCTTTTGAGCGCGATTGATAGAGCGACCGGTTGGTGATGATGTCATGCAAGCTGCCACTAACATTCTGTGCAAAGGTAGAATCGATGGTCTGCCTGATATCACCCCATCTTTCAGGATTGGCAGAATAGGTAGCACTACGGTTTGTCGATGAAGTCTTTCTGTCGGAGTAGTCGATACGGGTATCCAACCATACTCCCAACTTTCCACTCATCTGGAAGTTATTATAGAGGTTGAAACTATGGTTATCGCTGCGCGAATCATTGATACTTCTACCGAAGATATTGCCGGTAGAGGCAAAATTCTCCTGCGAGCTGTGGGTCAAGTCGTGCGTATTGTCCCAAGCAAACGTTACGTTTCCCCGCTCAAGTATTTTCTGACTCTTCGATGACGTATTAAAGTCAACGCCCACTTGGCGGGTAGTCTTCTGTCCCTGCGGACTGTTGGAAGGCGACCAGTCGCCCTGACTTCCCGGTCTTCGTGTTTCGTTCATGTTATTCATGTTACCGAATACCGAGATTCGAGAATTGTCAGTGTAGTAGAGACCGAAGAGACGAGCCAGATAGCGGTCTTCGCTTCCCCCCGCCGCCTCCATGTTGGCGATGTATCCACGGGAGTACTCACGCTTCAGGGCCACATCCATCACATAGTCTTTCTTCTCCATCTCCTTCCCCATGAGTCGGCTTTTTTCAGAAGAACGGTCATACACCTTCAGTTCCTTTACGGTATAGTAAGGAAGATTGTCGAGCATCACCTGATTCTTCCCCTTGAAAAAGTCTTTTCCGTTGAGGAGCAGATAATCTATCTTTTTTCCGTTTACGTAAATATCGCCGTTACTCTTCATTTCGGCTCCCGGCATCTGTCTTACAAGCGCATCGAGCATGGAGCCATCAGGCACATTGAATGCGCTGGCGTTAAAGATGAGCGTGTCGCCACGGTAAGCCAGCTTCACCTTGGTGCCAGTCACCACCACGCCATCGAGGGCAACATCCCTACTGATTTTCTTCTTGAGCAAAAGCGAAGGGAATAAGAAATTTTTATTGCGTGCTATGTATTTGATGGTATGATTGATACAGTTCGTCTCATAGCCTTCACATTCTGCCTTGACGATATAAGTAGCGGGACGTGCTGGGACTTGAGTATGATAAAAGAGGTGTTTTTCCCATCCACTCGTAGTCATGGTATCTATCACGTTGCTGTCCTTGTCCATCACCGTGACAAAGGCCTTCAGATAGGCTTGGGTAAACGAATCTTTCACGTCACCATAGACTTCTACTTTATGCTCTTTCTTTTTCTTGTCTTGGTTGTTTTGCTGTTGCAGCTGATTGCCGTAAGCATAATTTGGCAATACAGCCATCAAAAACAAGATAATCAAGTTAATAGATTTCATATTATTATCAGTTAGTTATTATTCACCACATTCTCTCATCTACCTACCGTATTGCCCCATCAGGCAGCAAAGATACTGATAGACTTTGCAAAGATACAAAAAAAAAAACTCTACTCGCATTCCTTTTCTAAAAATAAATGACGATTTATTTTGTAATATGCTAAAATAAATGTAATTTTGCACCTTGAATGGGGTTATACCTTATTATATTAAAGAAAAGAAACAAAATAATTAGATAAAGACAATGGAATACAACTTCAGAGAAATCGAGAAGAAATGGCACCAGAAATGGGTCGAGAACAAGACCTACAAGGTGACTGAGGATGAAAACAAGAAGAAATTCTATGTGCTCAACATGTTCCCTTATCCATCAGGAGCTGGTCTGCACGTAGGTCACCCACTTGGTTATATCGCTAGCGATATCTATGCACGCTACAAGCGTTTGAACGGATTCAACGTACTGAACCCTATGGGTTACGATGCTTACGGTTTGCCTGCTGAGCAGTATGCTATCCAGACCGGTCAGCACCCAGAGGTAACTACCGTGGCCAACATCAACCGCTACCGCGAGCAGCTCGACAAGATTGGCTTCTGCTTCGATTGGGATCGCGAGGTCCGCACCTGCGACCCTAAGTATTACCATTGGACTCAGTGGGCTTTCCAGAAGATGTTCAACTCATTCTTCTGCAACAGCTGCCAGAAGGCTCAGCCTATCGAAAAGCTCATCAAGCGCTTCGAGGAGAAGGGTTCTGCTGACCTGAACGTGGCTCAGAACGAGCAGATTGACTTCACAGCCGAGGAATGGAACAGCTACGACGACGTGAAGAAGCAGCAGATCCTGATGAACTACCGCATCGCTTACCTCGGTGAAACGATGGTAAACTGGTGCCCAGGCCTGGGTACTGTGCTTGCCAACGACGAGGTAGTAAACGGCGTAAGTGAGCGTGGCGGTTATCCTGTCATCCAGAAGAAGATGCAGCAGTGGTGCTTGAGAACATCTGCTTACTCTCAGCGTCTGCTCGACGGTTTGGAAACCATCCAGTGGAGCGACAGTATCAAGGAAACCCAGAAGAACTGGATTGGCCGTTCTGAGGGTACAGAGGTAGTATTCTCTGTAAAGGACAGCGACGTGAAGTTCACCATCTTCACCACCCGTGCCGATACTATGTTTGGTGTAACCTTCATGGTTCTGGCTCCAGAGAGCGAATATGTTCAGCAGGTAACTACTGCCGAGCAGAAGGAAGAGGTGGAGAAATATCTCGACTACGTGAAGAAGCGTACCGAGTTGGACCGTATGGCTAACCACAGCGTAACCGGTGTATTCTCAGGAAGCTACGCCATCAATCCATTCACCGGTGAGGCAATTCCAATATGGATTTCAGAATATGTATTGGCAGGATATGGTACAGGTGCCATCATGGCTGTGCCTGCTCACGATAGCCGTGACTACGCCTTCGCCAAGCACTTCAACCTGCCTATCATTCCTCTTATCGAGGGTGCTGATGTTTCAGAGGAGAGCTTCGATGCCAAGGAAGGTATCGTAACCAACTCACCTGTAGCAGGCAAGAGCAGCATGGATGGTTTCTCTCTGAACGGACTCACCGTGAAGGAGGCTATCGCAGCTACCAAGAAGTTTGTTACCGAGAAGGGCATCGGTAGAGTAAAGGTAAACTATCGTCTCCGCGACGCCATCTTCTCGCGTCAGCGCTACTGGGGTGAGCCATTCCCTGTATATTACAAGGACGGAATGCCACAGATGGTTCCAGAGGAGTGCCTGCCACTCGAATTGCCTGAGATTGAGACCTACAAGCCTACAGAGACTGGCGAGCCACCATTGGGCAGAGCTAAGAAGTGGGCTTGGGATACTGAGAAAAAAGAGGTGGTTGACAAGAGTCTCGTAGACAACAAGACCGTATTCCCACTGGAGCTCAACACCATGCCAGGTTTCGCAGGTTCTTCTGCTTACTACCTGCGCTACATGGATCCTCACAACGACGAAGCACTCGTAGGCAAGAAGGCTGATGAGTACTGGCAGAACGTGGACCTCTACGTAGGTGGTTGCGAGCATGCTACCGGTCACTTGATTTACTCCCGTTTCTGGAACAAGTTCCTCTTCGACCTCGGCGTAAGCTGCAAGGAAGAGCCATTCCAGAAGCTGGTGAACCAGGGTATGATTCAGGGTCGCTCTAACTTCGTTTACCGCATCAACAGCGATGACCACGACAAGGCTCCTGTATTCGTAAGCCTGAACCTGAAGAAGGATTACGACGTAACTCCTATCCACGTAGATGTAAACATCGTAAGCAACGATGTTTTGGATATAGAGGCATTTAAGGCTTGGCGCCCTGAGTATCAGAACGCTGAGTTCATCCTGGAGGATGGCAAGTACATCTGCGGATGGGCTATCGAGAAGATGTCTAAGAGTATGTTCAACGTGGTAAATCCAGATATGATTGTCGAGAAGTATGGTGCTGATACCCTGCGTCTCTACGAAATGTTCCTGGGTCCTGTAGAGGCAAGCAAGCCTTGGGATACCAACGGTATCGACGGTTGCCACCGCTTCCTGAAGAAGTTCTGGGGTCTGTTCTACGAGAACCGCACCGACAACTTCCTTCCATCAGCCGACGAGGCTGCGAAGCCAGAGAGTCTGAAGAGCGTTCACAAGCTCATCAAGAAGGTAAGCGAGGATATTGAGAAGTTCTCTTACAATACTTCTATCTCAGCCTTCATGATTGCCGTGAACGAGCTCGGTCAGCAGAAGTGCCGCAACAAAGAACTGCTCACAGACCTCGTGATCCTCATCGCTCCATTCGCTCCACACATCGCAGAAGAGTTGTGGGCAGCACTTGGCGAGCAGGGCAGCGTCTGCGATGCTGCATGGCCAAAGTATGATGAGCAGTATCTGAAGGAGAACGATATGCAGCTCACCATTTCCTTCAACGGTAAAGCTCGCTTCCAGATGACTTTCCCTGTGGATACTCCTAACGAGGAAATCCAGAAGCAGGTATTGGCAGACGAGAAGAGCCAGAAGTACTTGGAAGGATTCAACGTGTTGAAAGTGATCATCGTACCAAAGAAGATCGTCAACGTTGTGTTGAAAAAGTAATTTACTGATAACAGGAAGTTAAGGAGTTAAGGAGTAAAAGGAGTTAAGACAATTGTATATCCTGTCAATAGAAGATATACGAAAACAAAAGCTGTTGTCTTAACTTCCTTTAACTCCTTAACTACTTTTAAAATACGAGGAAAATATTATGCAAATAGCAATCAGTCAGAGAATTAAGAACGAAATCAAGGACTATTTCTACATTACATTGGGTCTGTTGCTTTACACATTTGGATGGACCATCTTTCTGCTTCCATACCAGATAGTAACAGGTGGCGTAACGGGTATCGCAGCCGTGATTTACTACGGCACGGGGATACCTATCTATTTGTCTTATTTTCTCATCAATGCCGCCTTACTGCTGGCTGCGCTGAAGATTCTGGGATTCAAGTTCATGGTGAAGACCGTCTATGCCATCATCATGCTCTCCCTATTCCTGGCTCTGGCACAAGACTTGATGATAGGTGAAGACGGCAAGATGGTACAGGTGCTGGGAGAGGGACAGGATTTCATGTCGCTCATCATCGGCTGTCTGTTTACAGGCTTGTCGCTCGCCATCGTCTTCCTGCACAATGGAAGTACGGGAGGAACGGATATCATCGCCGCCATCGTGAACAAATACCATAATATCTCGCTGGGACGGGTGCTCATCTTCGTGGACCTCGTCATCGTGGGCAGTTCCTTCTTCGTCTTCAATGCTAAACCGGAATTCACTACGATTGATGCAGTAAGAAAGGTAGTATTCGGTCTCTGTACGATGGTGATAGAGAATCTGGTACTCGACTATGTGATGAATGCCAAGCGAGAGAGTGTGCAATTCATGATATTCAGCAAGAAATATCAGGAGATAGCCAACGCCATCGGTATGCAGATGAATCATGGTGTGACGATTCTTGATGGTCACGGCTGGTACACGGGTGATGAGATGAAAGTGCTCTGTATCTTGGCTAAAAAGAACGAGAGCGTCACCATCTTCCGTATTGTGAAAATCATCGACCCGAATGCCTTCGTCAGCCAGAGTGCCGTCATCGGTGTATATGGCGAGGGATTTGATGAAATGAAGGTGAAAATCAAGGACAAGGATATTAAGAAACTGAAGTAGTGATTACTTATTCTTATTAGTGATTGCTTAGTTAGAGATTATTTGAAAAATTGAAAATTATGAAGATAGTATTTGCAACCAACAACCAGCATAAACTGCAGGAAATACGCGACATCCTGGGCAGCGAATACGAGGTAGTTTCGCTGAAGGAAATAGGATGCAACGTGGACATTCCTGAAACCGGAAACACACTGGAAGAGAATGCTTTGCAGAAAGCACAGTATGTTTACGACCATTATCATCTGAGCTGCTTTGCCGATGATACCGGACTGGAGGTAGAGGCGCTGGATGGTGCTCCGGGCGTTCATAGTGCCCGATATGCTGAGGGAACCGACCACGACAGCGAGGCTAACATGGCCAAGCTGTTGAGAGAACTGAATGGGAAAGAGAACAGAAAGGCTCGCTTCCGTACCGTTATCTGCTACATAGAGAAGCAGGATGTATGTCCTTGCGGATGTACCAGCATCAAGAAAATCCATCAGTTTGACGGCATCGTAAACGGTTCTATCGCTATCGAGAAGCACGGCACGGAAGGCTTCGGCTACGACCCTATTTTCGTTCCTGAAGGCTACGACAAGAGCTTTGCCGAGTTGGGTGAGGAAATCAAGAACGGCATCAGCCACAGAGCCAGAGCCGTGGCTAAACTGGCAGAATATCTGAAAAAGAAATAAGGTATGATTAATACCCTTTCGATATTAATCCCTACATATAATAATGTATGTATTGAGCTTGTAAAGTCCTTACAGGCTCAAGCTTCATTATTGTCTTCTTCCTCGGAAACCCGCTCTTCTTCCCAGGAATCATCCTCCTGTTTCGAATACGAAATCCTGGTTGCCGATGATGGTTCTACCGATAAGGGAACCGTAGAGGAGAACCGAATCATCAACACCCTCACCCATTGCCGATATATCGAAAGAGAAGAAAACGTGGGCAGGGCTGCCATCCGGAATTTCCTGGCACAGGAGGCAAAATATCCCTGGCTGCTGTTTATCGACAGCAACATGAACATTATCAGCCAGCAGTATCTTGCCGATTATCAAAGAGAAAAGGAAAACGATGTTATCTATGGCGGTTATCAGATAAAACGGGATGCTGAAACCAGAGAACGGCTGAAGTATAACTTACGATATATCTTCGAATCAGCCGGCACGCAGAATGGAAATCATCTCCAGCGCCAGGCTAATCCCTATGCAGATTTCCACACCTCCAACTTCATCGTGAAGCGGAATATCATGCTCAGATATCCCTTCGACGAAAGGTTTATCCACTATGGATATGAAGATGTACTATGGGGTAAAAACCTGAAAGACAACCACATATCCATTCTACACGTAGATAATCCACTGGGTTATGAACACTTTATCGGCAACATGTCGTTTATCCGCAAGACAGAGGAAAGCCTGCACACCCTCTATCAGTTCAGAACAGAACTGCAGGGCTATTCCAGAATCATCAGTTATGCCGGCAAGCTGAAGCGCTGCCGTCTCTATCCGCTCTGCCAGCATCTCTTTCCGCTGCTGAGTCTACCAATAAAAGCAAGGCTCACAGGCAATAAACCCAGCATTTTTCTGTTTAATATATATAAGTTATTATATTATATACATCTGGATATATGAGCAAGAAAATATTGATACTCCTTACGTTCCTGATTCTGCAGGTTGCATCCAACCGCACATTCGCTGCCATCGGCGACTGGAAAGCCTATATGGCATATAGCGAAGTGCAGGAGATAGAACACGCAGGAAACCTGATTTTCGTACAGGCTTCCAACAATCTATATGTCTACAACAGGAACGACCAGAGTATCCAGACCTTCAGCAAGGTAGACTATCTGAGCGACTGCGATATCCAGCACATCGCCTACAACAAGGCTGCCGGACGCCTGCTGATTCTCTACAGAAATGCCAATATCGACCTGATGAACAGCAGTAACTACTCTGTTCAGAATCTCTCTGATTATTATACGGCTGCTACCACTGGCGATAAATCGGTAAACGATATCTATATATATGGTAAATATGCCTATCTCAGCAACGGTTTCGGCATCGTCAAGGTGAACGTGGCAGATGGCGAAATCAGCGATACCTATCAGCTCGGATTCAAGGTTGACTGGTGCGAGATAAAAGACCGGTATATCTATGCCTACAGCCAGGCGAGCGGACAATACCGTGCCCCGCTCACCAGCAACCTGCTCGATAGGAGCAGCTGGAGCAGGGTGGGAGATTATGCTGCCCGGAAGCAGGAAGACAAGAGCGAACTCAGGCAGATAGTAAGCACCCTGAAGCCGGGAGGTCCGAAGTATAACTACTTTGGATTCATGAAGTTCGACCGGGGACAGCTATATACCTGCGGAGGCGGCTATAACGTGATGCAGGACATGCGACGCCCAGGCTGCATCCAGCTTCTGGACAACCAGGAATGGAACATCTATGAAGACAATTTTCATGAGGCTGCCGGAAATCCTTCCTATATGGACATCAACTGCATCGATTTCAATCCGCTGCATCCCGATACCCTTTTTGCATGCGGAAGAACCGGACTCTACAAGTTTGCCGATGGCAGATTCATCAAGCATTACAGCTACGACAACAGTCCGCTGGTTTCCGTATTCGGTTCAGACAAGAACTACGTGGTCGTGCAGGGCCTTACGTTCGACAGCCAGGGCAAGCTCTGGCTCATCAACAGCATGAACAAGGAAAAGAACCTGCTCACCTATCAGGACGGAATCTGGACGGCGCTTTCGCAGAACGAGTTATCTACATTGCCCAACATGAGCCATCTGCTGATAGACAGCAGGAACATCCTGTGGTTCAGCAACGACAACTGGCAGAATCCGGCATTCTTCAGATATGACATGACGAACAACAAGCTGTATTCTACCACCAATTTCATCAATGAGGATGAAACTAAGTTTACAACTTATTGGCTGAAGGATATCAAGGAAGACCGGTTACACAACATCTGGCTGGCAACGGATGCGGGTCCGATACTGATAGAAAAGAAGGAAACAACCCAGGAATCCCCGGTATTGACGCAGGTGAAGATTCCAAGAAACGACGGTACCAATTTTGCCGACTATCTGCTGGGAGGCGTAAGCATCAGCGCCATCGCCATCGATGAGGGCAACAGAAAATGGTTTGGAACCAGCAGCAACGGTGTCTATCTCATCAGCGACGACAATATGGAGGAAATCCATCATTTCACGTCGGGCAACAGTCCTCTGCTCTCTGACAACATCGAGTCGATAGCCATCAACGATGCCACCGGTGAGGTATTCTTCGGCACCGACAAGGGTCTCTGCTCCTATATGAGCAACGCCAGCAAGACCAATGACGAAATGACCAGTGGCAATGTCTGGGCCTATCCTAACCCCGTGAAACCTGATTATACGGGACTCATCACCATCACCGGATTGTCATTCCAGGCAGATGTCAAGATTGTCACTTCCAACGGTGTCCTCGTAAACCAGGGCAAGAGCAACGGAGGCTCCTATACCTGGGACGGCAGAAACAGGAAGGGAGAAAAGGTGGCTAGCGGTATCTATATGGTAGAAACGGCAACAAACGAAGGTAATCAAGGAACAGTATGCAAAATTGCAATCATCAGATAAAAGATATAAATACATATATTCTGTATGTGCTCTATTTTCTCATCAATGCTTTGTTCATCACGAAGTATCTGATGAGGATAAGCCTCTCTGTCACCCTTCTGGTGCTTTCTGCCTACCTTCTTACCGGTCTGCTTCTCCCCCGTCTTGCTGCTCGTGTAGGGCATGTGGGCAGTCGCAGCCTCTGGTTCGCCATCCTCGGCTTCATCCTCGTTTTGGCAGGCATGCAATATCTCATCGACCCCTATCAGATACAGGTAGACAGATGGTCGGCAATCCACAATTTCATCAATTATCTGGTGCATGGCAGATACCCCTATATGGCTCCAACCCATCTGGGCGGCTACGGATCTCCCTTCCCCGTCTGGCAGTTTCTGCACATCCCGTTCTATTATCTCAACAATGTAGGACTCTCCCTTTTTGCGGTCTTAGCCTTCACGCTATATACCGTCAAACGCCTGTATGGCAACAGGGCAACACTCTGTTTCCTAGCGTGTCTGCTCTATTCTCCAGCCTTCCTATACGAGATATTCGTCAGGAGCGACCTGATGGCAAACTTCCTGCTGGTGCTGGCAGTCATCAACCTGCTGCTGCTAAAGCAAGCAGGTTTATCCACCCGTCCCGTACTCTTTTCCCTCCTGCTGGGAATGCTGCTCAGCACGCGGTTGGCAGCCGCCATTCCGTTCTTCATCTTCCTGCTGCGCCCCTTCCTTTCATTAAACCTTCGGAGGAAAACAAGCTTCTTATTGGGAATTTTCCTGACATTCAGCCTCACGTTTCTCCCCTTCCTGCTGTGGGATATGAAGAGTCTGCTGTTCTTCGAATACAATCCCTTCGTCCTGCAGACCCGCCAGGGCAGCCTGTCGGGCATCCTCCTGCTGATACCTGTCATGATCTATCTCGCATTCAGCTGGCAGGACAGCAGAAGAAGACTGTATGGCAACATAGGCTACGGACTCTTCCTCCTCACCGCCGTCACGTTCATCATCAATATGGCAACATCGGGCAACTACCAGCTGTTCAGTCCCACATACGACATCTCCTATTTCAGCATGTCGCTTCCATTCATCATCATAGCAAACATCAGAAAGTCATGAAACTGAGCATTATCATACCCGTATATCGCACGCAGGATACCCTGGAAAGATGCCTGGAGAGTATCCTGCAGCAATCATTCACCGACTATGAGATGATTCTCGTAGACGATGGATCAGACGACGGCAGTCCCCAGCTCTGCGATGAATATGCCCGGAAAGATGCCCGCATCAGGGTGATTCACAAGGAAAACGGAGGCTTGAGCGATGCCCGCAATGCCGGAATCAGAAAGGCACGGGGAGAATATATCACCTTTGTGGATAGCGATGATACGATGGTGGATAACACCCTGGAAAACCTGATTCAGGAAATCGGGAAGCATCCCCATGTCGACATTCTGGAGTATTCTGTATCAGAGAGATACGGCAACCGGAAGAGACAGTCAGAACTCACCTTCACGCCTGCCGAATATCAGAATCCGCTGGACTACTGGTTTGCCGAAAGGGGATATCAGCATACCTATGCCTGGAATAAGATCTACAGGCGCCATCTCTTCGACGACGTAGAATTTCCCAAGGGCAGGACCTTCGAAGACGCATGGACCACCCCGCTGCTGATAAGACTGGTTTCTGACAGGAAGGACGAAAAAGCCTTCCCCGTCATCAGGGTCACGGATATAGGGAAATACGTCTATCACTGGAACAGTCGGGGCATCACAGCCCAGGCAAAATATGGGGATTTGAAATCATTATACGATGCCCATATCCGCATCCTGACCAGCATCATGCACCGGTTCAAGGCGCATCCCGCCTATATGCAGCAATACGGAGAACAGCTGCAGGACTATATGGCGCAGATACTGAACATCATGCTCGATCTCTACGACGTTTCCGGGAAGCTGGAACCTTCCCCGCCTCTCGTGGAATATCTTGCCGGGATAGATAAAGGAATCCATCCGTTTAAACTTCAACTTCTTAAAATATTAGGTTATCAACGATTATGCAAAGTCAATCATCTTATACATCAAATTCTCTGTCTGGGCAGAAAGCTCAGATGCCACTGGTAAGTTTCATCATCACCACCTACAACCTGCCGTCAGAATATCTGGAATTCTGCCTGAAAAGCATCCTGCAGCTCTCGCTCAATCCAAAGGAGCGCGAAATCATCATCGTCGACGATGGAAGCGACCTCTCGCCCATCCACGACCTGATGGACTATCAGGACGATTTCATCTATCTGCGCCAGCGCAACCAGGGCTTGTCGATAGCCCGGAACACGGGCATCAAGATAGCTACCGGCAAATTTCTGCAGTTTATTGACGGCGATGACTATCTGCTCCAGCGGGGCTATGAACACTGTCTCGATTTGGTGAGATATCACAACCCCGACATCGTATATTTCGAATTGACGGATAAGGAGATTAAGGAGGTACCTTATTCATATACCGAACCGGTTAGCGGCAGTATCTTCCTGCACAACAACAACTTGCGGGGTTCATCCTGCAGCTATGTCTTCAGGAGAGATATCCTGCAGAACCAGCGCTTCACCCCGGGCATCCTGCACGAGGACGAGGAATTCACCCCGCTCCTCTTCCTGAAGGCTGAAAGAGTCATCACCACCGATGCCAGGGCATATTTCTACCGCACGAGGAAAGACTCCATCATGCATCAGAAGGAGAATATGCGCCACAATCTGAGGCGACTCGCCGATACCGAGCTCGTCATCTGCCATCTGCAGGAGAAGGCGGCGCTACTGTCTGATACGGAGAGAGTGGCCCTCAACCGCAGAATAGCCCAGCTCACCATGGACTATCTCTACAACACTATCCTGCTCACCCGCAGCACCCGTCATCTGGAAGATGCCATGAAGCGGCTCCACGACAAGGGGCTCTATCCGCTTCCAGACAAGAAATATACCAAGAAATACCAGCTGTTCTGCAAGGCGATAAGAAGCAAGGTGGGCAGAAGACTCATGGTCATGACCCTGCCCCAGCTGAAGGGATAAAAATTCATTTTTAGATTCATAGGATATGAAAATACTACTCATGGGAGAATACAGCAACGTTCATGCCACACTTGCCGAAGGACTCCGACAGCTGGGGCATCAGGTTACCGTGCTCTCTAACGGCGACTTCTGGAAGAACTATCCGCGGGATATCGACCTGGTCAGGAAGCCCGGGAAATGGGGCGGAATAGCGTATATGGCACGGTTGTATGCGCTGTTGCCCAAGCTTCGCGGATATGATGTCGTACAGCTCATCAATCCCATGTTTCTCGAGTTGAAGGCAGAGCGCATCCTACCCGTCTACCGCTATCTGAAACGGCACAACGGGAAGATTATCCTGGGCGGTTTCGGGATGGACTATTATTGGGTGAGTGGCTGCTGCAACGACCAACCGCTGAGATACAGCGATTTCAACATGGGAGAGACCCTGCGGACCAACGCTGACGCCCTGAAGGAAAGGAAAGACTGGCTGGGCACGGAGAAGGAAAGACTCAACAGAATCATAGCCGGCGAGTGCGACGGCATCGTGACGGGACTCTATGAATACTGGGCATGCTATCACCCGAAATTCCCCGCAAAGACCACCTTTATCCCTCTCCCCATCAAGCCCCATGACCTGGAACCGACTCAGGAGGATAGTGATAAGGTAAGGATTTTCATCGGCATCAACAGAAGCCGGAGCGAATATAAGGGTACGGACATCATGCTGAAGGCTGCCCTGGCGATAGCAGAAAAATATCCCGACAGGATGGAACTGCGCCAGGCAGAAAACCTGCCCTTCCGGGAATACGTAAGGATGATGAACGGGAGCGATGCCATCCTCGACCAGCTTTACAGCTACACTCCCTCCATGAATCCGCTGGAAGCGATGGCAAGGGGCATCATCTGCATAGGAGGTGGAGAACCGGAAAACTACGAGATTCTTCATGAAACCCAGCTTCGTCCCATCATCAACGTAGAGCCCAGCTACGAGAGTGTCTACGGAGAACTGGAAAAACTCATCCTGCATCCAGAGCGGATACCTCTGTTAAAAAAGCAAAGTATGGAATATATAGAAAAGCACCACCATTATATAAAGGTGGCTCGCGAATATGAAGCCTTTTACTGGAAATAAAAAAAGAGCACTCAATCACTTGAGCACTCTTTTTTATAATTAGATTAAACTTTCTAATTTTATTTGTATAAGTAAAAGATGATGAAAAGACGTTTCACAACGTCCGTTTGTTTTAACTGATGCAAAGATACAATATTTCGGATTACCAATATCGTAATTTTTGTCTTTTCAGGAGGTTAAAAATATTGTTTTATATAAAAGAAAACAGTTTTTACCACCTATCAACCAGTTTTTACCACCTTTATCGATACTCTCTTTTCTTTTTCCGACAATATTTACCGTACATTTTGTTAATAAAGGACGGCGCCCAGGGTTTTCAGGATGCCTTGTGCACTGCTTCTGGGCCTTCAGCCCGTTCTTGAGACCACATACAAGGGGTCTGTAGAGCAAGAAGGCTGGCTTATAGGGCCAAATACTCCAAACCCTATCTCAATTTCAGTTATTTCAGTTATTTCAGTTTTCAGCGTGCCCCTATATGTTAGATATGTAGTTACGAATTGTAAGTAAATTATATATCTTATATATTTATATATATATATATAAATATATAAGATACTACTATAAAGAGAAAAGTACTAAGGCGCAGAAAACTGAAATAACTGAAATAACTGAAATTGAAATAATAAATCGGGGATCTTTCCGGAATATCCTGATTCTCCTGATTTACAGTTTCTTTTCCACAACTCTATGTTTTCTGCTCCACAACTCTATGTTTTCTGCTCCGCAACTCTATGTTTTTCTTCTCTCAAAACTATGACTTGTAATTATTAACCAACTTACAATTTGAAAGCTACTGAAAATCGGCCCTTATCACAACCCGAAATTTGGTGGTATCAAAAAAAAGTCGTACTTTTGCAGGTGATTAGGAGAAAGGCATCAACCTCTCCTTCACACCATCAATCGGAAGATATAGGCGCCAATCGGAAGAAAGATGGAAACAATTAATAATTTACAATTAGTATCTACATCTCAGTTGGTATATTTATTTCTTAATGATTTCCAAAGGTAGCTGGGTAGCTTTGGCAACCTGTTCGGCAGAAAGTCCCATTGCCAGCAATCGTTGTGCTGTTTCAGTTTTGGTCTTATGTTTGCCTTCCGGGCTGAAGGCCCAAAAGCTCCTAGCCCAGGGCGTGTGGGGCAAAACAATAGAAAAAGGGTCTAAATGGCACGATGAACGGGTGACGTATAGACCCTTTTATTTACTCTACGATGGCTGTCCAACCACCTGCTGGAGCCAGATGTATCTGAAGCTTATCGCCGGCACTGATCTGCTGGTAAGTATGCTTATAGTCTGTGGCTTCACGGTCGGCATTGATGCCGTCGGCAAAGATGTTCGCCTTGCCGCTCAGCTTTTCAGGACGGTTGGTCTTTCCGTTCAGCTTCAGCAATGGAGAGAGGTCGATGGTGAGGTCACGGGCCTGCCAGTTGTTCATCGCTGCAATATACCATCTGCTGCCCTTTCTCTTGGCTACAACCACATATTCGCCCAGTTTGCCGTCCAATGGCACCACCTGGTCATAAACCGTCGGTATCTGGGCTATGAAATCGGTACACTCCTGATTCTGCATATACTTCGTAGGACTGTCGGCAAGCATCTGCAAAGGAGCATCAAAGATAGTATACATCGCCATCTGATGCACTCTGGTGCCCTGGCTCATCGGATGGTCGTTGTTGCCGAAGAACTGCGAACGGACGGCATTCACCATGGCTCCAGGCGTATAGTCGAAACTGCCCGGCAGGGCACGGAGATATGGAATCGTCACGTCATAGCGAGGCTGGTCGTGCAGAGGACCATCGCCCACACGAGGCTCCCACTTGGAATTCTCCAAACCCTTCACGCCCTCGAAATTCACGATGTTGGGATAGGCAAACTGTACGCCAAACGGCCGCATGCCATGAAGGTCGAGCAGAAGATGATGTCTGGCAGCACATTCAGCCACCTCGTATACGGAATTGATAGCCTTCTGGTCGTCACGGTCAAAGAAATCAACCTTGAATCCCTTGACGCCCATATCGCCGTAATGCTTCATGATTTCTTCCATCTTCTCATGACCGCGCTGGATGAGATTGCGCCATGAAGACCAGAGAATCACTCCTACCCCATTCTGCTTGGCATAGTTGATGATGCCCGCCATATCCATCTTGTCGGAGAAGATGAGCAGGTCTTCGGAATCGCTCCAGCCTTCATCGATGATGATATATTCCAAGCCGTTCTTGCGGGCAAAATCCACAAAATACTTATAGGTATCGGTATTGATGCCGGCACGGAAATCCACGCCCGTGATATTGGTGTTGTTCCACCAGTCCCAAGCCACTTTTCCCGGCTTTATCCACGATGTATCCTTGATTCTGCACTGAGGTCCCAGCTGTCGGGCAATATCATTGCCTACCAGCTGTTTGTCTTCATCGGTTACGAGAACGATGCGCCAAGGCAGACGGGTTACCTTTTCTGCGATATAGCCGGCACGCTCTGTAGGGACCAGGTTCAGGCGGTTGTATCCACCTATCTTCTCCTTTAAAGGATAAGGAGGGAAGGCAGCCTGCAGCGAATATTCTGAAGAAGACGCACCCTTCAGGAGATACATGCCCGGATAGTTTTCCACATCAGCCTCCATGACCACGGCCTTCTTTCCTTCAGGCAGACAGACGGCTAGAGGCGTGATGGCGAGGGAATCCTGATACATTATGGACAGCGGAGCCTCGTCATAATAGGACTCGAAGGAATAGCACCAGCGCTCTCCTTCACGGTTATCATTCACATAAGGTACGAAACTCTGATAATCGCCGGCAAAGCGATATTCGGAAGTTTCATTCACCACCTTATTGATTGTCTTCTTAGGGATGATGCGATAGGCTGCAGCATTCAGGAAAACGCGGAATTCCACATCATATCCGTTGCAGGAAAGGAGCAGCTGCTGATAGCCGCCCGTATCATCGTTCTTATAATTATGAACGGTAGCCTTGCGCACCTTCGGATTGACGCCAAAGGTCTGTCTATCAGTCTGTAAGGAGATAGCGGAAGGTTTCAGAACCTGAGTTTTCCCCTTGGTGATATCCCAGGTTATCGACTTATCCACATGGATGTTAACAACCATATCGCCCAATAATGATTGGACGGTATATACTTTCGCCGACAAAGGCAGGCAGCATAAAGCCAGGATTGGAGTGATTAATCTTGCATCCATACCTAAGTTGTTTTGTTGTTTATCTAATGGTTAAAGAGTTCCGTTCCAAAAATGCAGATCATTCACGGAACGGAACTTCCGGGTCTTATGAGAGGGAAAGCATCTTCTCGATAGGCTTGACGGCATCCTTGGCTATTTCCGGAGCCACTTCTACCGTAGGCCAGCCGAACTTCAGGCTATTGTAGATCTTCTTCAATGAGTTCATCTTCATATATTCGCACTCATTGCAGCTGCAGCCTACTCCACCCTCGCTAACCTCCGGCGGAACAGGATAGAAGACGACGGAAGGACAGTTGCGCTCCAGCTCGTGCAGGATACCAGCCTCTGTGGCGATGATATACTCCTTGATTTCCGGATGCTCCTGGGCATAATGAAGCATGGTGGCTGTAGAACCCTTCACATCGGCTACGGCAAGCACAGGCGCCTTGCACTCCAGGTGGGCCATCACGACGGCATCAGGATGCTCCTGCTTCAACTGGATGATAGCCTCTACAGAGAACTTCTCATGCACATGGCAGCCACCATTCCAGAGCAGCATGTTCCTGCCCGTCACGCTGTTGATATAGTTGCCCAGGTTGTAATCAGGACCGAAGATGATCTTCTCGTCCTGCGGGAAGGCATCAATCACCTTCTTGGCATTGCCGCTGGTCACCACACAATCGGTCAGCGCCTTCACGGCAGCGGTAGTGTTGACATAGCTCACCACCTTATATCCAGGATGCTCCTCCTTGTACTTCTTCAAATCCTCAGCCTTGCAGCTGTCGGCAAGCGAGCAGCCGGCATTGAGGTCTGGGCAGAGCACGGTCTTGTCAGGGCTCAGGAGCTTGCAGGTCTCAGCCATGAAATGAACACCACACATCACCATCACCTTGGCATCGGTCTCGGCAGCCTTGCGTGCCAGCGCCAGGGAATCGCCCACGAAGTCGGCAATGTCCTGAATCTCGCCTACGGTATAGTAGTGCGCCAGGATGATAGCATCCTTCTCCTTACAGAGTTTCTTGATTTCAGCTTTCAAGTCTAAGGCTTCGTCAACGGGTTCGTCAACGTATCCTTTCTCAATCCATTCTTTTTTCACCATAATATTCATATTTATATTTCTTTATTTCTAATTTTTAAAAAGGAATTATTAGGATGATGATATGACGTGGATAAGTGGATAAAAAACAGTCCGGATATTTGCTGTTTCCGTTTTCCAAGTCTTCCTGTCAGTTATGAGCACGGGTAATGGAAATCTTTTTCCTGGCTCTTAATGCCTTAACCGTTTTATCAACATTTCCCCAATTCGCTGCAAAGTTAATAAGTTTATATCTTTTTCCGCTCAAAAAGTGCGAAAAAGTTTCTAAAAACTTATTAATAACCCTGTGGATATCCCTATTTTCACATTCATGACATGGGGGCTGTGGATATTTACGAAGTTATTAAAAAGTTATGAATAGGGTTTTCCGTACACTTATCAACGGTTTTTCGTGTATAAACAAAAAAGCAGAAACCGGTCAGGATTTCTGCTTGAATACGTTTTCTATTTTTTCGATAATCAGTTCGGGAGATATATTCTTCATGCAGGCAAAGTCGCCGCGCATGCATGGCTTGTTGCCGTAGATGCTGCAAGGACGGCAAGGCAGGTCAAGCTGAACGGCATTGTCGGGGCTCTGATGCCATCCCATGAAGCCAGCGTAAGGATGAGTGGCTCCCCAGACGCTAACGACAGGAGTATTGACGAGCGAAGCCAGATGCATATTGGCACTATCCATGCTCAGCATGACGTGGAGATGGCTCATCAGGATGAGTTCCTGCTGCAGACCGCCCAGATGGGAGGAAGCATTCACTACCTGCTTATAGTCTTCTGCCCATTTATCCATGACCGGAGTCTCGTTTTTGCCTCCTCCGAAGAGGAAGATATGGCAGTGGGGATGATTGTGGATAAGTTGCTGGATAACTTTTTCCATCAGCTGTACGGGATAAATCTTGCCTTCGTGTGCAGCAAACGGAGCGATGCCTATCCAAGGTTCGGTTATGTGCTTGTTTTCCAGACTGATAACGCTGTCGCCGGCTCTGAAAACTTCCTGTGGCAGGCTGGCGAGATTACCTTTTCCTTCGCCGAAGATGGATGTGAATTCCATCTTGACGGGATAGCCTAACTGTGCAAAAACATCTGCATAATTCTGGAAGGAGCTAGACAGCTGCTGCAGTTTCTTGCCGGAAGATGCTACCAGCTTGCGCTTGCCGCTGCGATGCTTGTCGATGTGTGCCACCTTGAAATTGGCCAGATTGAAACGCATGCGCAGATAGCTGGAGCGCAATACGCTATGCAGGTCGGCTATCGCCGTGAACTGCTTGGCGATGAGTCGGCGATACAATGCATTCAAGCCCGTTACGCCTTTGTATTCGCCCTTGATGTCTGCCTCCATGAAGCCTACGTTAGGGGCGAGGTCTTCGAAGAATGAGCGGGCGAATGGACGACTGAGCACTGTTATCCTGACATGTGGATATTGTCTGGCCAGCGAATATATCACAGGTACGGTCATGGCAACATCGCCCATGGCCGAGAATCTTATAACAAGTATATGCTCTGTCTTCATTTGTTTTTTCTTCTTTATATATATAATAAGGTGGGAATGGGGAGAAATAGCTCTCCCTCATCCTCCTCCTGTTTTATTTCTGGTTGTAGAGAACCGGATTGGTAGAAGGGTCGTTGTACATCTTCATCTGGCGATATACCTTCATGTACTTTCTTCCCGCCTCGATATCTTCCAGGAGCTGGTCGATGGCTGTAGAAAGGTCTACCTGCTGTTCGAGCAGCACGTTGAGCTTAGCCTGGCACTTAGCCTTGTGCTCAGCAGAAGCCTCAGGACGGTCTACCTGCTCCTTCATGTGATAAATCTTGAGGGCGAGGATGCTCAGGCGGTCAACAGCCCATGCCGGACTCTCGGTATTGATGCGCGCATCCGGATGTACCTTTACGTCCTTATAAGTCTCACGGAAGTAAGAGTCAATCTGCTCCACGAGGTCAGTACGGTCCTGATTGCTCTTGTCGATACGGCGCTTCAAGACGAGCGCTTCAGCAGGATCAATCTGCGGATCGCGGATGATATCCTCGAAATGCCACTGTACGGTATCAATCCAGCACTTGAGGTAGAGACGGTTCTCGATGGTACCTTCGGCAAACGGATTATTGATAGGAGTATCAATATTGTCTTTGATGTGATAATCAGCTATCGCCTGATTAAAAATCCTGTTAGCGTTTTCTGTAAATGTCATATGGTTTGAAATGTTTAATTAAATACTGCACAAAAGTAACAAATTTCTCTCAAAGAGCCAACAAAAAAGCGAAAAAAGACCAAATTAATGCACAATTTAGGGGTGATTGTGCACCGAAAGTCACTTTTTTCGCCAAAATATTTGTTTATCTCAAAAAAAAAGTGTTCCTTTGCACCCAGATTTTTAATTAGAAATTAATTTATAAACATTTTAAAGGTTACAATTATGTCAGAAATTGAAAGCAAAGTAAAGGCAATTATCGTTGATAAGCTCGGTGTTGATGAGGCAGAAGTAAAGCCAGAGGCAAGCTTCACAAACGATCTCGGTGCAGATTCATTGGATACAGTAGAGTTGATCATGGAATTCGAGAAGGAGTTCTCTATTTCTATTCCAGACGATAAGGCTGAGAAGATTGCTACTGTAGGTGACGCTATCGCTTACATCGAGGAGAACGCTAAGTAATTTAGCACTAAAATTTTATAAATGGAATTAAAGAGAGTTGTTGTAACAGGTCTCGGTGCTGTGACTCCAGTAGGTAATAATCCAGAGGAAACCTGGAATAACCTTCTTGCTGGAAAGAGCGGTGCTGCTCCTATTACTCATTTCGATACAACCCTTTTCAAGACCAAGTTCGCTTGCGAGGTTAAAGACCTGAACATCAATGATTGGATTGATCGTAAGGAAGCTCGCAAGCTTGACCGTTATACCCAGTTGGCTATGATTGCTGCCATGCAGGGTGTAAAGGACGCTGAAATTGATCTTGAGAAGGAAGACTTGGACAACGTTGGCGTTGTATTCGGTGTAGGTATCGGTGGTATCAAGACTTTCGAGGATGAGGTGAAGTACTACGGTACTCACGAGGAGAATGGTCCTAAGTTCAATCCATTCTTTATCCCTAAGATGATTGCAGATATCGCTTCTGGTCAGATTTCAATCCACTTCGGATTCCACGGACCAAACTACACTACTACATCTGCATGCGCTTCTTCAAGCAACGCATTGGCTGATGCCTTCAACCTGATTCGTCTGGGCAAGGCAAACATCATCGTGAGCGGTGGTGCCGAGGCTGCTATCTGCGCTTGTGGCGTGGGTGGTTTCAATGCTATGCATGCATTGTCAACACGTAATGATGATCCTGAGCATGCTTCACGTCCATTCAGCGCAAGCCGTGATGGATTTATCATGGGCGAAGGTGCTGGTTGCTTGATTCTCGAGGAACTGGAGCACGCTAAGGCTCGTGGTGCGAAGATCTATGCTGAGATGGTAGGCGAGGGCGAGAGTGCTGATGCTTATCACATCACAGCTTCTCATCCTGAGGGTCTCGGTGCTAAGCTCGTTATGGAGCGCGCATTGGCTGATGCCAATCTGAAGCCAGAGGACATTGACTATATCAATGTTCACGGTACATCTACCCACGTAGGTGATATCTCTGAGGCTAAGGCTATCAAGGCAGTCTTCGGTGATGCAGCTTACAAGCTTAACATCAGTTCTACCAAGTCAATGACTGGTCACCTCCTCGGTGCTGCCGGTGCAGTAGAGGCTATGGCTTGTGTTCTTAGTGTGAAGAACGATATCGTTCCTCCTACTATCAATCACGAAGAGGGTGATGACGATCCAGAGCTCGACTACAACTTGAACTTTACCTTCAACAAAGCTCAGAAGCGTGAAGTTCGTGCTGCATTGAGCAATACTTTCGGATTCGGCGGTCACAACTGCTGTGTAGTATTCAAGAAGTATGCTGAATAATTTTATAGATAGAATAAAGCTCTCTTTCCGCAAGGATAAAGAGCTTTATTTTTCTTTGTACGAAATCCTTGGTTTCTATCCTCACGATATCAGTTATTACAAGCTTGCCTTGATGCACAAGAGCATCATGCGCCGCAATTCAAAGGGTAAGCCGGTGAATAACGAGCGCCTGGAGTTCCTGGGCGATGCTGTTCTGGATGCTGTAGTAGGAGACATCGTGTACCAGCACTTCCCTGGCAAGCGTGAGGGATTCCTTACGAATACCCGAAGCAAGCTAGTGCAGCGCGACACGCTCAACAAGCTGGCGCAGGAGATGGGTATCAATCAGCTGATTTTATCTAACGGACACAGTTCTTCTCATAACAGCTATATGGGAGGAAATGCATTCGAAGCCTTGGTTGGTGCCATCTATCTGGACCGCGGTTATGACGCATGCATGTTTTTCATGAAGAATCGCATTCTGGCACAAATGATAAACATTGATAAGGTGGCTTACAAGGAGGTTAACTTCAAGAGCAAGCTTATCGAATGGAGCCAGAAAAACCGCGTACAGCTTGAATATGTATTGATTGAGCAGCAGAAAGATGACAATGGAAGCCCTGTGTTCACCTATCAGGTGGAAATTGAAGGCGTGAAAGGGGGTATCGGCAAGGGATATTCCAAGAAAGAAAGCCAGCAGTTTGCCTCTAAGGAAACTTTAGACAACCTGCGCAAGAAACCGCAGTATATTGACGAGGTCTTTGCTGCCAAGGCTAACCGTACAAAGATGGAGGAAGAGCCTGTGCTCAATGTGCCTAGCACAGAAGTGCAGGAGAATTTCATCATCTCGCAGAATCTGGACGAAAAAAACCTAGAGGAGAAGCACGTCAGCGTGTTCAAGGAAGAGGTTTTTTCGGACAAGGCTGCTGCAGAGGAGAATGAAATGGCAGAAACCGTCGTAGAACAGAACAATAGCGACGAGTTTGACTTGAGCGATATTACAGCAGAGCCTAAGGAGATGTCTAGAGAAGACATCATTGCAGCTGCCGAGGCGGCTGCTTTTGCTGAAGAATAAACTCTTTTACATATCGGAAAAAGACTCCCATAGAAAGGTAATATAAACTTATCTATGGGAGTCTTTTTGTATACATCAGGTAGGGTTTCATTGCAGTTTCTCTCCTCATATATATCTATCTTGGATTTTTGTATTAAAAAAAAGTAAAAACTTTCTCTATATCAAAAGATTGAATTAATTTTGCATCTACTTTATAAGGTATATATATCTAGATATGAGTTTAACAACGATAGTAAGTAATGTCTTCAAACCCCGACAGAAGGAGTTGGAGAAGTATGTTAATGATGCAGAACATTTGCAGCATCATACACTCATGCGCCTTATTGAAAAGGGCAAGAATACGGAATATGGTGTAAAGCATCTATTAAATACTACCAATAGTTATGAGAAATTTGCGATGAATGTGCCTGTCAACACCTATGAGGAGCTGAAGGGGGACATCGACCGCATGCGCCATGGAGAAAAGGATATCCTGTGGCCGGGTACCGTGAAATGGTATGCTAAATCTTCGGGTACTACCAACGACAAGAGTAAGTTTATCCCTGTTTCTCATGATGGTTTGCATGGTATTCATTATGCGGGTGGATTTGATGCCGTAGCGCTCTATCTGCGTAATAATCCGAAAAGCAGGATTTTCGACGGCAAGAGCCTGATTCTCGGCGGTAGCCATTCGCCTAACTATAATGTTTCGGGCAGTCTGGTGGGCGATTTGAGCGCTATTCTCATCGAAAACATCAATCCGCTTGCCAATCTGGTGCGTGTGCCTAGGAAGGAAACGGCTCTCCTGAGCGACTTCGAGGTGAAGCGCGACCGTATTGCGCAGGAAACCCTGAACAAGAACGTTACGAATATCTCGGGTGTGCCTAGCTGGATGCTCAGCGTTCTGGTACGCGTCATGGAGCTTTCAGGCAAGAAGCATCTGGAGGAAGTATGGCCAAACCTGGAGGTTTTCTTCCACGGTGGTATTGCCTTTACGCCTTATCGCAAGCAGTATGAGCAGCTCATCACTTCGCCTGACATGCATTATATGGAGACTTATAATGCCAGCGAAGGCTTCTTCGGACTGCAGAGCGATCCATCCGACCCGGCGATGCTCCTGATGATAGATTATGACGTCTTCTACGAGTTTATCCCTATGGATGAATTCGGCAAGGCCAATCCTACCATCATACCTCTATGGGATGTGGAGATAGGCAAGAACTATGCGATGGTTATCACAACCTCCTGTGGATTATGGCGTTACATGATTGGTGATACCGTTCAGTTTACAAGCAAGAATCCATATAAGTTTGTCATTACCGGCAGAACCAAATACTTCATCAATGCCTTTGGCGAGGAACTGATTATGGATAATGCCGAGAAGGGTCTGGCTTATGCCTGCGAGAAGACGGGTGCCCAGGTGGCTGAATATACGGCTGCTCCTGTCTATATGGACAGCAACGCCAAATGCCGCCATCAGTGGCTTATCGAATTCTCCAAGGAACCGGAAAGCCTGGACGAGTTTGCCAGCCTGCTCGACCGGAAACTGCAGGAAATCAACAGCGACTATGAGGCTAAGCGATTCCACGACGTTACGCTCCAGCATCTGGAAATAGTAAAGGCAAGACCGGGAGTCTTCAACGATTGGCTCAAGAGCAAGGGCAAGCTGGGTGGTCAGCATAAGATTCCCCGTCTCAGCAACAGCCGCAAGAATCTCGACGAAATGCTGATGATGAACAAGTAAATTTTTATCGCTGCCTTCGAGATAGGGTAGCGAATATAAAGATAATATACAATGATTAATATGAACGACA
The DNA here is from genome assembly GCF_052118345.1 of Prevotella sp. LCP21S3_D2. Classification (NCBI taxonomy): domain Bacteria; kingdom Pseudomonadati; phylum Bacteroidota; class Bacteroidia; order Bacteroidales; family Prevotellaceae; genus Prevotella; species Prevotella sp. LCP21S3_D2. The sequence goes on along the minus strand of NZ_JBQKHJ010000022.1, from coordinate 11,052 downwards.
TCAAGGACAAGTTGAAGTTAAATTCCTTGTTTCTGCCTTTCTATCTGGCGGTCTTCTTCCTGTTGGCTTCCTGTGCACGAATGGGACAGCCTGACGGAGGATGGTTTGACGAGACACCACCTAAGGTGGTAGGTGCCTCGCCGGCTGACGGTGCTGTCAATGTGAAGGAGAAGAAGATAGATATTTACTTCGATGAGTTTATCAAGGTGGATAATCCTACCGAGAAGGTGGTGGTTTCGCCTCCTCAGCTCGAAGTGCCTGAAATCAAAGGCGCAGGAAAGCGTATTCATATTTCGCTTGTCGATTCTCTGAAACCCAATACCACTTATACCATCGACTTCTCGGATGCTATCAGCGACAACAACGAGGGAAATCCGATGGGCAACTATACCTATAGTTTTTCTACAGGTACCGTCATTGATACGATGGAGGTTGCGGGATATGTGCTGGAGGCTGAGAATCTGGAACCTATCAAGGGTATTCTCGTAGGTCTCTATGATGATCAGGCTGATTCTGCGTTCAAGACCAAGCCTATGTTGCGTGTAAGCCGTACGGACAGTAGAGGACGTTTCGTCATCAAGGGCGTAGCGCCGGGCTCTTATCGCATCTATGCCCTGCAGGACATGGACGGCAACTATATGTTCAATCAGAAGAGCGAGAAAATCGCCTTCACCCATGACATCATCATACCATCCAGCAAGCCTGATATCAGACAGGATACCACATGGATAGACTCGCTGCACATCAAGTCGATTGACCAGGTGAAATATACCCATTTCCTGCCTGATGACGTGGTGCTCAGGGCTTTTACGGAACCGTTGACAGACAGATATTTCCTGAAGGCAGAGCGCAAGATGCCTAACTGTTTCTCTCTCTATTTCAGTTATGGAGATTCCATCCTTCCTGAGATAAAGGGACTTAACTTTGATGCCGAAAAAGCGTTCATCATAGAAAGTTCTGAGAAGAAAGATTCCATCACCTATTGGCTGAGGGATACTGCCCTGGTCAATCAGGATACGCTTCGCATGGATCTTACCTATCGCATGACCGACAGTACGGGTGTGCTGATATGTCATACCGATACGGCTATGGAGATTCTTTCCAAGGAACCATACGCCAAGCGAATGAAAGCCAAGGAAAAGGAGATAGCCGAGTGGACCAAGAAGCAGGAAAAACTCAAGAAGAAAGGTATGCCTTATGACTCGGTGATGGCCATCAAACCGCTTGAGGTCAAGGTGGGAGTTGCCTCAGAACTGGACCCGGACAAGAACGTTACGTTCAGTTTTGATACTCCGCTTGCCAAGGCAGATACGGCAGGAATGCATCTTTATGCCAAGCATGATACGCTCTGGTATCGGGCTCCTTTTGAATTTGATTCGATAGGAAACCGGGAATATGTGCTGAGAGGAGAGTGGAGACCTGATATAGAATATAGTCTTGAGGTGGATTCTGCTGCTTTCGAGGATATCTACGGTCTGGCATCCAAGCCTATCAAGCAGGGATTCAAGGTCAGCTCGCTCGATACATACGGCACTCTCCTGGTGAATATCACCGATAATTTTGGAAATTTGCCTCTCCTGGTACAGTTGTTGAATGCTCAGGACCAGGTGGTGAAGTCGGTGAAGGCAGTAAATGGGGTAGCAGAATTCTATTATCTTAAACCGGAGAAGTATTACATGCGCCTGATTGTTGATAGAAACAACAACGGCAAATGGGATACGGGCTGTTATGATGATGATTTGCAGGCGGAGGAAGTATATTATTATCCGGAACTCCTGGAATGTAAGGCTAAATGGGATTTGACGGAAAGCTGGAGCCCGAAGTCTTATGAACTGTCCAGGCAGAAGCCTTCTGCCATCACCAAGCAGAAACCTGACAAGGAAAAGAAAGTAAAGAATCAGAATGCGCAACGTGCCAAAAAATTGGGCATAGAGTACATTCCTAAAATGTTATAGTTATGAAGACATTTAAATCTTTTTTGATAGCAGCAATGCTACTCTTGGTCAGCACAACCGTGTCTGCCCAGTGTACATTTCGTAATACGGCATTCAAATCGGGTGAGTTTCTCACCTATAACCTATATTACAATTGGAAGTTCGTTTGGGTAAAGGCTGGTAATGCCAGCATGTCGGTTATCCAGACTACCCGTCATGGTAAGCCTGCTTATCGTGGTTCGCTCGTAACCAGAGGAAATAAGCGAGTAGACGATTTCTTTGTGCTTCGTGATACTTTGCTTTGCTATAGTGGTACGGATCTGGCACCGCTCTATTTCCGCAAGGGAGCCCGTGAAGGCAAGCGATATACCGTAGATGAGGTTTTCTATAATTATGCCGGTGGCAAATGCAATGTAAACCTGCATTATCAGAATAAGAATGGTGAGCATAAATGGAAGAAGGCTTCCTACGAGGATTGTGTTTTCGACATGATGAACATCTTCCTCCGTGCCCGCAGCTTTGATCCTGCCAACTGGAAGCGGGGACATTGCGTCAAGTTCCCTATCTGTGATGGCGGCGGTCGTAATCCGGCTCAGTTGAAGTATGGTGGAAAGGTTACGGTCAAGGCTGACAACGGCGTGAAGTATCGTTGCCTGCGTCTTGAATATATGGAGATTGACGATGGTAAATGGAAGAAAATCGTAGATTTCTATATCACCGATGATGAGAATCATGTGCCTGTACGCCTGGATATGTTCCTGAAGTTTGGTTCGGCAAAGGCATTCCTGGTTGGCATGAAGGGCACCAGAAACCCTGTTACTTCTATTGTGAAGTAAGCAGCAGGTTTATAGATAAAAAAATAAAGGCATCAGGTTGTATTCCGTTGATGGAAACAGCCTGGTGCCTTTTTTATGTTTATGCGGTAATCTTCCTTATTTCAGATATTCTCCGAAGTCGGTCAGTCTCATATCTCCCTTCTTCAGGAAGGTATCGTGCATGGCGAGGGCGGCACGCATGCTCTGTGGCTCGTGCCCCTTTTCTGCAAATTTCAAGTATTCACGAAGCATTGGACGATAATCCGGGTGCGCACAGTTCTCGATAATCTCCTTGGCACGGCGCAAAGGACCCTTGCCGCGAAGATCGGCGACTCCCTGCTCAGTAACGATAACATCCACATCGTGCTCGGTGCTATCTACATGGCTGCACATCGGAACGATGGCTGAAATGCAACCGTTCTTGGTGGTACTCTGGGTGGTGAAGATGGAGATGTAGCCATTTCGCTCGTAATCGCACGAACCACCGATACCATTCATCAGCTTGCTGCCGCAGATGTGGCTGGAGTTCTCGTTGCCATAGATATCGCACTCGATGGCGGTATTCATGGCGATGACACCCAGTCGGCGGATTACCTCCGGAGAGTTGGAAATCTCGCTCTGGCGGATGGTGAGATGCTTCTTGAAGTAATCTATATCATCATACACCTCTTTCAAAGTCTCGTTTGTTACGGTGAGCGAAGAGCAGGATGCATCCTTGATTCTTCCCTCACGCATGTATTTCACTACAGCATCCTGAACCACCTCGGTATAGACGCTGAATACAGGCACGTTAGGATTCTGTCCCAATGCCTCAAGAACGGCATTGGAAGTTACGCCCACTCCGCTCTGCAAAGGCAGGAACTGAGGAGGAATATGTCCCTTCTTCAGGTCGCTGACCAGGAAATCAGCCACATTATGTCCCATCTGTTCGGTTACAGGGTCGAGTGGCTTGAAGGCACGCGCCTCTTCCGGAATGTTGCATTCTACCACACCCACAATCTTATGTGCATCAATCTCCACATACTCTTTACCTATTCTATCGCCCACATTCAAGATTGGGATAGGTGTGCGGAATGGGCATTCTGCTATCTCATATACATCGTGAAGATAACGGGAAGCTGGACTGTGGAAGGTATTCTTCTCGATGAGCACCTTCTTTGCCAATCTGACGATGGTAGGAACAATGCCGCCGGCAGAGGTAAGGAATGCCTTACAGGTAGTTTCGCCTTCTTCCAAATCAGAAACTTCGATGATGGCAAGGTCTATCTCGCCATAGAAACCACGGCGCAGGCGCTCAGCCATGTGGCCGAGATGCATATCCTCGTAGTCGATTTCACCGAGATTGGTATGGGTGCGGAAATCCTTGTTGGTAGAAAATGGCGCACGGAACTTGATGGCATGGGCTGCTGCCATGTCACCTTCGATACTCTGCGAGGTAGAAGCACCTGTCAGGATGCCCACTTGGAAAGGTCTGCCCGCCTCATGCTCTGCCACGGCTCTCTTGGAGAGTTCGCGGAAAGTTGCCTTAGGCACGCCGTTTGGTGTGAAACCACTCAATCCGATTGTATCTTGATCGTTAATCATCGCTGCCGCTTCGGCAGCACTCAATCTTGTATATGCCATTTTCTTCTAACTTAATACTCATTGGCGGAACTTATAGCCGCCTTCTTGATAATTGATAACTGTTATGCGGCTGCAAAGTTACACATTATTTTCGATATACGCTAATAATTTGATAATTTTATGCATATATTAGGCAAAAAACTTACAAATAGTGAATAGATATACAGAAACTGATTACTTTATGCAAAAAACTATTTTGTTTTCTGCATCCTGTATTTTGTTTTTTCCCGATTTATTCTCTACTCATGTTAGCATTTTCATCAGATAAAAGTGGTATTTTAGGGGCATTTAATAACATTTTGCGAATGATTTGTCGGATATATCAGAAAAATGAGTTAACTTTGCACTCAAAACATAAATAATATAAAAATAAGGTTCAAACAAAATGGAACAGAAATTATTGATCTATAACACTCTCACTCGTACGAAAGAGAGATTCACTCCGCTCCACGCTCCTAACGTGGGCATGTATGTTTGTGGCCCAACTGTGTATGGCGATCCGCATCTTGGTCATGCGCGTCCTGCCATTACATTCGATATACTCTTCCGCTATCTCAAGCACCTGGGCTACAAGGTTCGCTACGTTAGAAACATTACCGACGTGGGTCACTTGGAGCACGATGCAGATGAGGGCGACGACAAGATTGAGAAGAAGGCACGCCTGGAGCAGTTGGAGCCAATGGAGATTGCGCAGTACTACATCAACCGCTACCACGATGCCATGGAGGCGCTGAACGTACTCCCTCCTAGCATTGAGCCTCATGCCACAGGCCATATCATCGAACAGGAGAAGCTGGTACAGGAAATCCTGGACAATGGCTATGCTTACGAGAGCAACGGCTCTATCTACTTCGACATCGAGAAGTATAACAAGGATCATAAGTACGGTATCCTTTCCGGACGTAACCTGGAGAACGTAATCAACGAGAGCCGCGAACTGGCTGGTATCGGCGAGAAGAAGAACCAGGCTGACTTTGCCCTCTGGAAGAAGGCTTCACCAGAGCATATCATGCGCTGGCCTAGTCCTTGGAGCGATGGTTTCCCAGGATGGCACTGCGAGTGTACTGCAATGGGCAGAAAGTATCTGGGCAGCCACTTTGATATTCACGGTGGCGGCATGGATTTGATTTTCCCTCACCACGAGTGCGAGATTGCCCAGGCTGTGGCTTCTCAGGGCGACCAGATGGTTCATTACTGGATGCATAACAATATGATTACCATCAACGGTCAGAAGATGGGTAAGAGTCTTGGCAACTTCATCACTCTGGAGCAGTTCTTCACTGGCAATCACGACAGTCTGGAGCAGGCTTATTCGCCAATGACCATCCGTTTCTTCATCCTCTCTGCTCACTACCGCAGCACAGTAGATTTCTCTAACGATGCCTTGAAGGCTAGCCAGAAGGGATTGGAGCGCCTGATGAACGGTTTGAAAGACCTGGAGCGTGTGCCTGTGGCTAAGCAGAGCGATGAGCAGGTGAAGAAGTTCGTAAGCGAGTTGCGCCAGCGCTGCTACGATGCGATGAACGATGACTTCCAGACTCAGCTCGTCATCAGCTATCTCTTCGAGGCTTGCCACGTAATCAACACAGCCCTCGACCACAAGGCAAACATCTCTGCCGAAGACCTGAAGGAGCTTTCAGACACCATGCAGCTCTTCACCTTCGACCTGCTCGGCTTGAAGAGCGAGAAGGGAGCCAACAATGATGCCCGTGAAGAGGCTTATGGCAAGGTAGTAGATATGGTTCTCGACCTGCGTGCCAAGGCAAAGGCGGCCAAGGACTGGGCTACCAGCGACCAGATTCGCGATGCCCTCGCTGGTGCCGGCTTTGAGGTAAAGGACACCAAGGATGGTGTTACCTGGAAACTGAACAAGTAAAAATAGTCTCTATATATAATTAAGGTATGTCTCTCAAGAAACGTTTTGAGAGACATACCTTATTTAGTATGATAACTAAAACGTAAGGAATGATGAGATACAAGGTCATATATTTCGTGTTTTTTCTTCTTGCAATAATTAGCATAAGTTTCAAGCTGCGGGTGGATAGAAAGCTACTTTCAAAAACACTCTTCACTCTTCACGGATGCTCCCTAAACAACTAATATACAGTTGATTAGGTGAGTGAAGAGTGGTAGCCTACTCTTCACCACTCTTCACCACTCTTCACCATGATCAGCTACTGTTTCCAAATGCCGGAAGAGGAGGGCAAATGGATGGTAAGCTTCGAGGTTTTCGATGAGCTTCATCTACAGTATCCTATGCTGGTGGAAAATTTGAGTACGTGTGAAGAGTGGTGAAGAGTTGTGAAGAGTGGATGACTACTCTTCACCGCTTGCAACCCTAGTGTTTATCAGAGTTTCAGGCTAATCTGTGAAGAGTGAAGAGTAAAATCGAGAGTAAGGTTTTTCCCGAGCAAAACCACGCTTCCAGCAGCCGGAAAGCATATTCAGACTGGCGATGGTAGACCTCCCGAAAATTTTCTCCCGGCGTATTACTTTGTGCCCGGCAATGGCAAAAAGTTGCCCCAGTAGAGGGCAATATTGTGCCATAGTCAGGCAAAAAGTGGAATGAGCCTCTTTCCAACTTCAAATAAGAGGGGAATCTCCCTTTTTCTTTTCTATTTATTTACTGATTTAGTAGCAATCGTATCCTTCTGCTTGGTAACTACGGAATCTCTCAACATTTTGTCTTTCTGCTTCTTATATTCCTTGTACTCTCGCTCATAGTAGTGAGCGTAGTTGACGAAAGGCTCGGTTACGGCATCGCTGCTGCTTGCCGTGAATGTGTGACCGTATGGGTCGCTTGCCTTGATGATAATCTTGGCATTCGGGTTCTTTGGTACATAATAATAAAGGTGGTTCATGATGAGATAACCGTTACCTTTGCTCACGAAACGATAGGATACACTCTCGCTGTATTTATGATGATAGCCGGCTGCAAAGGCATCCTGACCCTTGCTGCTGATGCGGCGCATCAGATATTCCTTGCCATCCTCTATGGCTACCACGCGCCAGTGACTGGTGGCATTGAAGACATTAGCTACCAGGATATTCCTGTTGGTTGCCAACTGCCAGTCTTTGGCATATTTCTCACCGTTGAAATCGGTCTGGGAACGGAAGATGGTCATCTGCTTGCTCTTGTCCCAGAAAGTTCCCTTGTAGTAGCAATCGTTGATGCTGGTACCTACAAAGCTATAGACATAATATCCGTTCGGGGTGCCGCAGATGTTGATGTTCGACTGCCAGATATTGCCACAGGCAGCAGCATGACAATGCTCCATCACATCCTCGCCCTCGTAGTTGATTTCGTGGTTGCAGGCAAAATGAGTATGTCCGCAGAAGAGTTCATAGCCTCCCTTAAACCGCTTCAGCAGAGAGAGCAGGAGAGAGAGGCGGGAAGAGGAATAATGCCCCTCCTCATTGGCATTGGTCAGCGGCTTCGCCTTGCTGAAAGGCGCATTGCCGAAGGTAAAAGGAATGTGATAGCAGAGTACCACTTTCTTATCCTTGGGTGTAAGGGCCAGATTCTGTTTCAGCCACTTCACCTGGCGCTCACGCAATTCTCCAGGAGAATAATAAGACATGCCGCGATGGAAGAAGCAGTTGTTGATGCAGACATAATGCACATCGCCACGGTCGAAGGAAAAATCGGTAGGACCGAAATTTTCCTCCCATTTCCTGCGATAGAGTGCTTTCCCATCCTGGTCGTGATTGCCGATGACGGAGAAGAGACGCATCTCTGAAGAGCCCAATGCCTGGCGTATCTGGCGCTCCAGCTTGGCATTATAGCCGCCATAATACTGTACATCATCGCCCATGCTCAGTCCATATACGGGAGTTCCTGCAGGAAGACTCTTGATGGTCTGCTTGATGTCTGCCATCGTCTGGGTTGTGAATCTTTCCACATCGCTCTTCTTGATGGGGTTATCATCCGGAGAAGTATAGTAAGGGCTGTAGGCATTGGTAACCTGCGGGTCGCCGATGACTATCATCTTGTAACTCACCTCCTTGCCGCCGGGCAATCGGGTGAGAGTAAAGTCATATTTCTTCTTATCGTTGGAAACTGCTTGGTAGAAACAAGCCGTGCGATCGGTTTCGCTATGGGTAGGTACCTCGCAGTCGGCAGGCACGGAGTAGTAGATGAAGCGAGCCAACGAGTCTCGTTTCATCTTGTAGCGTCCCGAGGAATCAGTCTTCACACAATGGTAGCCATCGCTCACGATGACGCCAGTCACTCCCTTGCCATCGGTATCCAGCAAGGTGCCGCTGATATTGAAGTCCATCTTCTTTACCACCGGCTTCGGTTTCTGAATGGAATCCTTCATCTGTGGATGATAATGTATGTTGGCCGCTATCTTGGGTCCGATGGCGGGCAGGGTAGTGATTTCCTCGTTGAGGCGCATTGTCATGCCGATTGCCACGAGCATGCAGCAAACGAGCAATATTCCACCGATGTATAGCAGTTTCCTTTTCATTCCTTTTGTATTGATATTATCGTGCAAAATTACGCATTTATTATGGGAAAACCTTAGATTATTGTTTAAAAATAACTAAATATTAATATATCTTCTTTATGATTATAAATGTCCTCTTTCTGCCCAATCGCCTCTGTCGAGGGTTCCGTATCCCACGGCTTCTGCTATATGGTAAGGCTTAATCTGTTCACTTCCTGCCAAATCAGCAATGGTTCGTGCCACTTTCAGTATTCTGTTATAGGCTCTGGCTGACAAAGAAAGCTTCTCCATTGCCATTCGGAGCAGTTCGATACCTTGTTCGTCGGGTTCGGCAAACTGATGAATCATTCTTTCGGTCATCTGAGCGTTGCAATGGATGCCTTTATAATCATTGAATCTTTCGGCTTGAACTTCTCTTGCCTTGATGACTCTTTCTCTGATCTTGGCACTTGGCTCACCTGGTGCTGCCTTCGATATGTCCTGGAAAGGAACGGGACTGATTTCACATTGGATGTCTATTCGGTCTAAGAAAAGAGGGGCCGCTGATTGTCTCACTTTTTGGCTCGCTCCATGCCATCTGGCACTACGCCTACGATGATTTATCAAGGACATAGGTGAATGGCCATTGTTTATGTTCACGATGCAAAGATAACACTTTTTGTTTAATTAGTCGAGCCTTTTTGATTAGAATTGCTCCATTGTGCATAGACTCTATACATTCCCACATGGGCCAGGTGAATTTCTGATAGACAGAATCTAAGGAATGTATTGCGGCTTTATTCTTAAAAAAAAATAATTTTGTTGGTAAAAATTTGCAAATGCGAAATATTATCATTAACTTTGTAGCATCAAAATACGAGAAGAATGGAAAGTACGGAGATTATAAAGAACGCAGGCCTAAAAATCACTCCGCAACGTAAAGTGGTTTATGAGGTTATGATGGAATTGCGTCATGCTGCCATTGATGAAATAATCAAGTGTGTGCAATCCAAAGATAATGAGATAACCATCTCAACCATCTATCGCATTCTTGATTCGTTTTGCAAGGCTAATCTGTTATCATTTGTGTTCCATCATGAAGTGGGGAAAAGCTATTATGACATTACCGTGACAGAGCATCACCACATATTCGAGGGAGAGAGCATCTTGGATTATATGGATGAAGGGCTTACGGAATTGATACGACAGTATTTGAAAGAAAAGAATTTTGCATCGGTTGACATTAGCCGAATACAGGTGCAGATAACGATAAATAACCCAAAGTTAAACTCTAAAAAGTAACAAGTATGAGAAGTATCACGACTTTCGATTTGCAGTATGCACATCGCTTCTATGGCTTCCAAGGCGAAGCCCAGTATCTTCACGGTCACACTGGCACACTGACCATTGAGGTGGAAGATACGGTTGAAGAAGGTGTAAACATGGTGTACCCTTGTAATGAAATCCAAAAGGTGGCATGGAGCCTGTTGAAGAATTTTGACCATGCCTTGGTGCTCCGCGAAGATGACCCTTTGCTTCCTGCCATTCTTGATGTGTATGAAAAGCAAGGCATCAAAAACGGCCATCCGCAAAACAAAATGAAAGGAGAGGCCTTCAAGACCGAATTGGCAACGGCTTACCCTGATGCCCGTCTGGTTGTTACCAAAGAAACCATGACAGTGGAAGGTATGATTAAGATTGTATATGACTTGTTGAAAGACAAACTGAACATCGCTAAAATCACTTTCACAAGCGGTGTGAATGCCGCTTCTGCCGAGTTTACCACAAAGAATAACATCGACCGCTGTCCTCTTTGCGGTGTCGCCCTCAATGCGGATGGAGTATGCCCAAAATGTGGTTATCGTAAAAAATAATCCACGTAAAGCTGCATATAAAATAATGTGATGATGAAAATACGGGTGGAAAAGATTTCACACTTTTCCACCCGTATTGTACAAGTTAGAAAAATAATTTGAAATTCGGCTAATGGCTTCAACCTTTGTTTCCATAATCACATCGGCATACACCTGTGTTGTGTGACGGCTCGTATGGAAACTGACATTTTTCGTAATCCCTGCATCCGCAGCCATTTTTTTAAGGCTCGACTGATTATAGAGAGGCTATCATTCTCGTTTAATTTACCTTAATTCCGCAACACTATAATTTAACTTTATTTATAAGTTCCTGAGCAACAAAAAGTTGCCCAGGATTTTGCCATGTCAGAATTTTCACTTATCTTAGTGTTGCAAA
>NZ_JBQKHJ010000021.1:0-69016 GCF_052118345.1 Prevotella sp. LCP21S3_D2 | reverse complement strand
TTCTTTTACCCAGTCTCTTCATACTCCCTATATATAATAAGGTGTAATCCAAAACCGCTTCTTGTACTACTTGTCTGTTTATGTAAAATCTTTCAAAGAACTCTTTCTTTAATGCTTGAGATATTGTATTTCTCAAAAGCGAGTGCAAAAGTACGAACATTTTCCGAAACCACCAAATATTTCCAAGAAAAAGTTTAGAAATTAACAGTATTTTAACACTTCCACTGTGTTTATCGTATTTTTTCTGATATTTCACTTTATTATATACATGCAGGCAATGCGCATGCGTGCGGGCGCACACTCATTGTCAGTATTCATCAAATGATACTTAAAAAATGACATTTCCTTGGTGATTACATATATTATTAGTAATTTTGCCGTGTCAAAATATAATGGAAGAACAGTACATATAAAAAATACAATTCTGAATATGAAGATAATAGTATCGGAAGAAATAGAATCAGTATGCCCTACCTTTGTAGGAGCATGCGTGGAAGCTAAAGTAGAAAATACTCCATACAGCAAAGAACTATGGGATGAAATCAATTCACTAGGTGAGAAATACAAAGAAACGCTCACCACAGAGTCTCTGAAAGAGATAAGCGGAATTGCAGCAACCCGAAAAGTTTATCGTGCTTGTGGCAAAGACCCATCCCGTTACCGTCCGGCTTCAGAAGCCCTTATCCGAAGAATGCTGCAGGGCAAGGAACTCTATCAAAGAGATACGCTGGTGGACCTAGTCAACTTGGCGAGTATCGCATACGGTTATAGCATCGGTGGTTTCGATGCCGATAAGTTTGAAGGAGATACACTGACACTAGGTGTCGGGAAGGCAGACGAACCTTACGAAGGTATCGGCAGAGGTATAATCAATATCGAAGGTCTTCCAGTTTATCGGGACAAGATTGGCGGTGTGGGAACTCCTACCAGCGACAACGAACGCACAAAGATGACCATTGACACGACCCATCTGGTGGTTCTCATCAACGGCTATGATGGAGATGAGCAGCACGTGCGCGAGAATGCCGAGTTCATCCTGGAGCTTCTGAAGAAATACTGCAAAAGCCACGAAGGGAGCTATTTTATTTACCAATAAAATAAAATCTCTCCGTAGCAGAGAAAATTACGTCGGGATATTTCTATCTGTGCCTTTCCATGGCAAAATATTGCCCTTACTGGAGCATTATTTTGCCATGGAAAGGCACATTTCGTTACATCAGGATAGTTTATATTCAATAACTTCAAGGAAGAAGAAAGTTACAGAAGGATTTCGAAAACACCCTTCACCTTTTGCCCTGAAATGCCGATAAACACTGGTGATTCCATGGGTGAAGAGTGGTCTTGACCCTTCACCACCCTTCACCTCAATTGATTTTCAAGCCACTCAGAAGAGATTTGTTTTAAGGCACTTTTGGAATTGAAAGAAGACTTAAGTAAACTTTAATAGAGCCATAAGTAAACTTTATCTAAGGCTCAAACAAAATCCAAAGATAACCTATTCTAAAACCAAAGGATACTTAAAATAAACACAATAGAGGTTTAGGCAAACCATAATAGAAGCCGAACACAAACCTTGATGAGAGCCACTTAACATGAAAAGGTGAAGGGTGAAGGGTGTTTTTGAGTTTTATCCCTAATTTTTCAAATAATAAAACAGGACAGCGGACAGCTATCCCCATACAACCGCAAAAAGGGGACCGGCCACCGCCAGTCCCCAAAGACGAGAGAGAGATATAAGTGTTGACTTGGTCAACAACGAGGCAAATCACTTTGCCTTATATTATATCCATTTATTATTTTAATAGAGTTTAATCTATTATTCATAGAAGCCAGAATGTCTAACTCCTGAGATGCGATAAGTCAAAGCATTATCATCATCGCTGAACTTAACCTTATAGCAGATGCTATCACAAGGAAGTCCGTGAAGGTTCTTTCCCTGATTCAATAACACCTGACCTTCGAGCAACTCAACATTGCCTGCCTCAGCATTAGAAGGATTATAGCTAGAACCAGCAGCTGCAGAGAAAGTTTTGGCAGCATAATCTACATTCACTTTCATCTGTACGCCCCAGAAGCCAGCATCCTGCAACCACATTTCCTTATCGCTATTGGCAGCAGTATTGTAGGTATTCACAGTAATGGTACCCAATCCATACGGATCTTCATACAAAACATTACCATTTTCATCTACAGCATCAACCTGTACATCCCAAATACCAGCCATCTGCTCAACGGCAGTTCCACCAGCCGACTCATCAGTCTCAGTATCACAAGACACAAGAGCGAAGCAGCCCAGCAAGGCGAACATAAACATTGAAATATATTTCTTCATAATCTTATTCCTTTAAAATCTTAATTTTTTTTATTACTTCAATGTGATGACGAAATCCATTGATGTAGCATAATTCACCACGTAAGAGATTTCTCCTGTAGCAGGATCATACTTTCCATCCTTAAAGCCAGTAGCAGAATCGCCCCAACCTTCCACAGAACTAGAAAGCAAGACCAGAGAATTATCAGCCAACAACTGGAAGTAACCTGTCATTGCGTAGCTTGAACCATAACCAGCCTTCTGGTCATAGTAACCACCCATCATATCACTTACATAGAAGATGCCAGGTGCAGCCTTAGTAACCTTAACGGTATAACCAGAGAAAGAAGTAGTAGCTACAGAACCATCCTCTTTGTGATAATCACGATGAGAACCAGCCTGGAGAGTATAGGTACCCGACATATCTGTTGTAATGGTTGGATCACAGACAGCTACAGTACGAGTAGTAGATACTGAGAAGCCATCAGCATTTGTTGCAGAATAAGTAATGTAATACAAACCTGCCTTAGAAGCATCTACAGTACCAGACGTTACAACCTTAGAAGAATAATCTTCTCCATTCAACGTAGCTTTACAACCCTGCTCTGTATAAGTGGTACCGATAGGCACCTGAACAAAGTCATCACCCTGGATTTCCAAAACCGGATAATATGTAATCCTTGAATCAGTAAACTCCTCATCGTCGCTGCAAGAAGTTAATCCAACAGCAGTCATGCTGAGCATCAAGGCCAAAAACAATATCTTTTTCATATCTTTTATCTTTATATAATGAATGAATAAAAGTACCTATTGATTACTTAACATCCCAGAATACAGGATCTGCCAAAGTCTTAACGGCAGGAGTATTCTTGTTCAGCTGACGCGCTGTTGAAGGATAAGGCATACGCTTGCACAAGCCGCCCTTACCATAGTAATTAACAGCAGGCGCAATCAGATTACCAGCAGTATAGCTTGTTGGATCCTTGTGAACCTTCTCAGCAGAAGCAGAAGACAAGACAGGAACATCAGTACGACGCTGCTCAGACCAAGCCTCGAAGTGATTACGATAGAACAAAGCAACCCACTTCTGCATATAGATCAAATTCAACTTATCTTCCTTAGTAGCCTGCTTATCGAAGTTTACCTTATCACCTGCAATGAAATCAGAGTAACCTGCAACCTGACGAGACAAGAAGTCATTCTCAACAGCAGCCTCATAATCAGCCTTGGCAGCAGCCTCATCGTTATTGAATCGCAACTCAACCTCAGCCTTCAGGAACTCAACCTCGCTAAGAGTAAAGAGATAAACCGGCATAGCTTTGGCAACCTCTGTATTAACGAGACTTACATCCTTATCCATCAACTTAGTACCATCCCAATCCAAATACTTAGTCTTTGCACCAGGAATCTCACCTACATACTTACCACTTGCAGTAGCCTTGTTCAAAGCATAGGCCTCACGAGGGTCATTGGTAGCATTGAAGTAAGTTACCAATGGATAAGCAGCACAGAAGTTGTTTGCATTCAAAGAGAAGATATTACCATACCAAGGATTATACTGTCCCTCTGCATTGCTATATACATTAAATACTACATCAGAAACAGGGAGGATACCGTTAGCCACGATAGCCTTAGCCTTGGCAGTATAATTAGCCGCATCTACATTTGCATCAATCAGACGCATATACATACGAAGACGGAGGGCATTGGCAAAACGCTTCCAGCTGTTCAGGTTCTTGCTGAACATAGGGTCAGTCATATCGATGTTATCCGAAGCAGCAATAGCAGCCTCAGCATCATCCATAGCCTTCAAAACATTCTCATACACACTCTTACCATCATCCCAAACCGGATTAGGATTAGAGCTTCCCTGGCAAGCCTCTGTATAAGGAGCATCGCTACAAGCATCTACCATATACTGCATAGCCAAAGCTGTCATTACCTTGCAGACATAGAGGTTGGCTGTATTGGTAGTCTTACTCTCAATATCCTTGATATCAGTCATCGCACCGGCATAGATGGTACGATAGCAACGATCGAAGAGCTGAGAAGCCTCATCAAAGTGAAGCTCAGCAATATTGTTATACTGGTTATACTCAGGACGCTGCTCAAAATACTGAGCAAAATAGCCACCATAAGTGAACATTGCATCACCAGGAACCGCAGCTATGGCATTCTGCACAGCAGGGAACTCCAATGTTGGTGTAATATCACCAGAAGCAGGATAGTTTGGATTCTCATTGATATCCATATCGCAGCTAGAAAGCGCCAAGAGGCAAGCTGCACTACATAATAATATTTTTTTCATAAATGATCCACCTTTAGAATTTAACAGAAACATTGAAACCCATCTTGCGTGAGCTTGGGTTAGCAGAATACTCACCGAAGTTACCAGACAAGTCGTTACCGAAAGAGGTTGACTCTGGGTCGATGAATGTATTGCTAGAAGGTGTCCAGAGGAAGAGGTTGTTACCGAAGACAGAAACCTTAACGCCTGTCAAGAAAGTATTAGCCAACCAAGCCTTTGGCAAATCCCAAGAGAGAACTACTGAACGAAGCTTTACATAACTCTTGTCAACCAAGAATTCTGCATCGTAGTTATCAGCACCATTGTTCCAATAGTTGTAGATATTGGTTGGTGTCAAAGCTGTAGTATTCTCTGTATAGATAGGAGCACCATTAGCATCTGTACCAGACTGAACCACAGAATTTGGAATAATCCATGGGTTACGATGGTTGTATGCTGTCTGGATAGCATTACCTGTGAAGTATTCAATATTCTTGGTACGAGAGAACATCACACCACCCTTACGGATATCAAAGTCGAATGACAGGCTGACACCCTTATAAGACAAGGTATTAGAAATACCCATCTGATACTTACTGTTCATGCTACCAACAATCTCCTGCTTATCAGTCTTCTGAGGAAGACCATTAGCATCAACGATCAAACGTCCCTGGTCATCACGCTTAGAAGTATAAGCCTTGAACACACCGAGTTCCTCACCTACGATAGCATAGAGAGAAGTACCACCAGAGAAACCGTAGATGACAGATTCACCGCCGAGTTCCTCAGGCAAAGAGATTACCTTACTCTTGTTCTTGGTGAAGTTCCAAGAGAGATCCCATTTGAAATCCTTGGTCTTAATTGGAGTTACGCTTACCAACGCCTCGATACCACGGTTGCGGATCTTACCCAGGTTCATATTCTGAGCTGTATAACCAGAAGCAGGATCCATATCCAAAGAGAAGATTTGCTTATCAGAGTTTCTGTCATAATATGAAACATCGAAAGAAACACGGTTCTGCAAGAATGCCATGTTCAAACCAAGCTCAAACTCAGTTGTCATCTCAGGACTCAATGTATTGCTACCCAGAGTATTGCCCTTGGTATAAGCATTGTAGTTACCATTGGTGAATGGGAAGCTACTAGAACCCCAGCCTGAAGTGCTAGCTGAAGCCTGAGCATAGACAGAGTTTGTCATATATACGCTGGCATCGTTACCTGTCTTACCCCAAGCAGCACGGAACTTACCGAAAGTTACGATCTTCTGAGCCTCAGGAGACAGGAACTTAGAGAATACGAAGCTACCTGTTACACCTGGATAGAAGAATGAGCGGTTACCCTTTGGAAGAGTAGAAGACCAGTCGTTACGAGCGGTCATTGTCAAATAAGCCCAATCGTCCCATCCGAGTTCTACCTGACCGTATGCACCCATCAAACGACGAAGTGACTGATACTGAGAAAGAGATGGTTTCTCAGAAGAGTTGGTCAAGTTGAAATAAGTAGGAATTGTCAAATTAGTAACAGCACCATACAAATATGAGTACTTACGCTCATTACCATTGAAACCGAGAGCTGCATTTACATCCAACTTATCGATGAACTTATGTGTGTAATTGAACATTGCATTGAAGTCCATCTCACGGCGACGCTCAGTCTGCTCTGTTACAGAACCAGTCAATGACTTCAATGCATCCGCCCAGTTGGGAGTGTTTGCATAAAGAGCAGACATGTTTGGTTCACCGGTATTATGATCACCAGTAGTTGTATCAAGACCGAAACGGGTAGAGAACTTCAAATCGGTGAAGATATCCCAGTCAAACTGCAACTTACCATAGAAACGCTCAGATTCATACTCATTCTTGTAGTTATTCAAGATATAGTATGGGTTGGTTACACCATAAGGAGTATAGTAATAACCTGGAGTATTGAATGGATCATTCAAGTCCTTCATCTCTACGATACTGATATCGCGAGGTGTCTGCATGATGGCATTGTACATAGAACCAGTCTTCTGACCAGTAGTCACGAAGTTGTTCTTCTGATAAGCATAGTTGGCAGACATGCTCAAAGTTACATTCTTGATCTTGTGAGAAGCACGACCAGAGAATGTATATTTGTTGTAACTATCCGCATCAGTAGGGATAATACCATCATCATGAATCTGAGAAAGACTCAAGAAGAAGTTACTAGCATCAGTTGCACCATTGAAAGATACACTGTTGCTGTAGCGAAGACCCGTGTCAAAGAAGTCCTTTACATTATTCTTAATAGGAAGATAGCTCTTCAGTTTCTGAGAGTTATCGTAAACATTACCATATTTCAAGGTTGAGCCATCGAAAGCTGGTCCCCAAGAACCATTCTCGATATCAGTCTTGTCACCGTACCAACCCATACCGAACTCGTTCTGGAGCTGAGGCAAACGAAGCACTGACTCAAACTGCAAACCACCATTATACTCTACACCAATGCCCTTGTTCTGCTTCTTACCACTCTTGGTAGTAATCAACACAACACCATTGGCAGCACGGCTACCATAAAGTGCTGTTGCGGCAGCACCCTTCAGAATGGTCATGCTGGCAACATCGTCAGGGTTTACGGCATTGGCACCATTACCAAAGTCATAACCATTGTCCAAGCCATTGCTACTGGAAACAGAAGAGTTATTCAATGGCACACCATCAACAACATACAAAGGCTGGTTGTTACCCGACAATGAGCTGACACCACGGATGATGACAGAATTAGAAGCACCTGGGTCAGAAGATGTAGAAGAAATCTGCACACCAGCTACCTTACCAGCCAAACTTGACATAACGTCGCTGGTACGAGTTTCAGAGATTTTCTCACCGCCCACAACAGCAGCAGAATAACCCAAAGCCTTACTAGAACGGGAAATACCCATCGCAGTAACAACAACCTCATCAAGGTTTCTTGAGTCAGCAACCAGCATAATCTTCATCTTAGCAGAAGCTTTTACTTTCTTTGGCTCCATACCAAGATAAGAAACTTCGAGAACAGCATTCTTACCTGCATTTGGCAGAGTAAAGTTACCATCCACATCTGTCACTGTACCAGTCTTTGTTCCTGCGATTTTTACAGATGCGCCAATTATCGGCTCACCGTCTTCCTGAGAAACAACTTTACCTGTAACAGTAGTCTGCGCGAGAGCCATTCCTGTTGAAAGAACAAGCCCTCCCATTAACATGGTTAGTCTTTTTGTCATAATTTCTCTCTCTAAAAATTAAACAACTTACAATTATCGGATGCAAAGATACACACTTTTTATAAAATAAACAAATTTTTAGCTAACAAAATGCAAGTCAAAGTGCACTTTTCCCTACTTTTTGCATATTTTCTGCATATTTCCCAACTTTTAGACAGATTTTTTATGACTAAAGACAACAAAATGTTAGTTTTCAGCAACAACACCATACTTGATGAGGGCATTCTTCACTCCATCTTCATCCACATGGGTGGTAATGAAATCGGCTACCTGCTTCAGATCTTCGCCGGCATTGCCCATTGCCACACCCACTCCAGCTTCCTTGATGATGGAGATATCGTTGCCGCCATCACCGAAAGCCATGGTTTCTTCAATGTTCAAACCCAGATAATCAGCCATGGCATGAAGTCCCTTTCCCTTGTCGGCTCCACGCGCCGTGATGTCAGTAAAGGCAGGATGCCATCTGCCGGAAGTGCAGTTTTCGAGCGTAGGCATCAGGAGCGCTTCCTGCTCTACGGTACAGAAAGGAGTGACCTGCAGAATTGGCTCTTCGCCCAAATCGTTTACATCCGTAATGAAGATACTGCTATCCACTCCCAGTCCCTTGCAGAAAATCTCATAAACCTCGTCGGTATAATGATGGATGGCAAAACGGCTCTCGCTTACCACGATGGCAGGATAGTTGTCTCTATCAGCAGCATCGATGATCTTCTTCACATCCGAAGGAAGGATGGCATGCTGACTCACCACCGTATCCTGGACAAAACAGCGGGCACCATTGGTGGTGATGTAACCGTCGATGAGATGCTCTATCTGACCAAGATTATTGATAATCTGCTTTGGGCGACCTGTAGAAATATAAATCTCTACCCCATTCTTCTTTGCCTGTTCCAAGGCATCTACCGTGCTTTGCGGAATCCTGTGGGTTTTGAAACTCACCAAAGTGCCATCAATATCGAAGAACAAAGCCTTCACCTTTTTATTCTCTTTCTTATCCATATATCATACAATAATTTTCCTTTTATTATAATAATGCTATATATATAATAAGGTGTAATCATAAAAAAACACTTATTATCGGGTACAAAATTACAAAAAAACGGATAATTCACAAAAAATATAAAGAATTATTTGATTTTACTTGCAATCGTCAAATAAAAAATGTAAATTTGCAATGACTTCCATGCACAGGAAAAATTCTTGATTCATGCAAAAGGAAGCAAGCTAACTAACAAGAAAACAATGAAGAAGGAATGCTACAAATTATTGGCAGCAATCATTTTGATGCTAGTAGCGACGTTCACTTCATGCGAAAAGTTTTCTCTCGATGAATCGGGCCAAAGCTCAACACATGACGCAAACGCCAACGTAACGGTGCGCATACACCAAGTTCAGAACCGCACTATCGGAAAAGTTACCAAGGCAACAACTTCGGGAACAGCTCTCCAGGATGTATGTTCCAGAGTTTCCTTTGTGGTCTTTGATGGCGAAGAGAAAATAGAGACCATCAACCAAACCAGCGATGACGCGAATTTCGGCATTGCCAGTTTCAGTCTGGATGAAGGCGAATACAGACTCGTTGTCATTGCCCATAGCGGCAAGGGCAACTGCACGATGAGTGTGCCCGAAAAGGTAAAATTCACGAGCAACAAGCTTACCGACACCTTTTATTATTATGGCAGATTGAGCATCAAGAGCGATAAGGTAGAGGCAGATGTGAAGCTGCAGCGAGCCGTAGCAGCCTTCAAGCTTCATATTACTGACGAAACGATTCCGGAAGAAGTCAGGAGCATCAAGTTCTACTATACCGGAGGAAGCAGTACGCTGGATGCAACCACGGGATATGGCTGTGTAAACAGTCGGCAGACGGAAATCTTCAATTTCACAGACAACAACAGAGACTTCACCGTATATACTTTCCCGCACGAAGAGAACAAGGCTATCAAGATGACCATCAGCATCTTAGATGCCGATGCCCATGCCATCAAAACCTTTACCAAGTCTGATTTAAAGATGAAAAGAAACGAAATCATCAAGACAGACATTTCGCTTACGAAATCATCAGGCGGAAGTTTAGATGAAGACGATGACAGAAATGTAGGCTTAACGGTTGATGCCGACTGGGGTGAAGAAACCGTTGTACGTTTCTGAGAAAAGGGAAAAAGTAACATGCATCATAGTAGGAAAACTATGATGTATGTTCCATTTTTCCACAATATAAGATTTTTTTTATTTCTTAAAGATTTCATAAATAAATTTTCTTTGATATTTAAGAATAATTCGATAATTTTGCATCCGATATTATATAATATTATATAAGGATGAAAAAAATAATAACTATTTTCATGATGATGGGAGCATTGATTCCTGCCGGGGCACAAGCGCAAGCGTTAAGTCTCGACAGTTGCCGTGCTATGGCTCTGCGCAACAACAAGCAGATCAATGCCTCGAAGCTCAAGAAAGACGTGGCGTATAACCTGAAGAAATCGGCACGCACGAAATACTTGCCTAAGGTGGACGCCTTGGGTGGATATGAATGGTTCAGCAAAGAGATTTCCCTGCTGAACAGTGATCAGAAAGCAGCATTCAGCAATTTGGGTTCTACTCTGGCTGGTGGAATCTCAGGGAATGCCAGCAATCTGATGGGACAGTTGGTTGGTCAGGGCATCTTGACGCCAGAACAGGCACAGAAGATAGGAGACTTGCTTTCTGATAAATTGGCTTCTGTCCAGCAGCAGGGCAATGCTATCGGACAAAATGTAGTGGATGCTTTCAGAACTGACACCCGAAACATGTGGGCAGGAAGCGTGATGGTAAGACAGCCTATCTATATGGGCGGTGCTATTATTGCAGCCAACAAGATTGCCGACATCGGAGAAGAAATAGCTGAGAACGATCTGGATCATCAGACCCAGCAGACTCTCTACGCCATCGACCAGGCTTACTGGCTGGCAGTTTCGCTCAAACAGAAGCATAAGCTAGCCACCAGTTACCGCGACCTGGTACAGAAGCTCAATGATGATGTTCACAAGATGATCAAGCAGGGTGTTGCGACGAAGGCTGACGGCTTGAAGGTAGACGTAAAGGTGAACGAGGCAGAGATGAAGATGACTCAGGCAGAAGACGGACTGGCTCTTTCCAAGATGCTGCTCTGCCAGCTCTGCGGAATCCCGATGAATCAGGAAATCACACTTGCTGATGAAGATAAGGAGACCTTGGCTCTTTCAGGAACACCTGTCGACACAGAACAGCAAAGAGTAGCAGCTGCCGACTCAGCGATGAATACCCGTCCGGAATTGAGAATGCTCCAGAATGCACTCGATATTTCCAAACAGGCTACCAATCTGGTGAGAGCCATCTACATGCCACATGTAGCTCTGACCGGTGGCTACACCATTTCAAATCCTAATGTTTTCAATGGATTCCAGAAGAAATTCACAGGAGTATGGAACGTAGGAATCATCGTCCAGGTGCCAGTATGGAACTGGTTTGACTGCGCCTATAAGGTGAGAGCATCTAAGGCAACCACCAATATCGCCCAGATGAACCTGGATGATACGCGCGAGAAGATTCACCTTCAGATTGCGCAGAGCCAGTTCAAGGTGAAGGAAGCTCAGAAGAAGCTCAATATGGCGATGAGAAACATTGCCAGCGCTGAGGAAAACCTCAGATGCGCCAACCTCGGATTCAAGGAAGGCGTAATGGAGGTTACCGATGTGATGGCTGCACAGACTGCCTGGCAACAGGCTCAGAGCCAGAAGATTGACGCCGAAATCGACGTGAAGCTGACACAGGTTGGGCTCAACAAGGCGCTCGGTATCCTGCAATAACGGCACCGGGGCAAAAATCCTGGGGCGGAAATCCTGGGGGCGGAAATCCGATGGAATCGGATTTAACGGTTACTAGAGGGGGACTTTCTTCCTCAGTTTCATCTTTATAAAAGAAGTTTTAAAAAAAATCAAATTCAGATAAAAATGTCTAAGAAATCACAGCATAACAACATATTACTCGCTGTCATCGGATTTACGGCGGTAGTTATCCTAGTGGGTGTCATCGGTTTCTTTACCTTGGAACAGAAGGACGACACCATCCAGGGCGAGGTTGAAGTTTCAGAATACAGAGTATCCTGCAAGTTGCCTGGCCGTATAGTAGAATTGAGAGTGAAAGAGGGCGACTATGTTCACGTAGGCGATACTCTCGCCATCCTCGAAGTTCCTGAGATGAAATCACAGGAGCAGATGCTCCAGGCAACCAATGCTGCTGCCGAAGCCATGAAGGATTTGACCGATGCCGGTGCACGCAAGGAGCAGATTCAGGGTGCTTATCAGCTGGTTCAGCAGGCAGAAGCTGCTGCAACCATCGCCAAGAAGACCTACGACCGCATGCAGAACCTCTACAACGAGGGCGTCATCAGCGGTCAGAAGCGCGATGAGGCTTTTGCAGCCTACAAGGCAACAGAGGCACAGGTGGCTGCAGCCAAGAGCCAGTATGAAATGGCCAAGAACGGAGCACGTGAGCAGGAGAAGCGCATGGCTGCCAACAACACCCAGGCTTCCAAGAGCGCCGTGGATGTAGTGAAGAATCTCCTGAAGGAGACGGTTCAGATTGCCCAGTGCGAAGGCGAGGTAAGCAATGTCTATCCAAAGGTAGGCGAGCTGGTGGGTCTTGGTTCTCCTATCATGAGCATCTCTATCATGAGCGATATGTGGGGAACCTTCAATGTCCGCGAAGACCATCTCCAGGGTTTGAACAAGGGTGATGAATTTACCGCTTTCGTCCCAGCCTTCAACAAGGATATCAAGATGAAGGTTTATTACCTGAAGGACCAGGGTTCATACGCAACCTGGAAGGCAACCAAGGACAATGGCGATTACGACCGCAAGACTTTCGAGGTGAAGGCCCGTCCTATCACCAAGCTCGAAGGATTGCGCCCGGGAATGTCACTCATCATTAAATAACTTCTATGTTCAAGAGATTATATCATATTGCCCTCAGAGAATGCGGCATCATGTGGAAGAATCCTATCTATCTCTTCTGCATGGTCATCTTCCCCATCGTGGTGGTGATTTTCTTCACTACCCTGATGCAGGGAGGTGTGCCTACCGACATGCCTGTGGGCATTGTTGACCAGGACAAATCTCATACCTCCCGCCAGCTGGTGCATAAGCTCGACGCTTTCCAGACCACCAAGGTGGTGGCTCACTATGAGAACATAGCTGAGGCAAGACATGCTATCCAGAAGAACGAAATCTATGCCTTCCTGGTGATTCCTAACGGAACGGAGGCAGGATTGATGGCTCAGAAACAGCCTAAGATTTCCTTCTACTACAGCAGCGTGTCGCTGGCGGCAGGCTCCCTGCTCTTCCGCGACTTGAAGACCATTTCTACCCTGGGAGGAGCAGCGGCAGGAATGGCGAAGCTGTCGGCACTGGGAAAGACGAATGATGAAATCATGACCTTTCTGCAGCCTATTGCTGTAGATTTGCACATGATAGGCAATCCATATGCCAACTACAACTACTATCTCTCCACGGTGATGGTGCCGGGACTCATCATGCTGTTCATCTTCCTGATTACACCTTATTCTATAGGAACGGAGTTGAAATTCAACCGGGCAAAAGACTGGATGCGAATGGCGAACAACAATCCTTATCTCGCCATCGCCGGCAAGATGCTTCCTCAGACGCTCATCTTCCTGAGCATCTTCCTGCTGTTCGAGTTCTATATCTATCATGTACTGGATTTCCCTCATCCGGGCGGTGCGCTGCCTATCATCCTGCTGGGCATTCTGAGCGTATTATCCTGCCAGTGCTTTGGCATTTTTGCCTTCGGACTGATGCCTTCGCTCCGTATGTCGATGAGTATCTGTTCGTTGTGGGGCGTGGTTAGTTTCTCCATCTGCGGAGCCACCTATCCGCTCTTCGCCATGGATTCGCCTATCCAGGCCATCGGACAGCTCTTCCCTATGCGCCATTACTACATGATTTACCAGATGAACA
Organism: Prevotella sp. LCP21S3_D2; assembly: GCF_052118345.1. Lineage (NCBI taxonomy): Bacteria > Pseudomonadati > Bacteroidota > Bacteroidia > Bacteroidales > Prevotellaceae > Prevotella > Prevotella sp. LCP21S3_D2. The sequence goes on along the minus strand of NZ_JBQKHJ010000021.1, from coordinate 55,196 downwards.
TCTTCAATGGTTTCCCGATGAGCGATGCAGTATTGCACTGGGGTGCGATGGTGCTCTTCTGTGCCCTGCCAATGCTCACTATCTGGAACATCAAGAAGGCAATGCTGGTTTACAAGTACCTGCCGTAGGAAAGTGAAGAGTGAAGAACGAAGAATTCAACAGCTTTACGAATCATAAAGTTCAATGTTCAAAGTTAAAGAGTTCAATGTTAAAAAGTAGTTTACTATATAAGATTATCAATGGTATCTGGGACATGTGCTTCATCTGGAAGACGGAAATGCGCAATGTGTTCCGTGACGAGGGTGTGCTCATCTTCTGTATCCTGGTGCCGCTGGGCTATCCGCTGCTCTACTCGTGGATTTACAACAACGAGGTGGTGAGAGAGGTGGATACGGCGATTGTCGACCTCAGCCACAGCCATACTTCCCGCGAGTTTATCCGCGATTACGATGCCTCTCCTGATGCCAAGGCAACGTATTACTGCAACAGTCTTGATGAGGCGAAGCAGCTGGTACAGAAGCAGGCTGTGCATGGAATCATCTATATTCCTTCCGATTTCGACACCAAGCTGAATCGTGGCGAACAGGCGCATGTGGGCGTTTATTGCGATATGAGTCTGATGCTTACCTATAAGGCAATTTATCAGACGGCGCAGGGCGTGGCAAGCCATATCAATTCGGGCATTCAGATTTCTAAAGGTGGCGGATTCACGGATAGAGACGATGAGATTACCACCGAGCCGCTGGCTTTCGATGAGGTTCCGATTTTCAACACAACCGGGGGATACGGAAATGCGATTCTTCCGGGTGTTCTGGTGCTGATTCTGCAGCAAACCATGCTGTTGGGCATCGGAATGGCGGCAGGAACATCAAGAGAAACGAACAGAAATCGCGAACTGATACCGGTAAGCAAGCATTATGGCGGTATTTTCCGCATCGTTTTCGGTAAGGCGATGGTTTATTTCATGGTTTATGCCGTGATGGGAATGTATCTTACGCTGGTAGTTCCGAAACTGTTCGGATTTGTCAGCATGGTAACGTGGACCACCATTCTTGGTTTCCTCTTGCCTTATATCCTATCGTGCATTTTCTTCGGTTTTATGCTGTCATGTCTGGTAAAATATCGTGAAAACGTGATGCTTCTGGTGGTATTTACCTCCGTTCCATTGCTTTTTATGACGGGAATTTCATGGCCACAGAGCAATATTCCGGGCTTTTGGCAAGGATTTTCGTGGGTTTTCCCATCCACTTTCGGCATCCGGGGATTCCTCAGAATCAGCAGTATGGGAGCATCTCTTGCTGATATTCTTCCGGAATTCAGGGCGCTCTGGATACAGACGGGCGTCTATTTCCTGGCTACCTGCCTGGTTTTCAGGCAGCAACTGCGTTCTGCAAGACTCAAGGCAAATCTTACAGCTGAAGTAGCAGAAGAAGAGGATGAGGCGGAAGAAATCGTGGAGAATGGATAATGGATAATGTACAATGAATAATGTACAATGGATAATTTCGGGGGTGACCATGCAAAAAACGACTGTTAACTGTTAACCTGTTAACTCCTGAGAAAAAAGAGGGTGTGTCAAGAGCGCAACCCCGCCAGGCGTCCCGGCGGATTTGAAATCCGCCGTAAAAAAAAGTTCGACCTATTAAAACCGGGGATTTACAATCCCCCAACATAAGGTAAAGCATACTCCTTTGCTGCGGATTGCAAATCCGCAGAGCCTAAATAGGTTAGGACATTTTTTAATGCCGGATTGCAAATCCGGCAGGACGCCAGGGGTGACCATGCAAAAAACAGCTGTTAACTGTTAACCTGTTAACTCCTCTGATAAAAATAAAGCTAGGACTGCTTGAGGGCAATCCTAGCTTTTTATTTTATACCCTTATCAAATAGGATATTTACTACTTGTGTGTACTTACAATCTTGGTTGGAGCCTTCTCGGCATTTCTGCGGTTCACCACCGTCACGATGCTCTGGGCAAGGCTCAGGAAAGCCTGACCGGTGATGGTATCAACCTTGGTTGCAGCAGGAGCACCATCATCTCCACCCTCGCAGATGCTCTGGACGATAGGAATCTGTGCAAGCAATGGCACGTTCATCTCCTTGGCAAGATTCTTGCAGCCCTCCTTACCAAAGATATAATACTTATTCTCAGGCAACTCGGCAGGAGTAAAGTAAGCCATGTTCTCGATAAGACCGAGGATTGGCACGTTCACCTTGTCATTCTGATACATGTCAATACCCTTACGGGCATCAGCCAGAGCCACCTGCTGAGGAGTACTTACGATAACCGCACCCGTGATGGCAAGCGTCTGGAGCAGAGTAAGATGAATATCGCTTGTGCCAGGAGGAGTATCAAGGATGAAGTAATCCAACTCGCCCCAGTCAGCATCAGCAATCAACTGCTTCAAGGCAGAGCAAGCCATACCGCCACGCCACAAAGTAGCCGTGGTAGGACTTACGAAGAAACCGATACTCAGGAGCTTAACGCCATATTTCTCGATAGGTTCGATGAGGTCTCTTCCGTCCTTGTGAACAGAATAAGGACGCTCCTCCTCAACACCGAACATCTTAGGCATGGAAGGACCGAAGATATCAGTATCGAGCAAACCCACCTTATAGCCCAGCTTAGCCAGGGCAATGGCGAGATTGGCAGAAACGGTACTCTTGCCTACTCCACCCTTACCGGAGCTTACAGCGATGACGTTCTTCACCTGTGGCAGCATCTTGCCCACCTCAGGACGAGGAGCCGACTTGAATTCAGTAACTATCTCAACCTCAACCTCCTTGGAGATATGATAATGGATGGCAGCCTCAGCCGCCTTCACGGTACTCTTCAGGAAAGGATCAGTATCACGAGGGAAGAGCAAGACCACCTTCACCTTCATACCATTGATGCTAGGCGTATCAGCCAGCATCTCGCTCTCGATGAGGTTCTTCTTCGTACCCGGGTAGATGACCGTAGCAAGAGCCTCTTCTATTAATTTCGGATATAATGTCATAATTCTTCTGTTTATTTGTGCAAAAGTAACAATAAATAATGTAATAAGCAAATAAAAACTAAATAATTTCAGATATTAAACACTTTTATGTATCTTTGCAGATTAGAGAAATGTGGAGATTTCACACTTATCCACGACCAACCCGTTTAAAACGCAAAGAAATGAACTATAAAAAGATTATTATAGGTGCTGCATTGACCTTGGCCTGCTTCTCTTGCCTTCCTGTCAATGCCCTAACCTCAAACAGAAGCAAGAAAACAGAAGCACAGGCCGTTGCCCCAAAGGTTTATTGGACCGACAGCAACGGCAGAGTGACCTACTCCATCAACGCCACAAAGGCACCCGTGGTGAAAATAGCGCTCAGAGAGTTTGCCAACGACATGAAAGCGGTTACCGGCTTAGAAGCTAGGGAGAAATCGAATGCTCCGATACAGATTTATCAGCTCGATTTACTTTCGAACAAGGAATTTTCAGCTGTTGAAAAACTCAAGATTCCGCTGCATCAGTTCATAACCGCCAAGGACGCCTTCTACATCGGAGTGAGGAAGAACCGCCTCATCGTGGTAGGAAGCAACGCCCGAGGCACCGCCTACGCCATCATGCAGCTGTCTCAGCTGGCTGGCGTCACTCCCTTCATGGCGTGGCACGACCTTCAGCCTCAGCCACACAGCTCCATCTCTACCCCTTCCAAGCAGGAATGGCTGGAGATTCCGAGAATAGAATTCAGAGGACTGGCGCTCAACGGAAGCCAATGGATGAACCCGAAGAACTATAGCCGCATCGCACGACTGATGCTGAGACTGAAATGCAACACCCTCTGGAAGGTAGACGGAAAGCACGATGCTGCCTATAATAAAGCCGTCGTAGACAGCTTTGACATCTGTCTGGCGGACAACTACAAGGTGACGGAACTGACGGGCAAGAAGCACAAGAAGAAGCGCAGAAAGACCATCGAGAACGTGAAGATGGTTTGCGACAACAGCCAGATGGAGATGGGACAAACGGCTCCGGGACTGCTGCTCGAAATGCTGAACAACAGGGATTACCTGGAGACCAAGAACGGTCATCGCAACAAATCGCACCGCTCTGCAGTCCACAACGACGAGGATTGCGCCTGGATAGCCAACATATCCAATCCGCTGACAGCATCGCTTCAGCTGTCGATGATGATGAATCTGGCATGGGATAAAAACGCGCTGACAAAGGATTGCAAGAGCTATCTGGACAATTGGCTCAGCAACCTTTTTGGAGCCGCTACAGGCAAGAAAATCGCGCCTCTGATGGAAGAATACTATCGCCTTACCAGCATCCGCCAGCCGGCTTATATGATCATGCCTTACGGCGATACAGAATTCCATTCGGGAGAGTTCGGCAATGAGCTGGAGCGCCATCTCTACTATTTCGAACAGCTGAAGGCGAAGGCTGTAGCCATCGAGCGTACCCTGCCAGCCGGTCAGAAAGACGGTTTCTTCGAGATTGTGAAGTATCCTATCTTCTCTGCAGCCCTTATCGCCGAGAAGGAATTAGAGGCGCAGGAAGCCCGCCAAATCGCCCGTCCGGGACTTTTCTACAAGGACGATGAAGCGAAGACAGCAGCAGCCGTCAGCCTCAACGCCTACAATACGCTGAAGCAGCTCAATGCCTATTACGCCAGGATTGGCAAGGGGAAATGGGCGAACTTCATCGACAACAAAGCCTCAGAGATGCAGGCTCCGCAGCTGCCGGGCACGCTCAGAGCCAACGAAATCAAATCGCTGATGGCAGATGCCTTCAACCGGAATACCGATTTCCTCGCGCTCTCTACCTACACCAACGACATCATCGCCAAGAATGCCTATGAGTGGCAAAAGGGCTATAACGCCCCTCAGAGCCAGGGAAAGGACGCTGAGCGCATCAAGTTGATTCCGCTCCTGGGACACAGCAACAAGGCCGTTAAACTGCCTAAGGGAGCCACGCTCAACTATACTTTCTATTGCAGAAAGAGCGGGGATGCGAGATTTACGCTGGCTGTAATACCAAGTTATCTGGAAAATGTGAAGAACATGAGGGTAAGCGTGAGCATAGATCGTGCCGAGCCGGTAGTGTGCCAGATGAAGGAAATTTTCAATTCAAAGGAATGGAAATTCGATCATTGGAGGGGTCAATCCCTCAAGAATTTCTATGTTACGCTGTCTAGCGGCAACCACACCATCGAAATCAAGGCATTGGATGATAACGTGATTATCGACCAGTGGGTAGTGGATTTTGATGTGGATAGAGAATATTATGTATTCCCAGTATCGAGATAAATACAAGCCTCTGCTTCAAAGCAGGGGCTTCTTTTATGGTCTAGGCTTGCCACAAATGATGACCAGGTCTTGCCATAAATGATGGCTAAGGCTCTACATAAGAGACGGTTAAACAGCGCTTCCGTTCCTGCTTACCAAGCAATAATAAAGGCAAAAATACATTAAATATACGAACTCATAGTTTCTTCCCTCCCATCTCTATGAGTTGACCATCAGGAAGCATAGAGTAAGCACGAAAGAGGGGCAGGGTTAACAGGGTTAACAGTTAACACCCGAAAAATGCATACCCCCACCCCTACACATATAAAAATAAGTATATATATATTTATTATTATATAAGGTACGCGAGGGGGAGGTAGGAAAAAACAGCTGTTAACTGTTAACTCTGTTAACCACCTCTCTTGCCTTAAAAAGAAAAAGCCTCTCAGCAAGGGGGAATGCTGAAAGGCTATGGTATTTTATTCGAGATACTTCTCAACAAATTCCTCAGGAGTCAAAACTTCCGGTCTTTGTCCTAATACGTTTTTATAATCTTTGATGTTGATAGTCAACAGAACATCACAATCATTCTGCAAGGCACAATGATACTGAAAACTATCCTCTATGTCGGTAAAGCGCTCGTCATTGATAGCTTCTTGAACTGTTTCTGCTGAACAATCTACAGTAGGAGCCAACTGCAAAAACGCTAAAAGCGTCTGTCTGACTCTCTCTGTCTGCTCAGGCCTATGAATACCATGCTCTTTAAAATAAAGAGTAACAAGATATGCATTTGTGTACATACCTCCAACAGAAGCTACAGCAGAAATAATTTCATCTTCTATAGCATCAAAAACATCTCGTACCCATCTGAATTGCTTACGGCACGTGGTGTATTCGATAAAAATATTAGTATCTAAAAAGACTTTCATCGTTGTCAGATTTGATATTTTTCTTCTAGATACTCCTCTATTAATTCCTTATCCGACTTATCTGTCTTCATATCAGTCTTCATAATACCGCATAAGGCATCATGAGCATATTGCTTTCTTGCAATCTTTGCCTTAGGCTTAGCTTTAGCTACTAATTTCTTAGCATACTCCGTCAACTCCTGCTTCAATGTTTCCAACTGATAAGTCTGAGGCACATCCAATGATATATTGATAGTTGTCTGCATAATCTTTCCTTTCTTTTAAGAAGTTATATTTCTGTGGGCAAAGTTACGATTATTTTATGAAACTCGCAAGAAAATGGATGAAAAAGGCAGAAAAAAAAGCACTCCAAGAAGCGAAAACTCCTCAAAGTGCTCTGAACGAAATATTATCTCTTATTGGTTTTTACTCAATAACTACGGTTGTCCAACCGTGCTTGTCCTCGATGGTACCATACTGGATTCCACGGAGGGTATCATAGAGGTGCTTAGAGATAGGACCTGGCTTCTCACCGAAGTTGTAGCGCTTGCCAGTATCCAAGTCGTCAATGTAGCTGATAGGACTGATTACGGCAGCTGTACCGCATGCACCAGCCTCCTCGAAGGTATCCAGCTCATCCTCAGGAATCTGACGGCGCTCAACCTTCATACCGAGATCCTCAGCCAGCTGCATCAAGCTCTTGTTGGTGATAGATGGGAGGATGGATGTACTCTTAGGAGTAACGTATGTATTGTTCTTGATACCGAAGAAGTTGGCAGCACCACACTCATCCATGTATTTCTTCTCCTTGGCGTCGAGATAGAACTCGCAGGCATAACCCTTCTCGTGAGCAATATTGTTGGCTCTGAGGGAAGCAGCATAGTTTCCACCCACCTTATAGATACCTGTTCCGAGAGGAGCAGAGCGGTCGAAATCACGGATGATGACGTATGGGTTGGTAGAGAATCCACCCTTGAAGTATGGACCCACTGGAGTTACGAAGATGAGGAAGCAATACTCTTTAGAAGGATGCACGCCCACCTGAGCACTTGTACCGATGAGCAGCGGACGGATATAGAGCGTAGCACCGCTCTCATAGGTAGGAATCCACTCCTGGTTGAGGCGGACCACCTTTTTAACCATTTCCTCGAACATTTCTGTAGGCACCTCTGGCATCAGAATGCCACGACATGTGCTCTGCAAGCGCTTAGCGTTCTCGTCCATGCGGAACACGCGCACCTTGCCGTCTGGGCAACGATAAGCCTTCAAGCCCTCGAAAGCCTCCTGACCATAGTGCAAGCAGGTTGCAGCCATGTGCAATTTCAAATACTCATCAGAGCAAACTTCTATTTCGCCCCATTTGCCGTCGCGATAGTAACAGCGAACATTGTAGTCAGTCTGGCGATAGCCAAATGACAAATTAGACCAATCTAAGTCTTTCATAACATCTATATTTTTAATGTTCTACTAATATTTTGAATGCAAAAGTACAAAATATTCTATTAATCTGCAACTATTTTGCAATCTTTTTAGTGAAAACGTTATCATTTTATTCATTTCTGCCATATTAAGGCATAATTTTACCAAATTTATGGGCTATTTTATTCTTGCGCCGGTCCTTTTAGCGGATTACAAATCCGCAATAGTTACCTGTACGGCGGCGGATTACAAATCCGCCGAAACAAGCGGGGGCTTCAATCCTCCGTAGGCGTTCCTGCGGATTTGAAATCCGCAGACAAAAAAAAGGTTCGACCTATTTCTTTGCGGATTTGAAATCCGCCGAAACTGGTGAGAGGGGAAATCAATCTTCGCTAAGGAGCTTCTTGATTTCCTCATCGGTCTTGGTGAGTTTGTCCTTGCAGAGTTTCACCAGGGTCTTGGCACGCTTCAACTGCTCGGAGAGCTGGTCGATATCGAGCTCATCATTCTCCATTCTTTCTACAATCTGCTCAAGCTCTCTTACGGCTTGCTCATATTTCATTTCTTCTTTTGCCATAATTTAATTTTGTTTGGAGTTAACAGGTTAACAGTTAACAGTGGATATTTTGCACTTCCGACTTCACATTGCCCTCGGCGAACCTCGTTTCAATGATATCGCCACTCTTCAGTTCTGAGGCAGAACGGATGCTCTTGCCATCTTTCAGCGTGATGCTGTAGCCACGTTTCAGCAACAACTCGGGGTCCTGCGCCTGAATGCGCTGAGAGAGGAGCTGCAGACGATGACTCTCGTTGAGCATTTTTCTTTCCAATACCGGCTGGATGTTCTGCGAGAGAATCTCCAACTTGCGCTGGGCATTCGATACTTTCGACTGGACATTCGAACTGAGACGACTCATCAGACGGTCGAGATAAGCCCCCTGCCGCGTCTTTACCAGCGAGAACTGAACCGGAATGGTGTTGCTCAACCTTTCAAGTCTCATCTTCTCCACCTGCAGCCGGTGCTTCACGTTCTGCACGATAGCCTCCTGCGCATTCATCACCCGGGCATAGACCTCGGTAAGATGATTGATGAGGAAGGCAGCGGCAGCCGTAGGCGTCTTCACACGCTGGAAGGAAATCATATCAAGCACACTCTCATCCCTCTCATGTCCAATTCCCGTGATGATAGGCAGCGGGAAATTCGCCACATTCTCGGCAAGCGCCAGAGTATCGAAACCGGAAAGGTCGCTGGTGGCTCCTCCACCTCGGATGATGACCACGCAATCGAACTCCTCCCATTCGGCATTGATGCAGTCCAGGGCTGCGATGACACTCTGCTCCACACCTTCGCCCTGCATCGTGGCAGGAAAGAGACGGGTGGTGAACTGCAAGCCATAGTCGTTATCGGCAAGCTGATTGCAGAAATCGCCATATCCGGCAGCCGTGGCACTCGAAATGACGGCGATGCGCTGGCAGAACATCGGGAGCACCAGCTCCTTCTGGAGTTCGAAAACGCCCTCAGCCTTCAGCGTATTGATGATTTCCAACCGCTTGCGCGCCATATCTCCCATCGTATAGTTGGGGTCGATGTCGTCTACAATCCATGAGAAGCCGTAGTTCTCATGAAACTGGGCATGAACCTTGAGCAGCACCTTCATGCCAGCATGGATGCGCTGTCCGGTGATCCGTTCGAAGTTCGGCTTGATGAGCATCCATCGGTTTCGCCAGCAGGCGGCGTGCGCCTTGGCTATCGGCGTATTGGAGCGCTCGTCCTTTTCGATGAGCTCCAGATAGCAGTGCCCACCATAGCCCTCGCGAGCCTCAGAGAGTTCCGCTTCCACCCAATAGCTGTCGGGCAAGGACATCGAAATGATTTCGCTGACTATCGAGTTTAATTCATAGAGAGACAATCTTTGCTTCATACTCTTATATTTTTGGCACTGAATTATTTTTTGGGGCACGGGATTTTTTTAGGCACGGGATTTTTTTTAGGCACGGGATTTTTTTTTAGGCACGGGATTTTTTTTTAGGCACGGGATTTTTTTAGGCACGGGATTTTTTTAGGCACGGGATTTTTTTTAGGCACGGATTACACGGATTACACGGATTTTTTATCAGAGAACAAGGGCGCGAGCCTCCGTGTAATCCGTGTAATCCGTGCCTTATTCTGTTCTCCGTGCTTTATTTTTTCTCCGTGCCTTATTCTTTCTTCTCAGTGCCTTATTCTTTCTTCTCAGTGCCTTATTTTTTCTCCGTGCCTACTTAATCGCTTTCCCCGTTTGATAAGCTTTCCAGAAATCAGGAACACCGTAGCCGAAGACATTATCGGGGTGCTGCTGGTTGTTGCCAGCCAATCTCACGAGCTTGATAATCTGCTTGGCAGTCTTGTGGGGGAGCGCCTGCCAGAGACAGGCCACCATGCCCGCAATCAGCGGAGAGGAGAACGAAGTACCGTTATCATTGATGATGCTTCCCCTGCCCGTAATCACCGCAGTAGGACTACCATACGCCATCACATCAGGCTTGATTCTTCCGTCAGCCGTAGGTCCTACGGCACTGAAAGCCGCATTCATCCCCATTTCGTTGATGCTTCCTACGGTAAGAATATCCTTTGCATCGGCAGGGAAATTAATCTTCTTCCAACTGCCCATACCGTCGTTTCCGGCAGAGTTGACGCAGACGATTCCCTTATCGGCACACATTGAAGCCGAACGCGAGATAAGGGCAGTATTTCCATCCTGCTCATAATAATGATGATTCATCTTCGTATCATCAAAACCATGATAACCCAGGGAGGAATTGATAATATCCACACCGCAGCTGTCAGCATATTCCGCAGCCTCAGCCCAGTAATCCTCCTCGGCAAGACTCTCCGTGCGCTCGTCCTCGCAACGCACCAGCAGATACTGCGCATCCGGAGCCACACCGATATAAACTTCAGGCAGATTGGCAGCCATCGTAGAGAGGACCATCGTTCCATGCTCCATCTCAGCGAAGACATTCTTGGATTCAGGCACCACGAAATCACGGATGCCTGCCAGATGAATGCCATGAAGCGCCGGAATCTTATCCACATTCATGAATCCACCGTCAAAGACAGCTATCATCAAGCCCTTGCCCCGATAGGCATTGGCATGGAGTTTCTCGCCATTCAGGGCTTTCAGCTGATCCTTAGCCGCACCGTATTCGCCGGAAGCATCGCTCGTCCAGTCGTTATTTCCCTTTCTAACAGAAGAACGCACACGCTGGGTAACGGAATCGGGCGCCTCAAAGACCTTCCGGGTCTGGGTGATGAAATCCAATCCCTCCAGTTTCCGCAGTTCCTTCTCCTTGTGGATGCGGACCAGCAGAGTATTGTTCCACTTGCTCTTGCCCACAATCTCAATGCCCGCATCGCTTACGGCCTTGAGATAGGCAGGAGCTACGGGCAGGTCGGTCACGTCGACGGGAAGCCCCTGACGCTTGCGGCGCTCTATGGAACGGGAAGAGAGAAACTCCTCCGGACGCTCTACGGAATAAGGCGTATTCATCAGATCCTTATCCTTGAGATAGAGACGATACATCATGCACTTGCCACCAGGGAAAGACACCATATCAGTCTCCGTGATGCGAGGCAACCGCATCATCTGCTCAAAATTTGTAACCCTGTCATCATGAGCCAGCAATGAAAGGGTGGTCATTAAGAATGCATATAGCATTAAATATTTTTTCATCATTATAGGTCAATCCGGCTTGATTCGCCGGCTGTCATTGTTTATTGTTATTGTTTATTCTAAAGTGCAAAAGTACAGAATTTGTACGAAAACTCCAAAAGAAAAGGGAAGTTTTTATCAGTAAATGCAAGTTTTTCTTATATGTATAATAAGGTATCAGATATTTTTTGTACTTTTGCAGACAAGTAGTCGACGCTGCTGCTTTCTGAAAGCAGCAGGCGATGGGCTATGAGGCAAAAAACAGATATAAATGGAAAATAAACAAGCGACATTAGAATTAGGTACCAAGCCTGTGGGCAAGCTGCTGGTTCAATACGCCTTGCCTGCTATGATTGCCATGACAGCCTCTTCGCTCTACAACATCGTAGACCGAGTATTCATCGGTCAGGGTGTGGGAGCCATGGCCATCTCAGGACTTGCCATCACCTTCCCCTTCATGAACCTCACCGCTGCCTTCGGAGCCGGTGTGGGCGTAGGAGCGTCTACAGCCATCAGCGTGAAGTTGGGACAAAAGGATTATACCACGGCGCAAAACATTCTGGGTAACACGATTTCACTGAATCTCATCATCGGTATCGGACTGAGCATCATCTGTCTGCTCTTCCTCGACCCTATCCTGAGATTCTTCGGAGCCAGCGACCAGACACTCGTCTATGCCCACGAGTACATGGTCATCATCCTGCTGGGCAATGTGGTGAGCCACATGTATTTCGGCATGAACGCCCTGCTCAGGGCGGCGAGCAAGCCCAAGCAGGCAATGTACGCCACCATCTTCACGGTGGTGATGAACGTGATACTGGATGCCCTCTTCATCCTCGTGTTCAAATGGGGAATACAGGGCGCCGCCATCGCCACCATCCTATCGCAGCTGATGGCTATGATGTGGCAGTTCAAGCTCTTCAGCAACAAGAATGAGCTGCTCCACTTCAAGAAAGGCATCTACAAACTGAAGAGAAAACTCGTGGATAATATACTTGCCATCGGCATTTCGCCCTTCCTGATGAACGTATGCGCCTGCATCATCGTTATCTTCATCAACAACCAGCTGGTAAGATTCGGAGGCGACCTCTCTGTGGGTGCCTACGGAATAGCCAACGGTATTGCGATGGTGTTCGTGATGTTTGTGTTCGGCGTTAACCAGGGAATGCAGCCTATTGCAGGCTACAACTATGGAGCCCAGAAACTGGACCGACTGATGCGCGTACTGAACCTGAGCATCATTGCCGCCACCGCCATCATGGTGGTAGGATGGCTGATAGCGATGTTCCTGCCTTACTACTGCGCAAGAATGTTCACGACCGATAAGCAGCTGATAGACCTGGGCATCAAGGCAATCAGAGTGGTGATGTTCTGCTTCCCGGTCATCGGTTTCCAGATGGTTATCACCAACTTCTTCCAGTGCATCGGAAAGGTGAAGATAAGCATCTTCCTCTCGCTCTCGAGACAGTTGCTCATTCTCCTGCCGCTCCTGGCTTTCCTGCCGATGATATGGGATATTGACGGTGTATGGTACAGTATGCCTATCTCCGACTTCTCGGCCGCAGTCATCGCTGCCATCGTGATGGTGTGGTACATGAACAAGTTGAAAAGACAACATAGAGAAAACATGAAAGTTAACAGTTAACAGTTAACAGCTAAAATTTTATACTTATGACCAAGATTATCATAAACGTGGGTCGCCAGATAGGTAGTGGCGGCCATATCATCGCCGAGAAGCTGGCGGAAGAATTCGGTTGCAAATGCTACGACCGTGAGCTGCTGAACCTGGCAGCCAAGGAGAGCGGATTCTCCGAGAAATTCTTCGAGCAGAACGATGAGCAGAAGGGATTCTTCAAGTCTCTCTTCCATACTCATCTGCCATTCCTTAGCGATAACAACTTTTATCATAACGACTTCTCACAGGAAGGCTTATATAAATTCCAGAGCGACGCCATCAAGAAGGCTGCCGATCAGGGCAACTGCGTTTTCGTGGGCAGAACCGCCGATTATGTGCTCCGTGACTACAAGAATGTAATCAACATCTTCATCACAGCCAATATCAACGACCGCATCAAGGCAGTCTGCAAGCGAAAGGACATCGACAGAGCTTCCGCTCGCAAGTTTATCGAAAGCCACGAGGAGCAGCGCGCCTCTTACTACGATTACTATACAGGTAAGAAGTGGGGCCACAGCGAAAGCTACGACCTCTGCATCAACAGCAGCCATCTGGGAATCGAAGAGACAGCCAAGTTTATCGCAGAATTCATCAGAAAGAAATTTAACTTATAATATAATGAAGAAGATTATGCTTTTGGGCTCAGGCGAACTGGGCAAAGAGTTTACCATCGCCGCAAAGCGAGCAGGACAGTACGTCATCGCTTGCGACAAGTATGACAATGCACCAGCCATGCAGGTAGCCGACGAGCGAGAAGTGTTCTCAATGCTCGATGGCGACGCATTGACCGCAGTGGTAGAGAAACATCACCCAGACATCATCGTGCCTGAGATTGAAGCTATCCGCACCGAGCGACTCTTCGACTTCGAGAAGGAGGGCATTCAGATTGTACCTTCTGCCCGTGCCGTGAACTACACCATGAACCGCCGTGCCATCCGCGACCTGGCTGCCAAGGAACTGGGTCTGCGCACAGCCAAGTATTTCTACGCAAAGACCTTCGAGGAGTTCAAGAACGCAGCCGACGAAATCGGCTTCCCATGCGTAGTGAAGCCTCTGATGAGTTCAAGCGGTCATGGACAGAGCTATGTTCACAACGACGATGAGCTGAAGGAGGCTTACAAGGAGGCAATGGAAGAAGGTCGCGGTGACGTGAAGGAAGTTATCATCGAGGAATTCATCGACTTCGATTCAGAGTTCACCCTCCTCACCATCACCCAGAAGAATGGTCCTACCCTCTTCTGCCCACCTATCGGCCATGTACAGAAAGGCGGTGACTACCGAGAGAGCTGGCAGCCATTCCAGATTCCTGAGGAGGCGTTGAAGAAGGCTGAGCACATCGCAGGCGAAGTGACCAAGGCTTTGACCGGTGCCGGCCTCTGGGGCGTAGAGTTCTTCCTGAGCAAGCAGGGAGAGGTTATCTTCTCTGAGCTGAGTCCTCGTCCACACGATACAGGTATGGTTACTCTCGGTCACACTACCAACCTGAGCGAGTTTGAGCTCCACTTCCGTGCCGTGATGGGCTTGCCTATCGCCGGAATCCACCTGGAGCACGTAGGCTGTTCTGCCGTCATCCTCTCACCGGAAGAGAGCACAGAGCCATTGAACTACAACATGCTCGATGCCCTGAAGGAAGACCACACCCGCATCCGCATCTTCGGTAAGCCAGAGGCTCACGTGGGTCGCCGCATGGGTGTCGTTCTCTGCTACGGCGAGAAGGGCGATGACCTCAACCAGCTCCGCGACAAGGCAAAGCGCCTGGCAAAGACCGTATTGGGTACCGACCCATATATGAAGAAATAAACAATACATATAATATATAATAGGTACAGGAAATGGGAAAACTTCTGTTTTCTGTATCTATTATTTCCTTAGACGAATGAAAGAAATCGGAAAAATCATCGATCTACCCCTGGAAACAACTTCTACCGGTGAATTCGTATCTATTGACGACAAGAAGCAGCAGATTCCCTTCCGGGTGAAACGGGCCTACTGGATATATGGAGTGCCTCAGGGAGAAAACCGGGGTGGACATGCTCACAAGCAGCTCCGACAGGTAATCATTGCTGCCAAAGGCTCCTTTACGGTCAATCTGGACGATGGACACGAGAAGAAGCAATACCATCTGACCCGTCCCGACCAAGGCTTGTTTCTTGATACGGAAATCTGGCGTACCCTCGACAACTTCTCGCCAGGAGCTGTCTGCCTTGTACTCGCCTCAGAGCCTTACGATGCCGATGATTATCTATATGAATATGAAGAGTTCCTGGATTACATCTCTTCCCGAAAGAGATAATCCGAGAATCCTATTTAATCCACTACAGGAATGATAACTGTCAAAAGATACACCCCAGAAAACCATCAGACTTGGAATGAATTCGTAAAGCAATCCCGACAGGGAACCTTCCTGTTTGATAGAAACTATATGGATTATCATCAGGACCGATTTCACGACCATTCCCTGATGATTTATTATAAGGACAAGCTCTATGCCCTGCTGCCAGCCAACGAGGTGGTTTCTGCTTCCGGCAATAAGGTGGGTTCTGATTCTGACATTGAGATTTCTCTAAAAGAACTGGTTTCCCATCAGGGACTTACGTATGGCGGTCTGCTCACCTGCAACAAGATGACAGCAGCGCTTACCTGCGAAACCTTCGAAGCCATCGGAAACTATCTGAAGCAGGAAGGCTTTTCGAAACTCACCTATAAGGCAATCCCTTGGATTTATCACAAGATTCCATCCGAGGAAGATCTCTATGCCCTTATCCACACAGGCAAGGCTAGCCTCAGCACCAGGGAAATATCCACCACCATTCCGCTGCAGAACAAGCTCAGATTCTCTGAACAGAGAAGAAGAGGAATCAGAAAGGCAAAGAGAAACCAGCTCATCATCAGACAAAGTACCCCCGAAGATGTACTTGCCTTCTGGAACATCCTCAACAACAATCTGCAGCAGAAATATCATACCCGTCCCGTACACAGCAACGAGGAACTGCAGCTTCTGATGAGCCGTTTTCCGGAAAACATCATCGGCTATTCTGTTCTCAAGGACGAGGAAGTCATTGCAGGAACCATCCTCTTCATCACTCCACAAGTAATACACACCCAATACATCGGAGCTTCAGAAAAGGGGAAGGAAGAGGGAGCCCTGGACCTGCTCTTCGATTACGTCATCAACCAGAAGAAATGGAACGCCCCATTCATCGACTTCGGTAAATCGACCGAAGACAGAGGAAACTACCTCAATGCCAACCTCATCCACCAGAAGGAAGGTTTCGGAGGAAGAGGAGTGGTTTATGATACGTATGAATGGAGATTATAAGAAAATATAAATCCCGAAATTCCACATCAGGAACTTCGGGATTTGTCTATAGAGTTAACAGGTTAACAGTTAACACCTGTTTTTTGCATACTTACCTACTATTATACTTTATTTATAAATGCAGCATTCTGCCTCTTACAAGAGTATAACTGTCACACCACGAGCAGCCTGCGCACCCATAACCAATGCCTGCTCAATATCGGCAGTCTTGGAAGGGCCACTGATGAAAGTACCGAAATTATACTTCGGATCCATCTCAATACGGGCATAAGCCTCATGCATATTGTTCACAATCTTGGATTTTTCGAGGAAAATCACAAGATATTCCGAGATGAAAAGCACCGCTTTCTCCTTCATGGTCTGAGGAATCCAGACGCAACCGTTCTCAGCCACGCCCACTTCACCACGAACAATACCCACATCGGTACCATTCAGGTCGTTGGCCTCAGCCACGGTATCAGGATTCTTCTGCGCGATGGTAATCTCAGGCAGATGAGAAGCAAAGACCTTGGCTTCCGGATAAGCCTTCTTCACCAGCTCATCCAGGCTCTCGCCTTCCTTCGCCTCTATCACGTGTCCACCCACAGACTCAGTCATCTCAATAAACTGCTTCAAGGTATCCTCATATTGGATTCCCTTGACATCTACGGCAGGCATATCGAATTGAACGTGCGTATTCTTACGCAACTTGTTCAGGAAATCTTCTTTATTCATTGAAATTTGAACTTTGAACTTTATAATCAGTAAAGCCGTTGAATTCTTCACTCTTCGTTCTTCACTCTTCACTTAAATCACTTCACCTTTCCTTCTTTCCAAAGCTGATGGAAACTCTTCTTTGCAAACTCAGGCATGGCGTGACCGATACCCCAGGCATTCCAGTGGCTGAAGTGCGTGCAGCACTCTGGAACCAGATTGACAAGCGGAGCAAACTTCAGGGCGGTAGTGTAGAGCGCAGGACGATCGAAGAGATATTTCATACCATTCGACATCGCCTTCTTCACAGAATCTGCCTTGCCCAACTTGTCCAGGCTCTGGCGCCAAGCGTAAATCTGAGAACCAGGGCCCACCTTGGAAGGACATACATTGTCGCAAGACAAGCACAAGGTACATGCCGATACGTTATCGCTGTACTTCTGCGGATTCTTCAGCATACCCAGGTTCACACCGATAGGACCCGGAATGAAATAGGTGTAACTGTAACCGCCCGAACGGCGATAAACCGGACAGGTGTTCATGCAGGCTCCGCAGCGCATGCACTTCAAGGTCTGCCAGTGGTCCTTGTCGGCGAGAATATCGCTTCTGCCATTATCCACCAGAACCACATGCATCTCAGCAACCGGACGAGCCTGACGGAAATGAGAAGTATAGGTAGTGGTAGGCTGACCGGTTCCACAGCGGCAGAGCAGGCGCTGGAATACAGCCAGTGACTTATAGTCAGGAACCAGCTTCTCGATACCCATCGCTACGATATGGAGCTTAGGCATGGAAGTGGTCATATCGGCATTACCCTCGTTGGTGCAGACCACACAATCGCCGGTAGCAGCCACACCGAAGTTACAGCCGGTCATACCTGCTCCAGCTTCCATAAACTGGTCTCGGAGATGATGACGGGCACAGCGGGTCAGGTAAGTAGGATCGTAGTTTCCGATTTCCTTGGAGATTCCCTTCTCCTCGAACATCTTTCCCACTTCCTCACGCTTCAGGTGGATGGCAGGCATCACGATATGGCTAGGCTTCTGACCCAGAAGCTGGATGATACGCTCACCCAGGTCGGTCTCCACCACGTCAATGCCGTGCTGCTCCAGATAAGGATTCATCTCGCACTCCTCGGTGAGCATCGACTTCGACTTCACCATCTTCTTCACGTTATGATCCTTCAGGATACCGAGCACAATCTCGTTGAACTCCTGTGCATCCTTTGCCCAGTGCACCTTCACCCCACGGCTCTCCAGGTTCTTGGAAAACATATCGAGGTAATCGGCAAGATGGGTGATGGTGTGCATCTTGATTTCAGACGCATGCTCGCGGAGGTCTTCCCACTCAGGAAGTTCCTGCGCCATCTTATCTCTCTTCTGACGAACAGACCAGAAGGTAGCATCGTGCCAGGTGGTCTTCTCTACGTTCTGCGTAAACTTCGCAGCTCTTTTGGAATGTTCTGTACTCATAGTCCTGCAGCTAAAATTTGAACAACATGGATAAACTTGATCGGCATATTCTCCTTCTTGGCAATACCAGCCATATGCATCAGGCAGGAAGAATCCGGTCCGGTAACATATTCGGCACCCGTAGCCATGTGACGCTTGATCTTGTCCTCGCCCATACGGGTAGAAACGGCAGGCTCCTCGATAGAGAACATACCACCGAATCCGCAGCACTCATCCTTGCGCTCCGGTTCGTGGATGGTAATACCTTCCACCATATTCAACAGGTCGATAATCTTATTGAATGGCTTGATGTGTCGCTCAGAAGGAGACGACAATCCAAGCTCGCGCACACCATGGCAACTGTTGTGCACACTGACCTCATGCGGGAATTTGCCAGGCACATGATCAACCTTCAGCACATCGTGAAGGAACTCCACAACGTCCATAATCTTTTTAGAGGAAACACACTCGTGCTTACCCTCAAGAATCTTAGGGTAATACACCTTCACGTAAGCAGCACATGATGCAGAAGGAGCTACGATGTAATCGTAATCCTTGAACAGCTCATCAAATGTCTCTATGACCTTCTCCGACTTGTACTGAAAACCGGCATTAGCCATTGGCTGGCCGCAGCAAGTCTGTTTTTCGGGATAACCCACGTCTAGTCCGTAATGCTTAAGCAACTTGTATGTAGCCACACCCGCTTCAGGGTAAAGGGCATCCACATAACAAGGGACGAATAATCCGACTTTCATTGTTGTATATTTATCTTGTTTGCTATTTTTTATTCTTTTTCTACATGACCAAAAGTCGCTGCAAAAGTAACAAAATAATTGCAAAAATACGACATTCTAGAGAAGAAATAATAATAATTGATGTTATTTAACTGTAAAGATTTGCAGAAAATTTGGAATAATCAAATAAATAGCGTAACTTTGCAACTCGAAATAGTGTGTCTACCATTTGTGAACTAACGCAAATACAGTTTAGTTGTTAAAAACATAAATAATAAGACATATAAAGAACAAACTTATAGTTATATAACATGATGAAGAAACAGCTTAAGAAAGTCCTCGTACTAGGTTCTGGTGCTTTGAAGATTGGCCAGGCAGGTGAGTTTGACTATTCCGGTTCGCAGGCTCTCAAGGCCTTGCGCGAGGAGGGTATTAGTTCCGTCCTCATTAATCCAAATGTTGCTACAATTCAGACAAGTGAAGGTATTGCTGACAGGGTTTATTTCTTGCCGGTGACACCTTTTTTTGTAACTGAAATTATCAAGAAGGAGCGCCCTGACGGCATTATGCTCGCTTGGGGTGGACAGACTGGTTTGAACGTTGGTACAGAACTTTACCTCAACGGTGTGCTCAAGGAGTACGGTGTGGATGTGTTGGGTACTTCGGTAGAGGCAATCATGAACACAGAAGACCGCGACCTCTTCGTAAAGGAGCTCAACAAGGTTGACCTCAAGGTGCCTGTTAGCCACGCTTGCGAGAACATGGAGGAGGCTGTGGCTGCGGCACGCAACATCGGCTACCCTATCATGATCCGTTCTGCCTATGCGCTGGGTGGTCTCGGTTCTGGTGTCTGCAAGACTGAAGAGGAGTTCAAGGAGATTGCTGAATCTGCCTTCACTTTCGCACCTCAGGTGCTCGTTGAGGAGAGCCTGAAGGGATGGAAGGAGATTGAGTTCGAATGCATCCGTGATGCCAACGACCGTTGCTTCACCGTTGCCTCTATGGAAAACTTCGACCCACTCGGTATCCACACTGGTGAGTCTATCGTAGTGGCTCCTACCTGTTCTCTTACCGACGAGCAGGTGAAGATGTTGCAGGACATCGCCGTGAAGTGTGTCCGTCACCTCAACATCGTGGGTGAGTGCAACATCCAGTATGCTTTCAACGCTGAGACCAACGACTACCGTATCATTGAGATCAACGCTCGATTGAGCCGTTCTTCTGCCCTCGCTTCTAAGGCTACAGGTTATCCGCTCGCCTTCGTTGCAGCTAAGATTGCCCTCGGTTATACACTCGACCAGATTGGCGAGATGGGTACTCCTAACTCAGCTTATGTAGCTCCATCACTCGACTATATGATCTGTAAGATTCCTCGTTGGGACCTTACCAAGTTTGCCGGTGTAAGCCGCAAGATTGGTTCTTCCATGAAGTCTGTAGGCGAAATCATGTCTATCGGCCGCTCATTCGAGGAGATGCTCCAGAAGGGTCTCCGTATGATTGGCCAGGGAATGCACGGTTTCGTTGGCAACGACCACACCAAGTTCGATAACCTGGATGAGGAGCTTTCCAACCCTACCGACCTACGTATCTTCGCCATCGCCCAGGCTTTGGAGGAAGGCTACACCATCGAGCGCATCGAGGAACTGACAAAGATTGACCCTTGGTTCATCGAGCGTATGAAGAATATCGTAGATTACAAGCACAAGCTTTCTGAATATAATACTCTGGAGGAGATTCCTGCCGAGGTATTGCGCGAGGCTAAGGTATTGGGCTTCTCTGACTTCCAGATTGGCCGCTTCGTATTGAAGACAAAAGATACCAACATGGAGAAGGAAGTGCTCACAGTTCGTGCTCTGCGTAAGAAGCTGAACATTCTTCCTGCCGTAAAGCGCATCCCTACTGTGGCAAGCGAGCATCCTGACCTCACCAACTATCTCTACATGACTTACGCCGTAGAGGGTTACGACATCAACTACTACAAGAACGAGAAGTCTGTCATCGTTCTCGGTTCGGGTGCTTACCGCATCGGTTCTTCAGTAGAGTTCGACTGGTGTTCAGTAAACGCCATCAACACAGCCCGCAAGTTGGGTTACAAGTCAATCATGATCAACTACAATCCGGAGACCGTATCTACCGACTACGATATGTGCGACCGTCTCTACTTCGATGAGCTTTCATTCGAGCGTGTACTCGATGTCATCGACCTGGAGTCACCACGTGGCGTGATTGTTTCAGTAGGTGGTCAGATTCCAAACAACCTGGCTATGAAGCTCCATCGCCAGTCTGTGCCAATCCTGGGTACATCTCCTGTCAACATCGACCGTGCAGAGAACCGCGGTAAGTTCTCTGCCATGCTCGATAAGCTCGGCATCGACCAGCCTAAGTGGAGCGCCCTCACCTCTATGGAGGATGTTCAGAAGTTCATCGACGAGGTAGGCTATCCTGTGCTCGTTCGTCCATCTTACGTTCTTTCCGGTGCAGCCATGAACGTTTGTCACGATGATGATGAGCTGCGTCGCTTCCTGGAGGCAGCTTCTGAGGTTTCCAAGGAGTACCCAGTGGTTATCTCTCAGTTCATGACAGAGACCAATGAAATCGAGTTCGACGGTGTGGCTCAGAACGGTGAGATTGTAGAGTATGGTATTTCAGAGCACGTAGAGTATGCAGGTGTTCACTCTGGTGACGCAACCATGACCTTCCCTGCCCAGCAGATTTCCTTCGCTACAGCCCGTCAGATCAAGAAGATTTCACGTGCCATCGCCAAGGAGCTCAACATCTCTGGTCCTTTCAATATCCAGTACCTGGCTAAGGGTCGCGATGTGAAGGTTATCGAGTGTAACCTCCGTGCATCCCGTTCATTCCCATTCGTGAGCAAGGTATTGAAGCGCAACTTCATCGAGACGGCTACCCGCATCATGCTCGACGCTCCATACCAGAAGCCAGACAAGTCTGCCTTCGATATCGACCGCATGGGTGTGAAGGCTTCACAGTTCTCATTCGCCCGTTTGCAGAACGCCGACCCTGTTTTGGGTGTAGATATGAGTTCTACCGGTGAGGTAGGTTGTATGGGTGATACTTTCGAGGAGGCATTGCTCAACTCATTGATTGCCACCGGCTACAAGATTCCTTCAAAGGATAAGGGCATCATGCTTTCAAGCGGTGGTGCTAAGGAGAAGGCTTCTCTGCTCGATGCAGCCCAGGCACTGGTGAAGAACGGTTACACCATCTACGCTACAGCCGGCACAGCGAAGTTCCTGAACGAGAACAACGTGAAGGCTACAGCCGTAGGATGGCCTGATGAGGACCACAAGGATATCCCTAACGTGATGCAGATGATTGCCGACCACAAGTTCGACCTCATCGTCAACATCCCTAAGAATCACACCAAGCGTGAGCTCACCAATGGTTACAGAATCCGTCGTGGCGCCATCGACCACAACATTCCTCTGTTCACCAATGCCCGCCTGGCTTCCGCCTTCATCGAGGCTTTCTGCACATTGAGCCAGGACCAGTTGCAGATTAAGAGCTGGCAGGAGTACGAGTAATCTCGTTGTTTTTTAGGCACGGATTACACGGATTTTTATGAGAGATGATTATCTCCGCTAGGCGTCCCGCCGGATTTGAAATCCGCAGCAAAGGAATCTCACGCAGATTTCGCAGATTACGCAGATATTTATAAAATACGCCCTGTAAGGCAAGGCACAAGTTCTAGATTGTGCCCAAGCCTTACAGGGCTTTTTTATTCTCTGCCATGAGAAAAAAAGCCGAAATGATGGCTTTCTCATTATTTTACCGCAGCAAAGGAAGGCGTCCCGCCGGATTTGAAATCCGGCGTTAAAAAATGTCCTAACCTTTTTAGGCTCTGCGGATTTGAAATCCGCAGCAAAGGAGTATGCTTCTCCTTTTGTTGGGGGATTACAAATCCCCCAGTTTTAATAGGTCGAACATTTTTTGACGGCGGATTGCAAATCCGCCGGGACGCCATAATCTCACGCAAGGATTTACCCAAACGCCCTGAAAGGGCAGAATTTCCTAGCCCAGGGCAATCGTCCTGGGTTAGATAACAATCAGCAAAGTCGCCCTGTAAGGGCAAAAGCTTTGAAAACAAAAAGCTTTTGCTCTTACAGGGCTTTTTTATTCTCTACCATGAGAAAAAAAAGCCGAAATGATGGCTTTCTCATTATTTTATTGTACCTTTGCAAAGAGAAATTAGAATAAAGAATGATAGTTTGTATAGCAGAGAAACCGAGCGTGGCTAAGGACATCGCCCGAATCATCGGGGCTACCACGGCACGCGACGGTTATATGGAAGGTAATGGTTACCAAGTAACATGGACCTTCGGCCACCTTTGTGAGCTGAAGGAACCGGATGATTATACTCCGATGTGGAAACATTGGAGCCTTTCGGCGTTGCCGATGATTCCACAGCGCTTCGGCATCAAGCTCATCAACGATGAAGGCATCAAGAAGCAGTTTGCCACCATCGAGAAACTGATGCAGGCTGCCGACAGCATCATCAACTGCGGTGACGCCGGACAAGAAGGAGAGCTTATCCAGAGATGGGTGATGCAGAAGGCGCAGGCAAAATGCCCCGTCAAGAGACTGTGGATTTCATCCATGACCGATGAAGCCATCAAGCAGGGATTCCAGGAACTGAAAGACCAGGGGGAATATCAGTCGCTCTATCTTGCCGGACTTTCCCGTGCCATCGGTGACTGGATTCTCGGCATGAACGCCACCCGACTTTATACATTGAAATACGGTCAGAACAAACAGGTGCTCAGCATCGGCCGGGTGCAGACCCCTACCCTTGCCCTGATCGTAAACCGCCAGAAGGAAATCGACAACTTCGTTTCCGAACCTTACTGGGTACTCGCCACCATCTACCGCGACACCCAGTTTACGGCAACCAGCGGCAAGTTTACCAGCAAGGAGGAAGGAGAGAAAGCATTCAGTACCATCGCCGGCAAACCCTTCACAGTCACAGATGTAAGCAAGAAGAAGGGAAACGAGGCGCCACCTCATCTCTACGACCTCACCTCGCTGCAGGTAGATTGCAACAAGAAGTTTGCTTACTCTGCCGATATCACGCTGAAACTCATCCAGAGTCTCTACGAGAAGAAGTATACCACTTATCCTCGTGTAGATACCCAGTTTCTGACAGACGATATCTATCCGAAATGTCCGCAGATTCTGAATGGTGTGAGTCAGGCAAAGATAGCCAGTCTGCAGAAATATCTGCCGCTCATCCAGCAGCTCGCAGCCACCGGCAAGAAGTTGCCGAAGAGCAAGAAGGTGTTCGATAACAGCAAGGTAACCGACCACCACGCCATCATCCCAACCGGTGTTCCGCCAACCGGACTCACCGATATGGAGGCGAATGTCTATGACCTCATCGCCAAGCGCTTCATCAGCGTGTTCTATCCGGACTGTAAATTCTCTACCACCACCGTATTGGGCGAAGTAATCAACGAAGATGGTCCAAAACCGGAAAAGATAGAGTTCAAGGTGAGCGGCAAGGAGATTCTCGAACCGGGCTGGCGAGTAGTCTATGCCAAGGATGCGAAGAATGCCGATGACGACGATGCTTCAGATAACGCCAACGGAAACGATGGCGGAAATGCAGGCGATGGAACCGGAAACGGTGCCAAGAAGGAAGTGGTAGAAGAAAGAACCCTCCCCTCTTTCGTGAAAGGCGAATCGGGAGATCATCAGCCTACACTGACAGAAAAATGGACCACGCCACCGAAGTATTATACCGAGGCAACCCTGCTCCGTGCGATGGAGACAGCGGGTAAATTCGTGGAAGACGAGGAACTTCGTGCAGCATTGAAGGAGAACGGAATCGGTCGCCCATCCTCCCGTGCCGGCATCATCGAGACCCTCTTCAAGCGCCACTATATCCGTCGCCAGCGCAAGAATCTGATGGCAACTCCAACAGGTATCGAACTCATCGACACCATCCACGAGGAACTCCTGAAGAGCTGCGAGCTGACCGGTATCTGGGAGAAAAAACTCCGAGACATCGAGCACAAGACCTACGACCCTGCAGAATTTATCAACGGCTTGAAAGAGCAGATCAACCAGATTGTCATCGATGTTCTATCGGATAACAGCAGCCGGAGAGTGACCATCATGACGGAGGAAGATCTCAAGAAAAAGCCAGCAAAGAAGAAAGCTACAGCAAAGAAGTCTCCAGCCGACCCAATGGTAGGCAAGCCATGTCCGCTCTGCGGAAAGGGCGTTATCATCAAGGGTAAGACCGCCTATGGTTGCAGCAACTGGAAATCAGGCTGTCAATATCGCCAGCCATTCTCGCAGATGTAATAAGATATAGCTCAAGTTCGCAAGTTCAGGAGTTAAAGAAGTTAAAGGAGTTATCGCTCCCTACGGTCGCTGAGGAGTTAAGACAATAGTCTTTTTGGCGAAGTTTTTAAGCTGAAAGACATACGTCTTAACTTCCTTAACTCCTTTAACTTCCTAATATGCGAAAGTTGAATCAATATGAAACAAATAAGACTTTATCAAATCATAACAGCACTCTGCTGCCTTCTTCTGATAAGCTGCGGCATTGACAAAAACCTGAAGAAGGGAGAGAAGTTCCTTTCTCTGGGCGAATACTACGATGCTGCCGACCAGTTCAAGCAGGCTTATACCAAAACTCCAGCCAAGGAAAGAGACAATCGAGGAAAGATTGCCTTGAAGATGGCTCACTGTTATGAGAAGATCAATTCTACACCAAAGGCGATTGCCGCTTATCGCAATGCCATCCGTTACAACCAGGCATCATTGGACGACCGCCTGGCTTACGCCCGTATGCTCTTGAAAAACGGTGAATACAAACAGGCAGAAAAAGAATTCAGAATCCTCGTAGATTCCATGCCCGATAATGTTCTTGCCAAAAACGGATTGAAATCTGCACAGAAGGCTCCCATCTGGAAGAAAGAAGGAAGCCGATACAAGGTGAAGAAGATGGACGTATTCAACTCCAGAAGAGACGACTATTCACCCATGCTCCTGGGCGATGAATACGACCAGCTCTATTTCACCTCTACCCGGAATGAGGCAGAAGGTGATGAACTCAGTGGAATCACCGGCACCAAAGCCGGCGACATCTTCTTGTCAGAAAAAGACGATAGGGGAAAATGGAGCAAACCCGAAGCCATTGGTGGTGGACTTAATACCGCCTATGACGAAGGAGCCTGTTGCTTCACTCCTGACGGAAAAGAAATGTATCTTACCCAGTGCACCACCGACCCGTCCTCTCCCCGCTATGCTCAGATAGTAAACTCCTCTCGCTCGGATGCAGCCTGGGGCAAGACATCCCAACTGCAAATAACGAGAGATACGCTGAGCAGCTATGCCCATCCAGCCATCAGTCCCGATGGCGAATGGCTCTATTTCGTATCAGACATGCCGGGAGGTGTAGGCGGCCTTGACATTTGGCGTATCCGTCTTACGGCTGCCGGTCTTGGCGGTGTAGAGAATCTCGGTGAAGCCATCAACACACCGGGCGACGAAATGTTCCCTACCTTCCGTCCCAATGGCGACCTTTACTTCAGTAGCAATGGTCATGTAGGCATGGGCGGTCTCGACATTTTTATCGCCAAAGTAGACAAGAAGACTCGCAGATACAAGCTGGAGCATCCGGGTTATCCGCTCAATTCAGAAGCAGATGATTTCGGAATGACATTCGAGGGTCCACACAACCGTGGTTTCTTCTCATCCAACAGAAGGGACGGCCGAGGCTACGACCACATCTATTCATTCGAGAACCCGGAGATAGTCACCACGATGAAGGGCTGGGTCTACGAGATGGACGGCTATGAACTGCCAGCAGCCCAAGTGATGGTGGTAGGTAATGACGGAACCTACAAGAAATTGCCGGTGAAGAGCGATGGCTCCTTCTCCATGGTTATCAACACGAAGGTAGATTATCTGGTAATGGCTTCCTGCAAGGGATTCCTCAATCATAAGGAGGAATTGAGAGTAGATACGGCTAAGGAGAGCAAGGAGTATGTACTCCAGTTCCCATTGGCTTCCATCACTGCCCCCGTACTCATCGACAACATCTTCTATGAGTTTGACAAGGCTACCTTGACGTCAGCCAGCACCAAGGCACTTGATAAACTCGTGGAATTGCTGAAGGAGAATCCAAACGTAACCATCGAGCTGAGCGCCCATTGCGATTACAAGGGAAATGCCGAATACAACAAGCGGTTGTCTCAGCGCCGTGCCCAGTCTGTAGTAGATTACCTGATAGCCCATGGCATCGAGAAGGAGCGCCTTACCCCAATGGGATATGGCAAGGAGCGACCAAAGAAGGTTCGCAAGAAGCTGACCGAGAAATATCCTTGGCTCAAGGAGGGCGACGAACTCACCCAGGAGTTTATCCTCAAGCAGAGCAAGGAGCATCAGGAAATCTGCAATCAGTTGAACCGCCGCACCGAGTTCATCGTACTTCGCACTACATACAATATGTTTGACGAGAAGGGCAACCTGAAGAATCCTCCGAAACCAAAGCCAAAGAAGGAAGAATCCAATGGCAACGGCTTCGATTTCGAATTTGACTTGGAATAAAAAGAACGGATATAGATAAGGCACGGATTACACGGATTGTAATCCGTGCCTAAAAACAGCAAAGAACATTTACCCTTTTACCTTTAAAAGATTGATTGTCTGTGTTTTTCCCGTGATGCCTGTTACCACGGCGATTCCATTGTCACGAATCTCCACCTTCTCATATTTGGCATCAACAATCACTTTTCCTTTCAATGTCATAACGCCCCAATGTCTGGGAACCTGTTCAAAGGCGCAATAGGCACCGACAGGTTGCGCTATACTGCAGTAGAGGGGTGGCACGATAACTTTACCATCTACCTTCACGCCCCATTTCTTTCCTGCTTGGTACAATTCCACATGTCCTGCCTCTGACTTCTCATGCAAAAGAAGCATCTCGTTTGCTTCCATTTCCTTCTTTTGCAACATCGCCTCATGATAGTATTTCTTGCCAAGGCGAGGCATCACGACATTCAAATCTTCCTTCTCATTCTTTGGATTATTGCATCCTATATAGGTCTTCTTCAAATTTAAATCCACCAGGTAGTAGTCCTGCTTGCTGTCCATAACAACGATACAATCACCATACAGGACAGCACATAGCCAATACACATGTTCGTAATCATTACGCAGGAAACATACATTCCTGCTCTCTTCATTGCTCATGCGCATCTTCCCTTCATCACCCTCACAATAGTACCATACTTGACAACCGATAGCAGAAGGTCTGAATCTGAATATCATATAATACCCATAATTCAGAAAATCATATTGTGAAGGACGATATGGCAGAGAAAAATTTTCTTGGGTTCGAGACATGAAGATGTCGTTATATTCTATAAACTCCCATCCTTTTATATTGACAACCTGGGGAGCCTCTGCTACGTTAGTGCCATCGTCGATGACAGCCTTTGCCAACAGGTCATAATAGCATTTCGCCTTTCTGCGAGGTCGGAAGAACAGGATGTTTCCGTTCAGTAATTTCATGTCATAGTAATCGCCTGGCTCCAGTACCTGCTCTCCGTGTCGGTTCACTACCGTCATCTTTCCATCAGGCAGTTTGATGATGGCGAACTCCCCTTTGCTATCCACAAACTCACGGTACTGTAGTGTTTGGAGCAATTCTTCATGGCTCATCACCATCATCATTTCCGAGTCTGGATGAATCCGAATACCGTCTTGTTCCTTGTTCATCAGGAAAAACTCTCTTTCCTTCGGAGTCTCCATTTTCTTGCCCACTTTCAGCTTTCCCTCGAACATAGCATTCCAGTTCCATACTTGAGAAGGCAACCCGAACACCCGATACAGTCCCACATTATCTATAATCACGCAGCTCTTCTTCCCCTTAGCCACTCGCAATCCACGTCCCACCATCTGCAGATACTTGGCAAGCGACAAGGTTGGTCGAGCCAACTGTACAAACTCCACATCCGGACAGTCAAATCCCTCCGAGAAGATGTCCACATTCACCAATACTTGTATAGGAGCAAGTCCATCAGCAAGGCGGTTTACACCGCACAAACAATCTGGCGAATAACCTGATACCTCCTTTGATGCGCTAGCCGACAAAAAATTTGGCGAGACCATTGACACATCCTTTGATGCGCCAGCCGACAAAAAATCTGGCGAGACCTTTGACACCTCCTTTGATGCGCCAGCCGACAAAAAATCAGGCGAGACCATTGACACCTCCTTTGATGCGCCAGCCGACAAAAAATCTGGCGAGACCATTGACACATCCTTTGATGCGCCAGCCGACAAAAAATCTGGCGAGACCTTTGACACATCCTTTGATGCGCCAGCCGACAAAAAATCTGGCGAGACCTTTGACACCTCCTTTGATGCGCCAGCCGACAAAAAATCTGGCGAGACCTTTGATGGTCCGCCATCCTTAGAGCGTAGCGGTTCCGAGCGACGAGGAGGAGCGGTTACATCCCCGCTTCCTGAGGAAGAGGGGCTTGGGGAGAAAGTGGAGCCCTCTTTGGAAAGAGGGACGGGGTGATTCGAAAAATCCTTATGAAGGATGGATGGTTGGGTTTTCGAAAAAGAAGAATATTTGAACCTTTCAATAAGTTCTTTTCGTAAAGAACTTGGCGTTTTACTGTCAATAGCAACAGCTGCTATGCCGTGTCCTCTGTAGAACTCGGCAATAGCATTAGCATGACTGATATTGATAGCATACACGATGCCCTTTCTATCTTTACCAAATTCTTCCAAGCTCTGATAGAGCCTTTCGATACTCGGTTTCTTATTCAGCAACATATCCATTTCCTTGTTCTGGTAGTCACCATCTGCCCCTCGCTTCTGCAAGGAGTCGATGAGCCGTTGCGTCACACCATCTGATTTGATGCTCACGAAATCGTATGTTGCCAATCTTCCCTTGCTGATAAACTCAGGAACACTCCAGGACTGTACCAATACGTCAAACAGATCAGTAAAACCCTTACCGTTCAATCGGCAAGGTGTAGCCGTCAGTCCCAGGAACTTAGCATTCGGGAATCTCTCCCACATCTCCTTATAGGTCTTGGCGAGCGCATGGTGCGCCTCGTCAATCACTATCATTCCTGGTTCTTCCTCTATCTCGTCATAGTGCTTAGCCAACCATTGTATCGACACTGCCTTTATCGGCATCATGTCAGAAATAGGATTAACAGAAGAGGCAGAAGTGGCACCAAGCCCATCACCACCCCTCTCACCCAGGCGGTCCCCAAGTTCCTCAGTAGGCCGCAAGCAAGTAGCAGTAAGGCGGTCCCATCCCGCACAATCTGTCGAGACCTTTGATGGTCCGCCAACCTTAGAGCGTAGCGGTTCCGAGCACCGGAGGGCGGTTACATCCCCTGTCCCCTGAGGGGAAAGGGGCTTGGGGAAAGCGGTGGAGCCTCCCTTAAGGGTAAGGGAGGACGGGTGGGTTTTCGAAAAATTCCCCTCTTTAAGGGTAAAGAGGGACGGGGTGATTTTCGAAAAGACTCTTCCAATAGTTTCTCGAATCTGAGAAACCAACTCCCTTCTATGGGCAACAATCCAAACATTACAATTGGAATGTTCCCTCAAAAACGATTCTACGACCGAAGCGAGTAGAACCGTTTTACCCGTACCCGTTGGCATTTGTGCCATCACGGACCGATGAAGGCGCAATGCCTTCTCAATCCGTTCCTTCATATCCTCTTGGTAATCAAAAAGCTTGATTACATTCATATTTTCAAATTATAATTAAATATTGTTATATTTTCGCCATATTGGTTGCCTACTCCGGATAATATCAGCGATACCAATAGATTCTCTTTGAGAATGCCATGACTACAGCTCTAGGTAGTAAACTCATCAGCATAGCCCATTGATTGGTCTATGCTAATAAACATATTCTAAAACGGCAAGAAATTCCTTCAACTTTAAATCTTTGTTAATTTTACATAGAGATATATCATATATATAGAATATATTATGTATCTTTGCAAAAAAGTAGAACCATTTAAATAAATACATTTATGAGTACAGTTTCAGTAACACCTTCCAAAAGAAAAATCATCGACTTAAAAGATGATACTTTTAAGACCCTATCCATAATGGCTATTCAGAAGGGAACCAACCTCAAAAACTATATTGAGGATATACTTAATGGTATAGCCGAGGATTACGAAGATGCAAAGCTCTATGCCAAATTAAGAAAAGAGCAGCCAGAGGGCCTCATCCGTGCCAACAAAGAAGAACAAGAAGATTTTGAAAAGTGGTTAGGCGTATGAAAGTCGAATTTTCTAAAGCCTTTATCAAAGCTTCCAAACATCTTTCCGGTAAGATGCTCGATTCTTTAAGACGTACGATAGCAGAAGTTAAAGCAGCCAAAGACATTCAAGATATCACTGACTGCAAGAAACTTGTTGGGTATCGTAATATATATAGAATTCGTTTAGGAGACTATAGAGCACTATTTACTCTAGAAATCGAGTTTTCTGGCAATACTATATTCTTTCAATATCTTTCTCCACGAGGCGAAGCCTATGGAAAAAAGATGAAAACAGATCTTAAGCGAATAGACAAAGAATAATTATATTCTTCTGTCTCCCCCTTTCCCCCGGCGGTCCCATCCCGCACAACCTGGCGCAGACCGCTTTGGTCCGCCAACCATAAAGCGAAGCGGTTGCCAGATGGTCGTGTTTGAACTCTCGGCAAGTGATGGTCATCACATATCCAGCAATCAAGGCAGCATCAATCAGATTCCCTTTCTTCTTCATGCTCTTGGCTTTCCTCAGCATTGCCCCCAGGTCTTGCTCTATCTTCCTCCAGTCCAGTTGGGGTTGTCCGAATCGCACGCCCAACACACCAGCATGGGCAAAGCAAGCCTCCACCTGCTCCTTGTAGTTACCACGCTCCGGCTTCCAATACTTTTCCACTAAAGCGGTAGCGAAGTCCTCATGCGTAGCTGCATACTGCCACGCAAAAGCTTTAATCTCCTTGCCCGATATTTTTGAAAGTACTTTATCTATCTTGTCTATTTGAGTGTTTGTGTTCATTGATTTTGATTTTCATTGTATATTACGCTCATTACCATTGAAAAGAATATGATAACAGACATAGAAAGTGCAACCTTTGAAATTTAAGCATTATGATACAGAACAAATTGTTCCATGATTGCCTCGCTGCGGTAATGCATC
Organism: Prevotella sp. LCP21S3_D2; assembly: GCF_052118345.1. Lineage (NCBI taxonomy): Bacteria > Pseudomonadati > Bacteroidota > Bacteroidia > Bacteroidales > Prevotellaceae > Prevotella > Prevotella sp. LCP21S3_D2. Next base: position 22,831 of record NZ_JBQKHJ010000021.1, on the reverse strand, counting down.
AACTAAAAAGATACAGCATGCAACGTTTGTAAGCCAAAAATGCCTACAAATATCATATAAATATTGTAAATTATTCGTTAATTGGTCTTAAATATGTAAAAATCAATGGGATAAATTTGTTTAAGAAAAAAAATACCCGTAACTTTGCAGCAGCTCATTAACCAAGTTGTTAAAGGAGTTACGAGGTCGTATAGCAGGTTGCTATACGACCTTTGCTTTAATCATTTATCCTTTGCATTATATTTTTTACTGAACTTTCGCATATCAGGAAGTTCAGTTACAAATAGTTACACCTATCAGTTTTTTGAAAAAAATATATTTGCTCCCCACCGCAGTATCGCTCTGCGCTTGTCGCCACTCGAATGAGAAAAAATGCATTAATTAATATGGTGCACAACTATTAATCCTGACTAAATCTAATTTTTACATTCTTACAACACACAAAATGATTCTGCTTCCTTACAAGTTCTGCGGTAGTATGTAAGAAATCCTCACATGCTTTTAAAATCTTTTTTGAACTCCCTTCAAAAAACTATGCAAATACATTAATAGATAGGGATTTTTGTTAATCTTGATTAAACTTACCCCAAAATCAAGTTGAATATTTGCAACATATAAATATTTGTAGTATCTTTGCAGTAGAAAAATAACTCTTGACGTATTGAAAGGCTACGTGTGTCGTAGCTCACTCGTGTAGATACGCAGGAGTTATTTTTTTGCTTTCGAAGTATCACGGACATAATTACTTGGTTTGAAGCTCCAATGGCTGTATGGCAAAGTCCATCTTTCCTCAATTTGGCTGATGCCAGTACTTTCCCCAATATTAAATCCTGGATGCAATTCCCGTATCTTGGAATTAATATATTTATAAAGCTTTTCCTTGACAATAGTTCTTTTACCTCTGCGATTGGTTGTACCATCCTTGATTTTATGCTTATTATTGAGACGAAAGCAAATCGATCCCAAGATTAAGTCCATAAATTGCAACATAAGATGTTCTGAAGAATCAATTTCACAAATATCAGACTCACGAATATGTATATTAGCCTTTTGAAATCCCTTATCATAGTTGAGTCCATAGATAAATTTCTTAAACTCCTTCTTATCCTCACCCTTCAAAGGAATATCATCCAACATTATTTTTAAGTACTGAGGTTTGTTCTCAGGATTAGAATATTGGAAACCAAAAGCATGCTTGATAAATTGATAGTATAACAAAGGATAAGCCTTATGTCTTTGTTCTCTTGTTAAATAGGGAGCCGTATACTGGTTATTACGAAAAAAAATTCGTATTTTGATATAACCTTGAGCCAACAAATCAAAGATGAAATCAACCAGAGTCAAATACTTCTCATACCAATATTCATTTACTTTTTGCCATTTGATTTCCTCCGTTATACCAAACTCTTCAACAAAAGTTTTAGACATAGCTAACACATTCTCGTAGTTTTTAGAATCTACGAGAATGCCGCCATAGAAATTGGAGTAATACGCCCCCTCTTTATCACTTTCATCGAACCAAATATAATACATAATCTTTTTTTGCAGCAAATATACGCTTTTTCCTCGAAACCACCAAGAAAATCGAAAGAAATCTGCAACTCATCAGCAAATTACCACAAAAATCAGAAAACTATAAACTATTAACTGTAAACTGCTATTCCCCCGGCGGTCCCATCCCGCACAAAATGGCGCAGGGCTTTGATGCCCCGCCAACCTTAGAGCGTAGCGGTTCCGAGCTCCGGAGGGCGGTTACATCCCTAATCCCTATGGTAGGGATTTAGGGCTTGGGTATAGGGTAAGGACCCTCCCGCAGGGGTTTCTGTCCCCTACAAGGGGAACCGAAAGGGTCGTAAAGACTATTGAAGACAGGTGGGGCAAATATAGCACTGTAGGGCGGTTACATTCTTCCTTCTAACGGGGGAACCGAAGGGGGTGTAAAGACCATTGAAGAAGACCGAGATGAGAGGTGGAGCCTTCTTTAATGGGAAAAAGCGATGCCAATGAATGCAATGAAAGCTCGCTTTCAAATTGCCGAGTGCAGCTCGCTTTATCAAAAAAGAAGGATGGGATGATTTTAGAAAGAACTCCCTTTGGTCAAAGGGAGTTTCAGCCCTCATCGCTTAAAAGAGCACAATGATCAAGAAGTTAATCCTGACTATTAGGTTTTACCCTAAACATAGCCACAGTGTTTGAAAATTCTGCATTTTCAATGATGTCATCATCATCAAAACCTATGGCAAGTACCACACCAAAAACACTTTTAAAGCGATAAGTTCGAGACTTTTCATGCCAATAAACTTCATAAGGAGCAGAAGCATTAATTTTATCCAAAAGAAGTGGTTTCATTACCAAACATTTATATATTTAGGATATACCCCCGTGCGTTCCTTATATTCCTCACAAAGACTCTTAGTAATTTCAGCTACACGAGCCTTTTTACGTTCTTTTGCCGCCATAAATCTTTTCATAGCAGCTTCACGTTTTTCCCAAAATTCTTTATCCAATGTATCCATAACAATTCTCCTTTAAAATCTTTAATTGAAATCTGCCGCCAAAGTTACGCTTTTTCTACGAAACCACCAAGAAATTCGCAAGAAATCTATAAGTTATCAGCAAATTACACAAAAATAGTCTCTCCTATTCTCAATTTGCTCTTACATGATCGTTCCGCAGATTTCACAGATGACGCAGATTTCTTTTACCTTTTTACTTTTTTACCCTTTTACCTTTTAAAGTCCCCCCATGCGGTCCCAGCCCGCAAAACCATGGCACAGGGCTTTGATGCCCCGCCAACCTTAGAGCGAAGCGGTTCTGAGCACCGGAGGGCGGTTTCCTCCCTCGCTCCTGAGGTTTCTGTCCCCCGCAAACGGGGGAACCGAAGGGGGTGTAAAGACCATTGAAGAGGGCCGGGGTGAGAGGTGGAGCCTTCTTTAATGGTAAAGAAGGACGGGATGATTTTAAAACAATACCTTTATGATGAGAAAGCATATTGCCTAAAGGAACAATACGATGGTACCGATTGCAGCGATAGCATGGTACCAATACCATTGCTACTCCTTATTTCAGCCCCATCCTGTCATTATCCTCAAACTAGTCACTTCCGTTTTCCACAAAAGAAAACGGACAAGCTCCTTTACATAGATGCAAGCCTTGATGGTATCCTTTCTGCCAGGGTCAGCAAACTTATGACCACAGATAGCCCAATCTTTATCTAGGCGCACAATATGGCATTCACCGACTTACGATAACTTGTTGTTTTCTAGTCTTCGAAGTGTAATTCTCCAAAGAATTGATAGTGAGGTATAGTTATGTCTATAAAGCTGAAAGACAAATTACCTTCAGCATTCTTTATCATATCATAAACTTTCTTACATTCCACATCTGCTGTACCATAGAAATTGATATCAGACTCTACATCAGCCTGTGCGAACATTTTTGTTCCATTAGGCAATTCCTCCCCTTACATCATTCAACCATTCATCAGTATTGATACCCCTCCATTTTGGAGTGGCCTTATGAATCAAGCCCATAAGATAATCTTCATCGAACTTCGGCTGATAATCCAATAACTCCACCAAAGATAAAGTAGATTTATCAATGTCGCCCGTAAGAATATTCTTCTTGGCACGAACACGCACGCCAAACTTCTTATAAAGAGGATTCCCCTGATAACCTGCCAAATATTCCTTATCTGTACGAATGGTCAAAGAACCAGCCTCCTTAGTATCCAAATGAATGTTAGCCTTATCCTTACCACCAGCATCAGTCAAAGTCCCATAATAATAGCACTCTACATCCACCATGATATTCTCATGACGAACATAATGAGTAGTAGGAGTTATTTTAAAAATGCGATCTGGCTTGTCGGAAGTTCCAATCTCTATATTATAATTATAGCGCAAGGCAAAAGACTGTAGGTTTTCTATAGCTTGCGCACTTGCCACCTCCAACTTATCAATATACCCATTTCCCTCTTCTATTACACCTAGCATAGAAGAGACCAAGAGTACATTTTGCATGGAAGTTCTAAAGATATTTACGACAGAACCGGCCTTCATTTCATAGGAAATAGTCGGGCGATCCTTTCGTTTTTTCTTGTCTGGATACAACAAATTCTCCACTTCATCGAGCAGAAAACGAATTTGCCCGATGTCAAAATTGGCAGGAGAAAGCGGCTCATCCCCATTCTTGCCAATAATTCTTAGTGAAATTTCATTCTTATCCATCATGGTGCAAATATAATATATTTAATTCAATAACTAGTTAAAAGTCCTTTCTTTTTAGGATAAATTATCTTTTATATTATAACTTGCCACCAAAGTTACGCTTTTTTCTTCGAAACCACCAAGAAAATCACAAGAAATCTGCAAGTTATCAACAAATAACCACGAAATCAACCGTAAACTATAAACTATTAACTGTAAACTATAAACAGCTATTCCCAGGCGGTCCCATCCCGCACAACTTTTATCTTATATAGCCCAACAAGTCAAGATACATCATCCTTGACTCCAAGTGTTCATCTTCAGGAATATGATTTGCTTCTTTCTCTAATTCTTCTGTTGAGTACAAGAATTTGAAGCCATTCTTTCCATAAAAACGTAATACATTTTCCTTGTTATAGGCATCAACCACAATAAAACGGCAACCAGTCTTATTATCAGGTAACAAAAACCAAGATATGATATAGTCTATTGCTTGTGAGCCAATACCATCGTTAGTATCTTGAAAATTCTTCGCAACTCCAAGTCTTCCTATCAATACCGCCGGATAACTTCTTGTTCTTTTGGAATTCGGAATTTTCCTTTGTATTTTGTTTCTTGAAGCATTTGGAATTAAAGCAGCCTTGATACTGTCGTTAGCCAGAGTAAAGGCACAGACTATTTCATTCCTACCACTTCTTTCTGTAGCAAAGAAATATGTTTTCCCCAATAATTGTCCATCATAGAGACAAGCCTCTTGATGAAAGAAATCATCAAGGTCTTCATCGCCACAACAGAAAGAATCAAGCTCATTTTTTGTCGTAACACGATAAAGCGAGCAATTACTTTGCAAAAGGACTCTTTCCTCCATGCGCTTTCAAATTAGCAGTTGAACGAACCAATATTTTCTCCACATCAGCAAATGACATTCGCAAAGCCTTTCTTTGCGGATTACGTTCATTCTCCTCTGCCTCACGAACAAATCGTTTAGCGGTCTCACCTGTCAAAACAGGAATACTTCTTATCTCTAATGCCATAACCTTTCATTTTAAATGATTAAACTTATGTTGCAAAATTATGCATTTTCTGCGAAACCACCAAGGAAAATGCCAAAAATCTGCAAGTTACCAGCAAAATATCACTAAATAAAGTTATCCCCAGGCGGTCCCATCCCGCACAACATGGCGAGGGCTTTGATGCCCCGCCAACCTTAGAGCATAGCGGTTCTGAGCACCGGAGGGCGGTTACATCCCTAATCCCTATGGTAGGGATTTAGGGCTTGGGTATAGGGTAAGGACCCTCCCGCAGGGGAGGGACAGGTGGGGCAAATATAGCACTGTAGGGCGGTTACATCCTTCCCGTCTGAGAAGGGTTTCTGTCCCCTGTGAGGGGAACCGAAAGGGTCGTAAAGCCTATTGTGGCTTGGTTAGGATGTGGAGCTCCCTTTGGCTAAAGATTTTGCAAATGAGCGCAATGAAAGTTTGCTTTCAAATTGCCGAGTGCAGCTAATCTTATCTAAAGGGAGACGGAGGGTTTCGAAAGTGCATACCCTCCAATCACCCCATAACAGACTAACGGTATGAGAAACGCAATCGCCATACTCCCAGTTGTATCCGCAATATACCCCATGATTACAGGAGCAACCGCACCACCCACTATCGTCATGATAAGCAAGGAAGAGGCAAGCTTGGTCTTTGTACCCGCATCCCTCAATGCCAGCGAGAATATCGTCGGAAACATGATGCTCTCTCCCAGATACAGGGCGAAGAACGCAATGAGAGATAAGGTTCCGCTACATACCACTACAATCAATGTAGCTACAAAGGTGAGGATGGCACAGACCAGCAGCACCAGCCTTGGCTGGATATAATTCATAATGACACCACCAGCCAACCTGCCGATAAAGAACAGACCCATTCCGCCAAAGGCGAGATACAGACTGGCAGTCTGCTTCTCTATATGAATACTCTCCTCAGCATAGTTGATGAAGAAACTGTTCACACCCGTCTGGGCAGCCACATAGAGAAACAAGGTCAGCATACCGAAACCGAATGCCATCACTCGCATCGGCTTCTCCTCAACCTTCTCGTTCGTATCTGCCTCATGCGCTCTCCTTGGGTCAGGCAACTTGATTCTTGACAGAACCAGTGCCACAAAAAGCACGAAGATACCCACCAGGGCATAAGGAATGGCGATGTTGACACCTGAGAACAGAAGCTGACCGCCAACCAGCGGTCCTACAATCCATCCGATACCATTGAGCGACTGCGACAGGTTGATTCTGCTCTCTGCCTTGTCAGGATGTCCCAGTACCGTAGTATAAGGATTCGCACTCGTTTCCAGACAGGTCAGTCCGCATCCTATCACAAACAGCGACAGAACGAAGAAGTAGAAAATGTTGATCCTGCTTCCCGGTATGAACATCAGAGCACCGATACCGAAGAGAACCAGTCCTGTTATCACACCCCTCCTGTAGCCCCACTTCCGGATAATCCATCCGGCAGGTAGCGCCATCAGAAAGTAGGCACCATAGACAGCAGCCTGCGTCAAGGCCGACATCGCCTTGCTGATATGGAACGACTCCTGGAAATGCGGATTCAGCACCTCCAGGATGCCATGGGCAAAGCCCCACATGAAGAAGAGACTGCTGATGATGAGGAAGGGCACCAGATAGTTATGCCCTTCGTATCTGAAGAAGGATGGCTTCATCATATTTTTCTTTATTCTTTTTTAGACTAAAATCATGGTGCAAAGGTACGAAACTTTATCTAGGGTAAACCACCAATACAGCGTCCCCACTATTTATTAGCGGGTTAGCCGTACCAGTATTTTTGAATAAAGTTTTGATTTTCTAAAATTTAACTATCAAGCGGTGGTTTACGGATTAAGCACTAGAGAATATGATACATATTCATATTGCTTTTCCATTTCACTACACATATTCATTCTCTATAATACTAATCTTTCTAATTCCTCTGTGGCATATAGATACTTGAACTTGTTGCGCTCATAAAAGCTAAGAACTTTTGGCTGATTATATGCATCAACAACCAAGAATCTACATCCTGTTTTGTTATCCTCCTGTACAAACCACGTCTTGATAAAGTTCATCACTTGTTGACCAACTAAGAAATTTCGTCCTTGATATTTCTTATTAACCCCTAGTCTTCCCAATAATACGGCAGGATAAGTACGAAGATGTTTTTGACCTGGTATAGTTCGTTGAACCTTATTAGCAGAAGGCTTTGGAATAAAAGTTGTTTTTACACTATCATTTGATACAGTAAAGAATGCAACGATTTCAGAAAACTCACCTTCATTGTTGACAAAGCAATAAGTCTTACCAAGTCGCTCTTGAGCATACAACAAGGCATTGTGATGAAAGAAGTCTTCCAAATCTTTATCTCCTTCAGTTTCACCACAACAAAAAGGCAAAGATGCAAGTTCTGCGGTCAAAGGCATGAAGTCGCATCTTTCCATAATATCAAATTGATAATTATTCACCAGCCAATTTTATTAAAGAGGAAGTTTAATCTTTACATTTTTTGAGCGTTCCATCATACGACGGATAGCATCTTGTGCACCTTCAGGAATCACAGTTGTGGCAGTATTTCTACTACTCTCTGCAATCTCTATAAAGCGCTCTGCAACATCACCTGTCAATACAGGAATTGTTTTAATAGCTATTGCCATACTCTTATCTCCTATTATTTAGTTTATATAATTTGCCGCCAAAATTACGCTTTTTTCTCGAAACCACCAAGAAAATCACAAGAAATCTTCAAGTTATCAGCAAATTACACAAAAATAGTCGCTCCTATTCTCATTTTGCTCTGACATGATCGTTCAGCAGATTTCGCAGATGACGCAGATTTCTTTTACCTTTTTACTTTTTTACCCTTTACCTTTTAAAGTCCCCCCAGGCGGTCCCATCCCGCACAAGATGGCGAAGGGCTTTGATGCCCCGCCAACCTTAGAGCGTAGCGGTTCCGAGCACCGGAGGGCGGTTACATCCTCTCTCTTCGGGCAAGAGAGAGGCTTGGTGAGAGATGTGGAGCCTTCTTTAATGGTAAAGAAGGACGGGATGATTTTAGGAAAAAGACATTATCTGTCCTTATACATATTATCATAATACTTCTGATACTCCCCAGAAGTAACATGATCCATCCATTCCTGGTTCTCAAGATACCACTTCACTGTTTCTTCGATACCCTCCTCAAACTGGAGAGATGGCTCCCAGCCGAGTTCCTTCTGGAGCTTGCGAGAATCGATGGCGTAACGCATATCGTGACCCTTTCTGTCTGTTACATAAGTAATCAAATCCAAGTCAGCACCCTCAGGGCGACCGAGCAATCTATCAACAGTCTTGATAACCACCTTGATGATATCGATGTTCTTCCACTCGTTGAAACCACCGATGTTGTAAGTCTCGGCAATCTTACCCTTGTGGAAAATCATATCGATGGCACGGGCATGATCCACTACATACAACCAGTCGCGCACATTCTCACCCTTACCATATACTGGCAATGGCTTGCGATGACGGATGTTGTTGATGAACAGCGGAATCAACTTCTCTGGGAACTGGTATGGACCGTAGTTGTTAGAGCAGTTGGTCACGATGGTAGGCATACCGTATGTATCGTGGAAAGCACGGACGAAGTGGTCTGAGCTTGCCTTGGATGCAGAGTATGGAGAGTGAGGATTGTACTTGGTAGTCTCCAGGAAGAACTCCTCGCCGTAAGCCTCATGGTTCTTATCGCTGGATGCCTTGGTGGTGAAAGGAGCAGGAACGCCCTCAGGATGAGTCATCTGCAAGGCACCATACACCTCATCGGTAGAGATGTGGTAGAAGCGCTTACCCTCGTATCCCTCAGGAAGGCTCTCCCAGTAAATCTTTGCCGCCTGGAGCAGAGACAGGGTACCCATCACGTTGGTATGAGCGAAAGTGAATGGATCCTTGATACTTCTATCTACATGGCTCTCGGCAGCGAGATGGATGATGCCATCCACCTTATAGTCCTGCATCAGCTTCAACATCAGGTCGAAATCGCAGATATCGCCCTTAACGAAAGTATAGTAAGGCTTATCCTCGATGTCCTTGAGGTTAGCCAGATTGCCTGCGTATGTCAACTTGTCGAGGTTGATGATGTGATACTCAGGATATTTGTTCACGAAAAGTCTTACTACGTGTGAGCCGATGAAACCAGCTCCACCTGTTATTATTATATTATGCATATATATTTTAATTATAGGGAACCCTCATCCAGGCGGTCCCATCCCGCAAAATATGGCGAGACCTCTGACGGTCCGACAACCTTAGAGCGTAGCGGTTCCGAGCACGCCAAAAGTGTGCGGTTACATCCCCGCTTCCTGAGGAAGAGGGGATTGGGGAGAAAGTGGAGCTCCCTTTGGAAAGGGAGACGGAGGGATTCGAAAAATATTTAATACTCAAGATTCTTTGTCAAAGAAGCTTCATTCTCTTCAAGAATGGAAAGGAGATATTTGCCATAGTCGTTCTTCAACATTGGCTGAGCATTCTCACGCAACGTATCACTATCTATCCATCCTTGGCGATAAGCAATACCTTCCAAGCAAGCTACCTTCAAGCCCTGGCGCTTCTCCAAGACTTCGATAAAGGTTGAAGCCTCAGAAAGGGAATCATGGGTTCCGGTATCAAGCCAGGCGAATCCTCTTGCCATGGTCTGTACCTTCAGCTGCTTATCCTTCAGGAACTCCTGGTTAACTGTTGTGATTTCCAACTCGCCACGAGCAGATGGTTTGATATGCTTAGCCACTTCCACCACCTTATTAGGATAGAAGTATAAGCCCACTACAGCATAATTGCTCTTTGGATGCTCAGGCTTCTCTTCGATACTCAGGCAATTGCCTTGCTCATCAAACTCAGCCACACCATATCGCTCAGGATCGCTTACTCGATAACCAAATACAGTAGCTTTGTTATTCTGCTCTGCATCTACTACAGCCTGATGCAACATCTGGTTCAAACCAGCACCATAGAAGATGTTATCTCCCAAAACAAGGGAAGCAGTATCATTACCGATGAACTTCTCACCGATTATGAAGGCCTGTGCCAAGCCATCAGGTGAAGGCTGCTCAGCATACTCAAATTTTACACCCAGTTGGCTACCATCGCCTAAGAGTCGCTTGAAACCAGGCAAGTCGAATGGTGTTGAGATAATCAGTATCTCACGAATACCAGCCAACATCAATACCGAGATAGGATAATATATCATCGGTTTATCAAAGATAGGTATCAACTGCTTGCTGATGCCCTTTGTGATAGGATACAAACGTGTACCGCTACCACCTGCTAATACGATTCCTTTCATATATATATTATTTTAATCCTTGTCTGTCATTATCCTCAAACCAGTCAGCCAGCGCTTCCTCGAAACTCCACTTAAACTGATAGCCGCAGTTCTTCAACTTCTCACCACAGATATTAGTAGAAATCTGGAGTTTCTTCACTCTCGCAGGACAGATACCCATTGGCGAACCAAGAAGCATTGCCATCCTTGCCATAGGCATGATAACCCAGTTAGGAATATCAGGAACAAACTGAGTCAATCCTGTTACCTTCTTCATAGCCAATACGATATGTTGAATAGTATAAGCAGGCTCGAAGCAACAGTTATACAACTCAACACCATGCTCATGATGCTCCAGTCGATACAGCATGAAGCGCACCAACTCCTTTACATAGATACAAGCCTTGATGGTATCCTTTCTGCCTGGGTAAGCAAACTTATGACCACGGATAGCCCAATACAATCTGGTGAAGTTACCATTCTCACCCTTTCCGAATACCACACCAGGACGAACAATAGTGAGCTGACGATGAGCCGCATCACCATTCTGCCACTTCTCATGAATCTTCTCTGCTACCAACTTAGAGATACCGTAAGCAGTATTAGGAGTAGGCAAAGTTGTTTCCTTCTTCAACTCCTCAGCAGCTCCGTATGGTGCAATACTTGAAGTAAACACAATCTTCTTGATATTCCACTTCTCTGCAAAAGCCACCACATTCTCAGCGCCACGGATATTCGTCTCGAAATACTCATGATCCTCATGACCAGGAGTACGATGAACTGCAGCAAAGTTGAAGATCACATCGTCCTCAGTAGGAGTAAATGGCAAGTTCTCGATAGGCTTGCGGATATCATACTCGATGAAAGTAGACTGCAACTTCTGTCCATCACGCAAAGCAGGCTTGTAATCCTTCACTACCGGATTAGGTGTACCAGGCTTAACGATGTCGAGGTTATATACTTGGGCGTTAGGATAACGCTCCTTGATCAAATTTGTAAGATGGATACCGATGAAGCCGGTACCGCCAGTGATAATATAGTTCATACTAGATTTTCAAATTTACACAAACAAAATTATTTCTTATAGCCCAGTTCCTTCAAGAGTTTCTTGTTCCATTCAGAACGTTCCTTATCAAAGAACCAGCCCCATTTATTGAAGTACTTCACCATATTCTCCATGTGAATCTTAAGCATTTTCTTACTCTTATAAGATGCAGCCCTATGCGCATGCACCACCGACACCATTGGCCAATACATTGTGCGATAATACTTATGCATTCTTCGGGTAATATCAATATCCTCAGGATACATAAAGTATCGCTCATCAAACAATCCCACCTTGTCGAATGCAGACAAGCGGAAGAACATGAAACTTCCCTGATGATATGGTATGTTTGCAGGAGTCTTGTGATCCCAAAACTCCAAGGTATAGCGATAGTTCATTTTCTCTCCCATTTTCTTTGGCATAAACCTACGGAAGATAAGGTCGAAAGGCGTTGGCAACAAACGAGTGGTCAACTGTAGGCGACCATCAGGATAGCGAAGCATCGGCTGAAGCTGAGCCACATCCTTGTTTGCTTCCATATACTCAGTTATCTTTGCTATAACGCCCTCATCAAAATACACATCCGAGTTTATCACGAGATGATAGTTGGCATGAATCTCCTGTGCCTTTTTAATAGCCACATTATGTCCAGGCCCATATCCCATGTTGGCATTATTATAAATATACTCCACCCCGTCCAACTGAGAGCAGAAATCCTTCAGTTCATCACTAGGCGAATTGTCACTTATATAAATAGGTGCAATACCATTCTTGCGCATAGAATCTATGCACTTTTTTAATTCATCGTAATCCGTCTTATAGGTCACGATAGATGCAGTTATTATCATAGAAACAATTAAAAAGTAAATGGAGAATCAAAATCTTTTAGCAAAGGATGTTTTGTATCCTTATCACTGAGATTAGCATGTTCCGTAGGAATCATCCAATCTATACCAAGCGATTCATCCAATATAGAGATGCCACCATCAGCCTCTGGGTAATAGAAATTATCACACTTATATTGGAACACAGCAGTTTCTGACAATACAGCAAAACCATGAGCAAAGCCCTTAGGAATAAAGAACTGGCGATGATTATCCTCTGTCAGTTCCACAGCCACATGCTTGCCATATGTAGGAGACCCCTTACGGATATCCACGGCAACATCCAGCACTCTACCCTTCACGCATCTCACCAACTTACTCTGAGTAAACGGAGGTCTCTGGAAATGCAAGCCTCTCATCACACCATACGAGCTCATGCTCTCGTTGTCCTGGCAGAACTCTACATGATAACCAACTAAAGGTTCAACCTTCTCTTTAAACTCTCGCTCGCTAAAACTCTCAAAGAAGTAACCACGAGCATCACGGAAGAGACGTGGCTCAATAATAAGCACACCCTCTATATTTGTTTTTATTACGTTCATTTTAATAATTTTCTAGTTAGAAGTTTATTTAATATTTGTACATTATCGATATAAGAAAAATTCTGTGGAGCCCTGAAATTTTCAAAGCATTCATTAGGTTCCAATGGTATGGAATATTTATAAACGTTACTGATTACAATGGCGTAGCCTGTATCTGCATTCGAAAAATATCTATCAAAAGCTTCTTTTGTTATGCAACCTTTATAGCCAAAATTTACCCAAAGCTCCTTAGGAGAAGTTTTTATCACTCTGGCAATATCAAAAAAGCCAATTATTACCTTACATGGAAAAGAGGAATACACAAAAACTCTTTCCACTGTTGAATTTGCAATTTTCTTTCTAAATTCTACAGATTTATCTCCAGAAAAAATTGCATTTGCATATTGTGGTTTTATTGAAAGAAGTATATTGGTATGCGAATATTCCTTATTAAAAAAATATTCATAATGACCTTCTAGATAAAGCGATTTTACTTTTGAAACCAATTTAAAGTCAAATTTTCGCAAAAACGGAAGAAAATCACAAATCAATTTCTCGGATACTGTAATAAGAGGCTTTTCACAATTTAATATTTCTTGTGCCATTTTTACTAGTACAGTACCAATTCCTAGATTCTGATAAGCTCTTTCTACACGAATAGTGCATATTTTTTTTTCATCTTGTGTATCTTTCAAAATAGCCACACCATAGATATGAATATCATCATTGGACAAGCATAGAATAATTTTTCTTTTTGGTGAATTTAATTCTAAAAACACCTTGTCTAACCAACTAGTAAAAAAAGGATAGTCATATTCTAAAATGCTCAAAAACAGTCTCAATTCTGAAAAGTATTTCGCTCGTATTATAGGCTCCGTCCTATTACTTAAAACAACATATTTCATAAGAATGATAATCCAAATCCAACAAGCCCAAGAACTATAGTAACAATAATAGCTACCCAATTTATAATATCACCACATCCAACAGTTGAGACCAAAGAACCCAAAGATCCTATTGATACTGCCATCAAAATATATGAAATGATCTTTACTATATTTTTATTGTCACAGATAGTTCTGAAAAAGACTTCAAAACTATCAAAACTAGTATCATCTTCATTTTTCTTCTTCCAATGATATGCCATATATGTATGGGAATCATTTGTAGGTAAATACGTTGACCATTTATCTGTTTCAAGCATTCTTGAATCCATTCTTGCTAAATTACCATTAGACAATTTATCTTTGACGGAGGTAATAAAAAAGAAGTGCGCTTTCTTCAGTTTCAGGAGCGAGGCATTAAAACCATTTGCATTTGTAATTTTTTGAAAGACTTTTGGATCTATATCACGCATGCTGTTTAACCTAATATCATACAGCTCGTTTACAGAAAAAGCTGATTGAAAGACATCATTAGAAATACCCTCGTCATGTTTTATATGTGCAATGGCATTTTTATCTAAGTTTAAACGTATTCTAACATAAAGATTCTCGCCAGCCGGAACTCCATCTAGTCGAGTTTCTGGCAACGTCAAAGTAACAAATGTTCCTTCTATTCCTTTGACATCATGAATCAGGATATCATTTTTACCTAAAATAAATAAATCAAAATCAAAAGAATCCTGATCCCTAACTTTATATTTTTTGATAGAAGAATTTTGCGGTCCTGCTTCACCAACATAGTCATCATTAAAAATTGTGGCTACGATTTCATCTGTCTGAAGTTTGTGTCCCAAATCAACAATATCGCCCTCCTTTAATGAATAAGGGAAATATACAAAAATAGCAGTTACATTACTACCAAAATAGTTAAATAACTTAATTCCTACATCTAATGTAAAGTGAGCCTTTGAAATCTTCCATAAATTGAGATGCACCTCACTCTTGATGTCTGAAGCGCCCTGTGTGGCAACTATAATACTACGATTTTTCATTATGCATAATTTTTAAAAGTATCCTCTTCCCATTCCTAAATCCCCACATAAACAATAATGGGAACCCTACCCCAAAAAGAGCATAAATGAAAAGCAACAGAATATTATCACCAATATTTGGAGTTAAATCAAAGAGATTTTCTACTGCAGATATACGTTAAAACAATTGCATAAATAGAAACGCTTTAAAAAACTGATAAAGAACGCTTTCCATTCATACACTTTCCTATTTCGTGTTTTTAAGTTCTTCAATACATTTCTTCAACGAATCCGTCCAGTATGGAATCTTCCATCCAAAAGTCGTCTTTATTTTACTCTTATCAAGCACAGAGAAGTGTGGGCGCTTCACAGGACTTGGAAACTCCTCGCTGTAGCATGACTGGATATCGCAAGAGTTGCCACTCAGTTCGCAGATAGCCTTAGCAAAATCGAACCATGAACAAACACCCTCATTAGAGAAGTGGTAAATTCCAGTTTTATCGATCTGATTGGTCTCTATGATATGTCCGATTACTGCAGCCAAATCGCCTGCATATGTTGGAGTACCCACTTGGTCAAACACTACTTTCAAAGTGTCATGGCTGGCAGTGAGACCTTGCATGGTCTTGACAAAGTTCTTTCCCCATTGGGAGTAGAGCCACGCCGTGCGAATAATGATATACTTGCACCCTGTTGCGATGATGCTCTGTTCGCCAGCCAACTTGGTCTTGCCATATACGCCCAAAGGGTTGGTTTCCCAATCCTCCTTACAAGGAATGTTCTTGTCACCCTGAAACACATAGTCAGTACTTATATGTATCAAGGTACCATCCACTTCCTTCATCACCTGTGCCAGATTTCCTGCAGCAATATTATTGAGCAGATTAGACATAGCATAATCGCTCTCCGCCTTATCCACATTGGTATAAGCAGCACAATTTACAACTAATTGGATGTCGTTATCTTTCACCATCTTCCGAATGACATCAAGATTCGTAATATCCAACTTTTCGTAGCCTTCAGCCACATCCGTGAAGACAAAGTTATTCACGCTATTTTTGGCCACTTTCTGCATCTCATGTCCGAGCTGCCCATTGGCACCAGTTACTAAAATATTCATAGTCGTTATTTTAATAAAGTATAATACAACATTTGCAATCTATATTTCAATTGCTTCCAACGAGAGAAAGTAGATTTTTCCCCCGTAGCAGAAGCATTGCCGCCATGCCTACGATAATACAGCAGTTTATCATCAATAAATTTCACCTTTCCCTTTTTTGAGACAACAAGACCTATCCACATATCATGCCATAAAATATGCTTTGGAAACGGTAAGACATACGGCAGCGTTTCTTTCTTGAAAGCCAAACAACTCCCCACGAAACAATTTCTCATAAGATTATTCCAATAGCCCAAATGAGGCGCACGCAAGGAATAATAGTTTACATCAGAAACATTATCATCCTTGTCCATAATGAGAGCATCATGAACCACAAGATCTGCGTTTTGCAGTTCTCTTTCCATAACTTGCACTTTATTCTCTGCCCAAATATCATCTTGGTCAGAGAAAAAAATGATGTCACCTTTTGCTTTTGACAACGCATTTTCAAAGTTGGGAACGACTCCATGCCGCCCCTTGTTTTTGAAAACTCGTATTCTCGTATCATAAAAAGCAGAGATTGTTTCTAAAGTATCATCATCGCTACCATCATCAGAAATTATTATTTCATCCGAATCAGATAGCTGTTTTAAAATAGAAGCTATCTGCTTTGATATATACTTACCACCATTATAAGTAGCTATACAAACAGTAATCATCTAATATAAGATTTAAATAATACAACAAATGGCTTTAGCGATAAATTCCTGAGAGACAAAGAGCAAGCCCTTTTAGAAACCACAAACAAAAAAGAACATCTATCACCAAATGTTTGTTTTTCACACCCTTTAAGGCTCATGCAAAACAAATCGAATCGTTTCAGAGATTTCATCCAATCATCCGACTGAGCAGAAAAGTCCTGTCTTAATGAGAAAGGAAGTATGTAGGCTTCACTATTTTTTTTCTTAAACCTTCGCAAGAATTCATGGTCGCTATAATCCAAAAAAACTTTTTCATTGTATCCGCCACATTCTTCAAAAGCATTCACTGATACGCACATTCCACTATTAATAATACTCATACTAGCCAAATCAAGAATACCTTGATAACTATTCTTTGTAAGTGTTGCAAAATGAAATTTAATACTTGTGGGTGACATTGTATAGTCACCACATTTCACCATTGGAGCAAACATTTTACAGGATGGATTTCTTTCAATAGCCTTTAGGTAATCAGAAATTGCAACTTCCGTAAAATCTGTATCTTGATCCAAAAACAACAACCATTCATAATCATGGTCTTTTGCATACTTTGCTGCCCGGTTATAACAAGCACTTAATCCGATATTAGATTCATTATGAATGTAAATTGCCTCTGGAGCAATACTTGTTATATTTTGAGGATTTTCTGAATTATCAAAAACTAACAAATGTTCATTGTTAGTCCCTAATGTCTTATACGTTCTTGACTCTTGCAATTTGCAATGGTACAAGACTAGTACACATAATATCTTCATCTTATTTTTTGAACAAAAATTTCAAACTCCAATATAGAATTTTAATAACCAAAATTTTCAATGAAATCTTGTGATAAATATAATCACAACATAAACGTTGATATAAACACCAACTTCCACTTGAAACTCCTGCTTGTTCATTTTTTGCAATAGGTACATTTATCTTCATGACTTCTTCTGGCTTAAAGCGCATAAAAAACATAAAATCAGATATAATATACGGCTTGGTTACCTGATAATATCCATAAGTATGATGCATCTCCTTCTTATATATGATAGCTTGATGCAACAACATACCTTCATCAAAAGACGCAGGAACTAACGTTTTTCCCACATAATAATCGGAATAAATAAAACTTATTTTTTCCCCTATAGGGTAACTAAATACTTTTTCTAAAACATGATCATCAACAAAGACATCTCCAGAATTCATAAAAATTATCCATTCACCCTCAGCCATATCAATAGCTTTATTCATTGCATCATAGATTCCTTTATCCTTTTCCGAAATATATTTATCTATGGATGAAATATTTTGATTGATAATTTCCTTTGTATTATCAGTACTACCTCCATCAATTACCAAATATTCTCTATCTTTGAAGTTTTGATTTGTTACTGACTTTATTGTTTTGAGGATATTCTCTTGGTCATTAAAGACCACTGTTACAATTGAAACTTTTACCATTATTTTTTTTCTGAATAAATTAAAGGATATAAAACATTTGAGCTTTTATATAAACCTACAAATAGTAAATAATTAAACAAACCGTTGAAGAACAAGTAAATGTCTCCAAATACCGCAAGTCCCATCATTACCAACAAAGCCCTTTTACAACATACATATATATTTTGTGGAGCTCGTTTATACCCCATACAATATAATCTACTTCCTATAAGAGCCATTATTGCTGTCATCAATAATCCGCCCCACTTATAGAACGCATAAGAAACGATAGACAACTGACTGTTTGGCGCACCACCATCAGGATAAACACGATAATTATATTCAAACAATAAGGCACCAACCGTTTCGAAAAGAGATTTGTCTACATCAAATCCAAAGATGTGGCGAAAAGGTCCCCAAAATATTGATGTTATATTTAAGACTGGCATACCTACTTTTATATTATCAATAACTGAGTATGGATAGGCATTCCAATAAGTATCTCCATTAGCCAAGAGTCTATAACCAAAATACAACACGGAACTTAATCCGCCATTTGCATAACCAGCCAATAGTATTACACAAAAAGGCATTGCTGCTATTGGCAAGATATACTTTTTCTTTACTTTAGGCATTTTACCAGCATAAAAAACAGAATAAAAGAAATAAGCTCGAACAAAACTGATAATAAATCCTTTTGAACCTGACATCATACTTATACCAACAAGTAAGAGCATTAAAATTAAAGAATATTTTTTTCTGCCATGAAAATACAAATAAAAGATGTAGAGTGTACAAAACAATCGACAGGCATCAGAAAAGCGCCCAAGGAGTCCCAAGATTCCACTACTATTATCAGTATTTATTTCAAATCTATTCTCGTTAAAAATCGGAATGCCATTTATCAACCATGAATATAGGGTCGTAAATAGATAAATAACCAAACAAATATTAAAGAAAAAACGATTTTTATCATATTCATGATTTACATTATGCATTAAGAGTTGGTTATAATTTATCTTTCTTGTCACTAAAAGAAAAACACCTACAAGAATCATTTGGCTAGTTGCAAAATAAATAATATGTTTATTAGGACAAAAGCCAGCATAGTATAAAAATATTGGCACAGCAGCAGCAAATGCCAAATTAAGAGCTGCAAATAAGCTCGGATCAATTATAGAATGTATTATTTTTTTCAGGACAAGACAATACAAACAAACAACAACAAGCAACACACAAAAATATAGTCCTATATGTGGGGAGTAAACTAACCCCATAAATTCTTCTGAAGTCATATCTACTTATTTATTAATAACCTAACTCTTTCATCTTTTGTAAAACTAAATCACCTATAAACTCATAACCTTTTGAGGTAAAATGCAAACCGTCTACTAAGAGTTGAGGCGAAACTACTCCCTTTCGTATAGAATCCTCATCAACTTTAGTAGCTTGTAAGTTTGCAAACTGGAGTCCTTTTTGAACCAAAGGCTTACGTATACATAAATAATGCTTACCAAATGCCTGCTGTAAGGAATCCTCCATTTCATACATACGTTTCATATTCGGAATAACAGCATTACATTTATGAAAACCAATTACTATATATCGATTACATTTTGAATATATAATCATGGCCTTAATCTGTTTTATTAAATCTTTGACATCTTTAAAGCCACCATTTTCACCCATAAAAATCATGTTGCAATAAGCATTGCGTAAATGACTCATCGCATAAGTTTGAATTACACTTCCCTTTTTAAGAACTATTTGTTTGTCAGATGGTACCTTTGGGGTTATAAAATAATTATATGCTTTTCCATATCCATCACCTACTCGCCATATATTCGACTCAGCAGACAGCTCATAAATGCCCCCCTGTATCATACAATCATTTATCTTTGCCGAACTTTTATGCTGTAGCAAAGGATAACATACTTCGTTGTTATATGAAGACAAGAATGCAGGAACATCAGTGTTACCCATAAAATTCTCCAAGGCACAATCCTTACTATTGATTGTAACATCATGAGCCAGGATAAAAGGATAAGCACCTTGTCTTCCCATTATGGTCAATGTATTTTCACCACCTACACCACAATTGATTACCTCATAATCATCACCTAGTATTTTTTGCAAAACACTAGGATAATCATGATCTTTTACAAAGATTCCACGTATCTTTTGCTTTAATGTTTCTCGATGGGGAGCAGTCAGGCTATCTCCCCAACAAACTATTGTTTTCTTCTTCTCTTCTTGGCAAGAAGCGAAAAGGAGAAGAAGCAAGAAGAAGAAGAACCATACTAGTTTTATCTTCTTCTCTTTTTTAGAGACGGCATTATGAAATGCCGCCAACTTTGATTTTATTTGTTGTATCATATTTTTAAAATTCTCATTTTACTTCAATACTTCATTCAACTAATCGAACACTTATACTAATCTGAAACTATCTCATTCAAAAGACTAATACATGATGTTTTATCTTCCTTACTAATCACGTCTTCAGACACAGTTTCCAAAACAGATTTCAATGAATTACAATTAGCCTTATTACAATAATGAAGTTGCTTTATAAGACTAACAGCCTCAGATTCCTTACCATTAGTTACTAATTTCTTAGTTATTAACTTGACCAGCTTCTTTAGACCTGATTTTGAACCTTCTTTTGCTATCAACTCCAACACATTAAGATTATTCTCAAAAGAATCTATTTCCTTTTCAAATTTAGCACAAACAATCTTTAGTAAAGAAGTTGGCAGTTTGATTAGTTCTGATGAAGGTTTGGTGCTCAATATCTCACCAAACATAGCTTGCAAAACAGGAGCAGTAGATAACTCTATAGCTAAACTAGCAAGTGAGTCATCAGGGTCTTTAATCAAAAGGTTTAACAGATTTTTTATTTCGTTCTTTACCAAATCATTCGATATTCTCAACTTTCCATCCTCATCGGTTTGCAGCAAGTGTTTAAGTACAGGTGTATAAAATTCATCAAAAGAAGGATAACGCATCAACTCTTCTGCATAATCATAGATTTTAATTTTGAAATCAATTAATTTTCCAAATTCCTGCATCGTTTGTTCTTGAGTTTTATCAAAATCAATCAATTTCCCGACTATATCTTTAGACAGAAGGACTTGGCCTGCTGCATTTGCAGAAGATTTCAAGAGCTTTAGCATAGTTCCCATAAACTCTCCATTCTCAGCATTGTCTTCAAATATTGTATGATGCTTATCTGGCCCATAATAATTAGTCTCTTTAACCGAATTACCAATACGAGCAAGCAACCCCTTAATTCCTGTACCATCACCTATACAGTGATTCGGCATTCTTGATAGATAATCATTGACCCTATTAAGGATTTTTTCTATAACCTCTTCATTAGAAGGATTTATACTATAAGATGGGGTAAAATCTACGACCTTATCCAAATACCTATGGAATACATAGCCTGATTTTCCCGGTAATCTCTCACCAATTCCAAACAAGATTTCTTGCACTCCATTTTTCTCACATAGCTCCTCGTAAGTCAAATGCCCAACAACATTATCAATCAATTGCGAGTCATATAATTTTTCTGGAGCCATGTATTGATACTTTAAAGTAGCGTTTGGATACGCGGCAAATACCTTATCAAAAAGGACCTTTAAGTCTTCTCCATAATCAGCATTTTCAGCCTTTGAAATCAGGAAAGAGATATCATCAGCCACTTTCTCGGTAATAGTTTTATCTTTCGCACATTTTTCACTATAATAGAGTATCAATCTCTCTAATATGACTCGATAGCCATTCTCTCTCAACTTGCAAGAAAATTGGATTAACTCATGCATTAAGTCTTTTTCCAAAAAGTCGATTTGTTTATTCCAAGATACTGAATTATCAAACAAATCTATAATGGCCTTTAAATAAGTATTGTCTATATAAGTAGTTGCATCATCCAGTTTGATAAGGACTGCAAGTAAATTTGGAAGTTCACTATCAGTTAGTCCTCTTGAAACAACCTTTCCTATCTTATCTTTTATGCAATCCAAGACCATTTCTTTCTTTGATTCGTCTTCGCCTACATATTCTGTAATTTTCTCGACTTCCATCATCTCAATGGATTCTGAAATTTCTACAGGAAGGGAATTAAACACTACTGAATTAGATATAATCTTGTCTATAACTCCTATCGTATCTTTATAAGGCATCATAGTTGCCTTAGTTCGCATAAGAAAGAGCTCTAATCGGGGATTTTTATCCGCTTCATTAGGATGTATATCATCAAAAAGCAAACAAGGATTGACAACCAATTTATCAAAGAAAGATGAAAACTCCTCACGAATTATAGCCAACACACAAATTGCAGCCTCATTGGCATTAACAAACTCCTTATCATACAAAGAAAATTCTACTATCAGATTATTCAACAGCTGAATAATTCTGCGTGGATTGGTAGCATATTCTCGTGATATATTACTGATGCTAGCTTTACTCAACCCTAACTGATACTCATCATTCAGATGCTTGGTAAAATCGTACATCTCATCATTTTGAAAAGGCGTAAGCGTCCAAAAATGTCACAACGCCCCTATTTGCGGGCTTTTTGCAAAGCCCACAAATCTCATTTTTAAATATCTTTCACTAAAAATTTCATTAATCCAAGCAGATTGT
>NZ_JBQKHJ010000020.1:0-69029 GCF_052118345.1 Prevotella sp. LCP21S3_D2 | reverse complement strand
GATTGTCTACTTTTGCAAATGAAAAGGAACGAAATTTGATAGATATGTGTACTTTTAAAAATATAAATAATTAATAATCATTTTTTGTGTCCACTTTGGGGAACTGCTACAAAGATAGGGTTTATAACTCTATCTTTTATCACAAAACATCCTATTATAACTCTATCTTTTATCGCAAAACACCCTATTATAACTCTATCTTTTAGCAAAGTTAACATAAAATAATTGCTTATCTCGTTAATAATCAGTATTTTTGCAGCTGTATAATCATAAAGACGCAAAGATATGGATAAATACTTGTCAAGAAGCATCGACCAGGCTTTGCTGGAATGGAAGGATAATCCTCGAAGAAAACCTCTTTTGGTGAGGGGCGCCCGACAGGTAGGCAAGTCGAGCACCATTCGGCATTTGGGCAAGAGCTTCAAATATTTTTTGGAAGTTAATGTGGAAAGAAATCCTGAGGTGATGGAATTCTTTAAGGGCTGTCGTGACGTGAAGAGCATAGCTGCTAAGCTATCCGACTTCTTTAATGTGCCGGTTGTTCCGGGCGAAACCCTTCTTTTTCTCGATGAGATACAGAAGAGCGAAGATGTCGTTCACAGCCTTTGGTTCTTTAAGGAAGATTATCCTGAACTTCATGTCATTGCAGCAGGTTCGCTCCTGGAGTTTGCACTGAAGGATTTGTCTTCATTTGGAGTGGGCAGAGTAAGTTCACTGTTTGTCTATCCGATGTCTTTTGATGAATTCCTGACGGCAACGGGGCAAGAGGGGCTTCTTAGAACCAAGCGAAATAGCAGTCCTACAAATCCGCTGCCCAAGGCATTCTATAACAGATTGGTGGAGGCTTTTCGAAGTTATATGCTGGTTGGCGGAATGCCAGAAGCCGTGGCAACCTACACGGAGACAGGGTCTTATCGCTATAGCAGTGATATTGTAAATGAAATCATCCAGGGGTATCAGGACGATTTTGCCAAGTACGGAGCCAAGGCAAATCCTCTGCTTTTGCGCCAAACTCTCATAAGCGTAGCGCATCAGGCAGGAGCCAAGTTTGTTTACAGTAGGGTAGAAGGAAAATATCGTTCGGCAGAAGTAAAGGTGGCTTTGGAGATGCTGAAGGATGCCGGACTAATCATCCCGACCTATCATACGGATGCCAATGGGGTACCGCTTGGGGCTGAAATCAACGAGCGGGTTGTGAAATATCTTATCCATGATACTGGCGTGCTGCTTGGTATTCTGGGAATAGATGACGACATCGACGACAGCATCAAGGAGATGATGGTGGCAGATTCCATCGATCTTGTTGACAAGGGACATGTGGCAGAGATGATGGCGGGCTTGGAACTTATCAAATATTCTTCTCCGCAGAAGCGGCATCAGTTGTACTATTGGCAAAACATGAACAAAGGTACTTGTGCCGAGGTGGATTATGTGATAGCTCGCAGTGGCAGCATAGTTCCGATAGAAGTAAAATCGGGTGTGAAGGGGTCCATGAGCAGCATGTATTCGCTGATGCGCAATCCGCAGAAGCATATAGAAATGGGCATCCGCTGTTCTCTTGAAAATTTTGGAACATTCGAGAGCCCAGATGGAAAGAAGATAGACATCATTCCTCTTTATGCTATCTCCAATTTGTTTGCGGAGAAATAGATGGGGGATATAAAGAAATATCAAAAAAAATAAGAATATGGCAAGAGCAACAGGTTCAATCAATTATTTGGAGCATCGCACGCCCTTGAAGGACGAAAGCGGTAAGTATCAGATACATCCGATGTTTGTGAAGCGGGATATCGTTGACCAGGAGAAGATGGAGAAGCGTGTTCGCGATCATTGTGCGATGAACGTTTCGTCCTTTATCTCCGCATTGGAAACGCTGGAGGATGAAACGCTTTACGCCTTGGCTGAGGGCAACGAGGTGAGGGTAGGCGATATGTTTATCGTCAAGCCTAAGCTGGGGATGGTGAAGCATAAGGACAAGAATGGAATCGAATGGAAAAGGACCTATCATGAGGGTGATCTGATTCCAGCCAATGAGGTGGATATCTGCGGCTTGGAAATTCAGCCCACGAAGGAGTTTCTGGAAAGGCTGAAGCGCCACTCTAATGGTTGCAGCCGACAGTATTGGAGTGTGAAATCTACTCCAAAGGAGGCAGATAAGGAGTTTGCTGATATTGTAGAGATTTGCCAGCAGCAGGGTTATATTACGGTGAAGGATATGATTCGTGAATTCGGTGTCACCCGCTATCATGCCAATAAGGTATTGAATGATCTCTGTGAGGAACCGGCTGCCAGAATGTATGCTACCAAGGAAGGTCCTGTTACGCTCTATCGTTTGTGGAAGAAGGAATGATGATAGGAAGTTGAAGTAAACGGCTTTTGGGGTTCAAGTAAGTATCCTTTTGGGTTGAAGTAAGTATCTTCTCGGGTGCAATCAAGTATCTTCCCAACTGTTGCCACTAGGCTCGGCAGCTCTGCTGAGCCTAGTCAGCAGGTCTGCTGACTGCAGTCAGCACCTCTGTCGAGCTTAGTGGCAACCCCTTGTTATCGTACAACTATAACCCCTTTAGTTGTACGGTTATAACCTGTTTAGTCGTACGACTATACACCCTATAGTTGTACAATCGTAGCTTTATAGTCGTACAACTATACACCTTTTATTTGTACGACCATAATATGATGATACTTCCATGATACATTGATGATACTTCCATGATACATTGATGATACTTCTTGCTGCATTTTTTCAAGAAGTGTCATTGATGTTAAGTTATTAATTATCAGAAAGATAACTGGTATTTTGAAGACAAAAGTGAGACTGTGAGACTTTTTTCGCAGTACATATATATATAGATAGATAAAGAAGTAGAAAGAGTTTTCATCAAGGTAAAAGTTTATATTTAGGTTTAAATTGCAGTTTTATTATCTCAAAAGATAAGTAGGATTTTAGGTTCGGTTTATGAAAAGTGAAGCCTGCCGGCATCACTGCCGGCAGGCTTCTGCGTTTACTGCTTCCTCAAACTATACTTGCCGTGCTTGTCGAACACGAGCCAATAGAGCACAGGCAGGATGGTGGCGATGAGTACCATCGAGATAAGCGTACCGAAGAAGATAACGGCTCCCATTGGCGACCACAGCGTATTGTTCTCTACCATCATAGGCAGTACGCCTACCGAGGCGGCTGCCGATGTAAGGAAGATAGGGCGCATGCGGTGCTCGCCAGCCTGGAAGGCGGCTTCCTTTACTGATAACCCCTTGTCGCGGCGCAGTTCCTCGGCATAGTCGAGCATGATGATGCCGTTTCTTACCAGGATACCCATCAGGCTCACAATGCCCAATATGCAGGTAAGACTCACGTCGAAACCCGTAACCAGAAGGCCTATCGCTGCACCGAAGATGCAGAGCGACATGGACGAGAGATTCGCCAGTGCCAGACTGATGCGCTTGAAATGGAAGAGCAGGATGAAGAAGATGATTAAGGCTGCTATCATCACGCCCGATGTAACCTGAGGAAGGGTTTCGGCATCCTTTTCTGCCATACCGCCAATCTCCCAATCAAGACTGGAATCTAGCGGGAGTTTGGATACTTCCTGCTTCAGTTCGTTGGCCAATTGGTTGGCATTGAATCCCCTTAAAGGTTCACCTATGATAGAGATGGTACGCACGCCGTTTCTGCGTATGATGCTGCCGTCGTGCCAGTCGGGCGAAATCTTAGCCAGCTGGCGGAGTGGAACGCTCGATGTTCCTCCCATCACGGGGATGTATTCATTGGCAAGGTCGCTGTCGTTTTCCGATTTCAGAACCATCTTCACCGGATAGTCGCCTTCCCAAAGGGTGGCCATCGGGATGCCATCGCCATAATGAATGGCAAGGTCGGCAGAGAGTATGGTCTTATTCACACCCAGCCGGTTGGCCTCGGTAGCATCTGGAGTTACCCTGATGCCAGGCAGGGGCTCTTCGTAGTTGGTACGAATCAGGTTGATGCCTTCTATCTTGTGCATGCAGGCTTCTATCTTCCTGGCGGCAGCCTTCAGGTCGCCCATGCTGTCGCCGCTCACTCTTACTTCGATAGGGTAGGTGGCGTTGTTGTAATCCATCTGCTTGAAGCGGATGTAGCAGTCGGGAAAATAGTTGGAGTATCGGTCGGCATATCGGTCGAGTACCTCTTCTGTGGCATCGTTATCTACCGTATTCACGATAAACTGTGCAAAGTTCTCACCGCCAATCTGTGGCGCATAGGTGGTATGGAAACGGGGTGAACCCTGACCAACAAACGTGGTTACGGCTGTTACCTGCGGGTCGCGCTGCAGAATGTGGGCCATAGAATCTGCCACCTGTGCGGTTCTTGCAGCGGTGGTTCCGCTAGGTAGATAGAACTCTACGGCAAACTGGTTTCTCTCGGCGATAGGCATCATTCTCTGCGGAAGATGTACGAAGATGATGGCTCCGGTGCTCACCAGCATGATGCCCACAGCGAGGGTGGTGCGTGGAAAGGCGAAACAGCGTTTCAGCAACCAGGTATACCCCATCTGCAGATAGTCGAGCGGCTTTTTGCGGGCGTTGGGCTTGTGCTGGCTGCTGATGCCCTGGTGAATCACCATATACTGTAAATAAGGTGTGAGCAGCAGCGAAACCATGAGCGAGATGCTCAGGATGATGAACATAGCCCAGGGGAATGATTTTACGAAATCGCCCATGTCTCCATGCATGGTAAAGAGGAATGGGAAGAAGGTGAGCGAGATGCAGAGCGTGGCAGAAAGCACCGACATGAAGAATTCTCTAGGAGCGGAGATGGCTGCATGCCAGCGCGACATGCCATGGCCCAGCTTCTCCATGTAGTTGTCGATGATAACCACGGAATCATCCACCACCATACCCAGTGTTACGATGAGGGCAGCCAGTGTAACGGTGTTCAGCTCCATGCCGAAAAGATAGAATATGCCCACCGACGAGAAGATGGTGATAGGGATGCTGAGGGCTGATACCTCTGCCACGCGGCGCGGCATGAGCAGGATGACCACGATGATGACGGAGATGACCGATATGAGCAGCTCGCGCAGGAAGTTTAGCACCGATTCGCTTACCACCTTGCTCTGGTCGGTAATGGTATTGATGTGTACATCGCCTGGCAGGGACTGTTCAAAATCATCCATCATCTTGTGTACGTCTCTTCCCATCTTCACGATGTCGTTTCCCGGTCGCATTTCAATGGATAGGAGCACGCATTTGTTGCCGTTGCTCTTGATGTATTTATTCAGTTTCGGATATTCTCTTTTAATCTGTGCGATGTCCTTCAGGCGCACGATGTTGCCCCTGGGGTCGGAATATACGATTTGTTCTGCCACATCCCGCTCGTTGTTGTAGGAGTCGGTGATGTGGATGGGCAGGTTGAGGTTGCCCATCTCCAGGTTTCCGCTCACGGTGGTGAAGCCCTGCAGGGCAAGGTCGTTCAGAATCTTATAGGGGCCGATGCCGTATTTGGCCAGTTTGTTCTGGTCCAGGCAGATGCTTATCTGTTCGTTTTCCAGTCCGTAGGTTCGCAGGTTCGAGATGGCATCAATGCGGCGCAGTCTGTCCTTCAGCTGGTCTATGTATGTATTCAGTTCCCTATAGGTTTTCTGCTTGCTTTCCATCGTGATGAGCAGGGCAGAGGTATCGGCGATGTCATCCACAGCCTGCAGGGCAAGGACACCCGTAGGAAGGGAGCTCTTGAAGGCCTGCAGGCCATGCTTGAACTTGCTCCAGAAGGCATCCCGGTCCTCCACGTCGTCGTTGAGTTCCAGGAACACGATCAGCATGCCGTCCTTACTCTGGGTATAGGTCTTTTTCTTGTTCACCTCCTTGTATCCGAAGATGAAGTTCTCCAGCGGTTTAGCCACCCGTTCTTCCACCTCTCCGGATGTAGCGCCCGGATATACGGCTACGCAGGCACCCTGCCTGATGGTGAATTGCGGCATCTCCTGCTTGGGCATGATACAGATGCCGAGTATGCCTAGAAATACGAGCATGCCCATCAGAAGCATCACGATGTTGTGGTTGCACATCGCCGACTCGATGAACGAGCGCTTGATGATGCGGTTGGGCTTCCTGGTGATGCGTGCCTTGATGTGGTCGCGAAGGGCGGTGTCTCTCTCCGGCTTTTTGGAATCCTCCGGTTTGTTTGTCTCTAGCCTTGTCTCTTGGCTTGTCTTTTGCCTTGTCTCTTGATTCATATCTTTTCCCTCCATTTTTTTTATCGGTTATCGCTTTTTGCTGTATCTACATTCATTCCTTCAGAAACTTTCTGCTGGCCATTGATGATAACCTGGTCGCCAGCCTTCAGTCCCGAAAGGATGACGATGCCGTCGCCTTCGAAATCGCCGGTAGTTACGGGTTGCTGATGTGCCTTTCCGTTTACCACGGTCCATACGAATCGGGAGTTATCTATATCCAGTTCAATGCTTTGTGGCGGAACGGTGATGTGGGATGGGGTAGCAGCGCTACCCTGCACCTGGGCGTTGCATACCATGCCTGGGAGCAGACTGCCCTGCGGATTGGTGATGCCCACCTTGACATCGTAGGTATGCGAGATGGGGTTGGCATCGATGCCTTTTTCTGAAATCGTTCCCCGGAAAATGGCACCCGAAAGAGCGGCTACCGTCAGTTTCACCTTGTCGCCCACGTGCAGATGAGATATTTCAGCTTCGGGTACGGATACCTTGGCGTTGACTTGTGCCACATTGGCGAGTTTCAGCACAGGCTGTCCGGGGAGCACGTAGGCTCCCAAGTCCACGTTCTTGGCAGCGATGACGCCTGCAAAAGGAGCTGTGAGGGTAGAGTGGGAGAGTTGCTGGCGGGCGATGCTTTCAGCCGCCTTTGCCTGTTCCAGTTTGCTTTCTATCTCCACCCATTTCATATCCGAGATGGTTCCCGACTGGTGCAGGGGCAGGAATCTTCTGTAGGCATCCTGCGCCTGTTTCAGGGTGGTGAGTGTTGCCCGGTGAGCCTCCTTCACGGTGGTAGGGTTGATGGTGGCGAGCAGCTGTCCCTTGCTCACTCTATCTCCTTCTTCCACCCGTATGGAAGTGATGTTTCCGGCTATCTCGAAACTGAGTGTAGATCCCATCTTTTCCTCGATGGTTCCCACATAGTCTTTCGTTCCCCCCAGGTTTGTATTCCCCACGGAGATAGTCTCAACTTTCACGTTTTTCTTCTCTAGCTTGCTGGATTTTTCGGTGCATCCCGCCAGCATCATACAACTGATAATGAATGCGACAAGCCATCCCGTTATAACATATTTCTGTTTCATATTGATTACATTTTGTTGTTTTTTGAAAAGATAATGCAAAGGTATGAATTTTAGCTGAATGCATAGGAAAAATAGAATTAAAAAAGATAAAAAAACAGTTCTTCTTCTACTACTACTACTACGATTTCCACGCTGTTCATAGTTTCAATCACGTTTTCCATGGAAACTACGTCTCTGATGCATCCAACCGAACAATCTACACCTTAGACCGAGGGTTGGGTCGATTATAGAAGACAATGTGGAGTCAAATTGCTCCATGACCCGAAAAAATCCTCCAAAAGGAGTGAGTTTCTCAGATTTAATTTGTATCTTTGCCATGTTATGTCAGAGTTTTGCTTGTTTTCTTTTCGCAACACTAAGATAAGTGAAAATTCTCACATGACAAAATCCTGAGCAACTTTTTGTTGTTCTGGGGCTTAAAAGGTTTGATTTATAATAGTGTTGTGGAATTAAGATTATAACAATATTATGACATCGTTATTCATATTGCAACTTGTATGTTGCGTCATTACAGCCATGCTGGCATTGCAATTAGCCATGGCAAGTTTGCAGGTGAGATGGAAGGTGTGGCGCTACGAAATATCAAGATGGCTTCTCGTTGCATCCATGCTATTCTTCTCCGTCCACTACCTCTTACAGATGGTTCATGGATTCCGTGCACAAGGTACCGATGTGGGCGCAGCATTCAACATACTGTTCTATACCCCAGTGGCATTTGCCATCACTCTCTCCATCATCAACATAGAGAGCACAGGCAGCAAAGTGCGCCGTTATTGTTTACGTAGTATAATGGCATACATACTCATCGCCCTAGTTTTCATCATTGGCATATTCAAAAGTCATAGTTTACACATTGGCAATATGCTCTATGTGATGCTCGGTCTTTTTATGGCTAGCATGGCATATTTTATCTTTATCATTCGCAAAGAAACAAATACCCGAAGGCAGAAGCTCATGGAAAATTTCGGAAGTGACTTGATTTCATACGTGCGCTATTCGCAAGCCAGCATCATTTTGCTATACCTTACTGCTGGACTTCTGCCTGTAGCAATCCTCTTCAATACCTTATTATATATAATAGGTCCCTTGATGTTACTCTCTGTCATCTTTTTCGTCCACACTTTCATTGCTATGGGCTATTACATCACACCCAAAGAAGTCATTCATGAGGAAAATGACGCAGAGGCAAAAGTCACGGAAGCAGAAGATATAAAAGACGGCAAGAATACTTATGGTACAAATATCTTGACAGCAAATAGAAAGATAGAAATAGAATTAGCCCTCAAGAAATGGTGTGAAGAGGGATTTTATAAGGACTATGAAGTTAGCATCTATTCGTTAGCTACCAAGTTGGGATACAAGAAAATCGAACTGACAGAATACTTCAACCAGTCAGAATATACCAATTTTAGAACCTGGCTTAGCGACATTCGCTTTAATGAGGCAGTTCGCATGATGAAAGCCAACCCCGAATATAGCATTGACGCTATTTCCACAGAGTGCGGTTTCTCATCCCACACATGGATTTATCGTATATTCAAGCAGAAAACGGGCATGTCACCTAGCCAATGGCGCAAACAGTTTGTCTCCATCTAAGTGTGTATTTTTGTAATCATACATTAAATACTGTTTAAAAAGTAGTAGTTTTCCTAGGAAAGCTACTACTTTTTTTGTGGAAAAGCTACAACTACTATGGAAAAGCTACTATCACTTTCAAAATAAAAAAGCTATTTTTGTACTCGAATCAATAACATAACAGATAATGAAAATGACAGGAACAGAACCAACCATTTCAATTTCAGATGGAAATCTCATCATGATTGTTGTAGTGATCGTGGCTGTGATTATCATAGTGTTCATCCTTGTGATGATACGCGACTACCGTCTCTATCTGGGAAATCATTGGAATAAGAAATTCAGTTTCGCAGATTTCGTCAAGCAAGAACAGTTTTATATTTATATACTGTTGTTCTTCCTTCTTTTGGTAGGTTCGGAATTGTTGTTACAAAACGAGTATTCATTTTAAAACAATAAATAATTATGAAAAAAACGTATCTATTATTATTCATCCTCGCAATAGGAGCGGCGATGTTAACTGCTTGTACTGATGATGACAACAATGGGGGAAACGGAAATCCCAACATTCCTCTGGCAGAACTATCCAAGCCAAAGGCAAACCCTTGGCTGGCACAAGAGGAATACAGCATCACCCATTTCAATTCGGCTCAGACCGATGCTTTCACTGCAAAAGTGAAGGACGGCACGTTCTATGCCGACCTGACGAAATGCAAGGCAACAAGCAGCGGTCCTGTGAACCTCATGACGCTCGCATCCACTTCCCCAAAATACATGTGGGGAATGAGTAGCGACAGAGTATCTATCATAGACGTATCCAACGGCAACTTTGAAAGACTCGCAGAAGCTGGTTTGCCTGGAATAACAATGAAGAATCAAGAACAGCTCAATATCTTGACATCCAGCTACTCGTCTTACTCAGAACTGGCAACAGCCGTAACCGGAGTGCTAGGTGCTGCTCCACAGATGTCTATAGCCAATGGAAACTATGTGTTGTGCGACAAGGACAACTATGTATATACCAATGCTGGACACATCATGGCAAGGTACAGGCTGAAGAACCCAAATAATCCAAAGGAAGGCATAGAGCTAGACAGTCAGATTAAGCTCACACCGTATATCAACAACTCTTACACTCTGGTGGGAGCTACCATGACATACGATGGACATTTGCTCGTGGCGGCACAGAATGCTCTTGTTGTACTCAACCGTGAGTTGACCACGGTAGAAGATACCTACCCACTGGCAAGCACCCAGATATTGACGAACTCAATAGCAGTGG
This sequence comes from Prevotella sp. LCP21S3_D2, assembly GCF_052118345.1. NCBI lineage: Bacteria > Pseudomonadati > Bacteroidota > Bacteroidia > Bacteroidales > Prevotellaceae > Prevotella > Prevotella sp. LCP21S3_D2. The sequence continues at coordinate 58,887 of NZ_JBQKHJ010000020.1, read as the reverse complement.
ATGAGAACGGCGGGGTATATGTGGCAAGCAACGCCAAGGAGGCCAACGGCAAGGGACTCATGCAAAAGCTGATATGCAAGAATGGAAAGTTCTCTGACAGCGAAAGCGATGGAGCATGGAAAGCCGAGTATGACGGAGGTCCAATGGCACCATGTATCAAGCTCGGATATGGTACAGGAGCAACCCCAACACTAATGGGATTTGGCAACGACGAGGACAAACTCGTGGTGATAACAGACGGAGCAAAGAAAATGAAACTCGTAGCTTTCTGGCGTGACGCCATACCTGCCGATGCCAAGCCTGTAGATTCCGGCAACAAGCGTTTGGCAGGAACGTTCGACATAACGTGCGGATTACCAACCTCTACCGAATGGGTACAGTCGGAGCAATCCGTAGTAACCGCAGGATACGACGCTTTCGTGGTGAACAACATCAGCCAGACAACGGAAAAGATAAACGACAAGATTATAGGCGTACTAGCAATCGGTCCTACCATAGAGACTCCTAGAGGTGTTGAATGCGTGAGCTGGAACACAAAGGAGAACAAGTGGGAGACTAAGTGGACACGTGCTGACGTCAGTTCACCAAGTATGATTCCTGCTGTAAGCACATCGTCTGAAATGGTATTCGTAAGTGGATGGAACGATGCCACAGGATGGGAAGTAACCGGACTCGACTGGCGCACCGGCACCACACGCCACCGCACAATCCTAGGCAAAGACAATCGGGCCAATGGAGCATATGCCATCATACAGTTCTTTGACAATGGTGACTTACTCTACAACTCGGTATCTGGACCGTTCAGAGTGGAAATCAAGTAAAACAGAGTGAGGACAAAAAGTGTATTAATTTTAAAAAACAGGAAGTATGAAAATCAAGCAAATTATCATGACCTCATTGCTAAGTTGTATCATGGCAATGACTTTCATCGCATGTTCCGATGATGACAGCAGCAACGATATAAAAATCCCTACCTTGTCGCCTAAGGAGCAATGGGGCCCAACCCTGAAAGGCGATGGTGAGGTTCTCGGAGCATACCCGGACTTATATTCCAATTATTGGGAATACACCTATCAGGCAGGCCAAAATAGTGACAAGATTTTATGTCTGAAAGGAGAATACCCTCATTGCAGATATTTCAGCATATCACTATACAATGATATGACAGGAGACGTTTTCGCAGGCATCGATGACCAGGACATCTCGGCAGATAACGGAAGCACGAATCCTTTCGTCGCAACCACTACGGGAAAGAACTATTTCACCCTCTATGTGGTGCCAAACGGAACGCCACAAAGCGTAATAGACAAACTTGGTTCAGAGAATGTGGTGAAAGTTGCAGAAGGTGTGAACAAAGTAGCCATTGCTCTCAGACATTACCTGGGAACTACTGCTGATGGAAGCCAAAAAGACGAATACGCAGGAGTAGAACTTCCAGCCATTACCGCACTCGACATGAACTTGCATGAGACCTTCGTGCCAGAACACGTTGCATCAAATGTCTATAAGGTAACATCGAAGGTGTTTACACAGAAATCCGACGAAAACAGGGAGATGCCATTCTTCCTTGCTCCAGTTGGCAGGTACTATCCAAACAACTCCACGTCATACCTTTATGGAAGAACGCATTTGCGCGAGGACTCTGTGCTCACATTCTCCTTCATACCGGCCACGGTGCCAACAAAGCCTGAGGAATACAGAAAAGCTGTGACACGTTACTGGTCTATCTGCATTGGCTCAGCAAGCGACACACGCTCATATATGTCTGTATATGATGCGAAGGCTCGCTATGCCGATGGCAAGAAAGCAACATTTGTGGTTTGCCTGAAAAAGAATCCTAAGCTATCAGCCATACAGAGCAAGGTGAACGAAATGAATGCCAACGGAGAGTATGTCAATCTCTTCATTTGGGACAGTGAGAAAAAGAACATAGACGGCAATCCTATCGGAGAGATTGTGGCTGTCATGTATAGGAACATTCTTCCAGACAGGGAATGGAAACACTCCATCGCAACCATGACACCTACAGCTTACAAGGATGATACTGGCGAGCCTATCGACCATGTGACCGATCCCGACAAGCAGCTTGCTCACAAAGCTCTTGGCGACTATGGACCACTTGGTGTAAAGGTAAGCAACGATGATTTCTTGCAGTAATCATGAAACGAAGGTATTCGTATTGAAATAGGTGTTTTTTGATATTGATATAGAGGAATCGGCACATATAATATGTATATATATGAGAACCGGCACAAAAAAGGACTAGTCCCATTATCAGGACTAGCCCTCCGTTTTAATTATTTTCTAGGGTGCAATGAAATGTCATCCAAAAAGCTGCTTAGCACGTTATGAGTGATTACTTTACCTCAATGTGCTTCACATCGTCTTTCTTCTCCTCCTTGGCTACCTTAGGAATCTCAATCTTCAAGACACCATCGCTGACCTCAGCAGAAATCTTCTCGTGGTTGGCATCCTCAGGTAAAGCATAGCTCTGAGAGTAGCTGCTGTAAGAGAATTCACGACGCAGGTAATGCTCTTCCTTCTTTTCCTCCTTCTTCTCGTTCTTGTTCTCGATAGATACATTCAGATAACCATCCTTATCAATGTTCATCTTGACCATATCCTTCTTCAAGCCAGGAGCTGCAATCTCCATTTTGTAAGCTGTAGCATCCTCCTTCACGTTAACAGCAGGAGCTGTGGCGTTCATGTGTGGCATCAATTCTGTATCGAAGAAGTTGTCATTAAACCAACTATTCAACCAATTTGAAACACTATTATTTCTACGAGCTAACAACATAATGTAAAACCTCCGAATTTTATTTTTCTCGTCCTCTCTTCGCCTTCCGGCTCTGTCGGGATTTCTAATTGTTTATTAATTTATCCTTTTTCTTAATGAACGCTTCGGCTTTCGGGACTCAAGGATTTCGAGAAACCCTCAAATGCCATTGCTTAGGGTTCTTAACGTTCCCCTTGCCCTTTCGGCTTCCGCTTTCATCTTATGTATTAGCAAGTTATGTGCCAGGTGAATTTTTATATCAGGAGTGAACGGTTTTTGCCAGAACTGGCAATAAATGCTGCAAAAGTGGCATCAAAGTATAATTAATTTAATCATTTCTGCCAAAATGTTCCGTTTTCCCTCCTCAGTTGTTCCCGTCTGTTGCTTGAAGAACGAATGTATGTTAAACTTTTAATGAGAATACTTTTTCAAGTGGACTCTATCCTTTCAAGTCCTTATCCACCATGGCGCAGACACAGGAGTCTGACCATACATTCTCTGCCGTCTCTACCATGTCGATAATGGTATAGATTGGCAGGATGATACCCATGATGCCGATAGGAGCATTGATGCCGGACATCAGAGATAGGGTCAGAAAATAACATCCCATCGGCACTCCTGCATTACCCACGGCTGAGATAACTGAAATGAAGAGCCAGAGAATCATCGTAGTCCAAGGTAAAGGCATTCCTCCATTCTGCATCAGGAATAAGGAAGTTACGAGGATAAAGGCAGCGCAACCATTCATGTTGATGGTAGTACAGATAGGCAATACGAAGCGGGAAACCTGATTGGAAACTCCCAGCCTATCTTCTGCAGTCTGCATCGTTACCGGCAACGTAGCAGCAGAACTCTTTGTAAACAGAGCCATTAATACTGCCGGCATCATCTTTCCCAATGTACGCACAGGATTCAAGCCTCTTGCCAAGAGGAAGAGCGGGAGAATGATGAAGAATTGAATGACATTACCTCCCAGGATAACAGCTACGTACTTTCCTAGAGAAGCCATCACGATACCCGCAGAGAACTGGGCAGAGAGTTGTGCTGCAAAGGCAACGATACCCAGAGGCAGAGCCCAGATTAATCCATGAATCAGCAAGAAAAGCAAATCCTGTAATCCAAACAATCCCTTCATCACGACTTCTTTCTTATCGCTTGATGGCATTTTGGTTAAAGCAATACCTGCAGCTGCAGCCAAAATCAGGATGGAGAGTACATTTCCTTCGGCAAACGGCTTGATGATGTTGTTGGGTATTACCCCAAGAATATGGTCATAATAGCTGGTTTCTCCCAGCTTTTGGGGAACATCTGCCATACCGTTCTGTACCAAGGTTGTAGGTAAATTGCCTGGAGAAACGATGTTGTAGAGCACCAGTCCCACTGCTGCAGCTGCTATCGTCGTGAGTAGGGTGTAGGTGATGGCGTGGCGGAATATCTTACCGGTATCTGCCTGGTTGCCCAAGGATGCCAGGGTTGTGATGACTGCCAAGGCTATGGTTGGTACTGCTAGAAGTTGGAATAAGCGGGTATAGACCGTGGCGATGACATTCATCAGGCCATCCAGCCAGCTGATGCCGAACATACCTAAGACTGCGCCTACTATCAAAGCGCCAATCCATAGTGCCAACTGCCGGGTTTGCTTATTTTTCACTCCTTTTTGCTTACTGCTGCCAGCATTGCTATCCGGCTGTCTATTTCCCATATCATTTATTGTTTTTCCCATGATTTTAAATTATTATTTTTTTAGACAAAAGTATTCTCCTTATTCCAGTCCCCACATATCATTCAGCATTCTGATGGCTGACTCCGAGCGAAATACATGGTCGCGGAAGATGATGATGCCTTTGGGAGCAAGTTGGGCTTCGAAGGAATTGACCAGGAAATCTGCTTCGAGCAGAATGCGGTGGTCGAGGCTGGTAACATCTTTATAAGTATGATGATGGGCAATGAGCCAGCAGATTCTTTCTGTCTGCGCGGCTGTGAATCCATCTACTTCTGACAGTACTTTTCTTGCCTCATCAGGACCCAGTTCTTCCTGGTGCTTGCCATCGCAGTTGCCGTATCTGGCTTCTGAAACATGAATGCCTACATCGTGAAGAATGGCTGCTGCTTCGAGCACGAAGAGGTCTTCCTGGTTCATTCCCTCTGCTATCGCAATCATACGGGCAAAGTCGTGCACCTTTACGAAATGCTGGATGCGTGGCGCATCGCCACCATCGTATTTTATCATCGCCCTCATCAGACTGGCGAGTATCAATTCCTTATTTGTCATTATCTTATGTCTTTAAACCAATATTTATATCTACTTGATGGGATGTTAATCGAAAAGCTTCTTCCAAATCCACAATACCGCTATGGCACCAATGACACAGAAGATGAAATTGGTAAGATAACCTTTGCCAAACAACTCAATGTTCAGCAGACTGCTGATGATGGCACCGGCATAACTGCCTACAATACCTATGAAGAGATTCATACAACATCCTTTTCCTTCACCGCTCATAATGCGGTTGGCAATATAGCCAATGAAAATACCAGTAAGGATTGGCCACGCTGTGAAATCTGCAATATGTTCTAACATACTCTTTAAATTTTAAACTTTATCTTTTAGCATAAAATGCTTATTGATAACTCTATCTTTTTGCAAAGTTCTGCTATTTATGTGTGCCTGACAGAGGGTTACGCCCCCAGAAGGAAGGTTAATCCGCTGATTCCGATATAGGTATAGATGATATATTTGAGCAGGGAACCGCTGAGGTGCTTGAATACCCAGGAGCCTATCAGGTTGCCGAGGAAGACTCCGGCTATTCCGTAGATATAACCTATGGAGACCGTGGTGGTGAAGAAACCGTTGTAGGCTCTTGCCAGTGTCATTATCAGATTGCCTGCCAGGAAATAGGTCTGCGTCATCGCCAGATAGCGATCCTTGTCGGGCTCTGAACTGACGAAATAGAGTACGGCTGGTGGTCCCTGCATACCGAAGAATCCTCCCATCAGTCCGCTCAATGTTCCTGCCGTAACCTGCACGGGCAGCGTAGTCTTCACCTTGATGCGCTTGCTGAAGAAGGCGAAGTAGATGCTTACGATGATCAGCGTAATGCCTAGCAATATGTTCAGTATGTGATATTCCATCCGCTTGAGCACGAAGATGGCTCCGATGGAGATGATGATGAAGGTGAACAGAATGGGCAGCAGCCGTCTCCAGGTGATGTACTTGTATTTCTGAATGACGATGATCAGGGAGGTTGTCATCGCCAGGATGCCAGAGAGGGTTGTTGCCTCACCGTATGAGGGCATGATGGAGGGGAGCATCGTCATGATGAAGATGCCAAAGCCGAAGCCAGTAGTGCGTTGTACAAAACTGGCTCCGATGTTCAACAGAAAAAGTTCGATGACAATATCGTCCATTCTGCTGTAGGCTTATTGATGGATGTAATCCAGAATCTGCTCAGCATGAATCTTGGTCTTGATCTCCTTTGGAGTGAAAATCTTCTCAATGACGCCTTCTTCGTTGACGAGATAAGTGGTGCGGAGGATGCCGATGGTCTTTCTGCCGCAGGTTACCTTTTCGCCCCAGCAGCCGAGTTCCTGCAACAGGGTGGTCTCGGTATCAGCAATAAGAGGGAACTGCAGGCCCTTGGTTTCTGCAAACTTCTTCTGCAGCGCCTGCTTGTCCTTGCTCACGCCGATAATCTCGTAACCGGCTGCTGCCAGCTCCTCCTTGTGTGCCTGCAGCGAGCAGGCCTCGGCAGTGCATCCGCTGGTGTTAGCCTTCGGATAACTGTAGAGTACTATCTTGCGACCACGATAGTCGCTTGCCTTGATCTCACGTCCGTCCTGGTCAATGCCAAGAATCTCTGGTATTCTATCTCCTACATTCATAATTTTATATTCTATATTTATTTATATATGTCTTATTGAAATGCAAAGATAATAAAAATAATGCGAACCGATGTGATTCTTATGATTTTTAACACTATTGATGACAGAACTAACGGTTATCGGTGGAAGGAAAACATAAAAGGCAAAAGCAATCAGGGTTTGAATGCTTTTGCCTTTTTGCGACTTGTTATATTACTTCTTGAATCCGAAAATCTTGTTGAAGATTTTCTTTACCACGTTTTCTTTCTTCTGTGGATTTACCACTGGCTCATACTTGCGTGAACCCTGCTTGTCGCCCTTTTTCTGAGCTGGGGCTGGCTTCTGCTGAGGAGCTGCCCCCGGTTTCTGTGGAGCTGCATTCTGCTTCTGCTGGTTGTTTGGATTCTGCTTCTTCTGAGCTACGCCTCTGCCACGACCGTTGCTTCCTGGGCGTACATTGTTTTCTGTACCAGGGCGCTGCTGAGGGTTTGCATTCTCAGCATTGTTACCGTTGTTGCCATTGTTACCATTGCGGCGTTTGTTGTTGTTGCGACGCTTGTTGTTTGGATTGTCGTTGCTTCTTGTCTGTTCGCCTTCCTGGTTTTGTGGATATGGCTTGTTCTGCTGAGGCTTCTTGTTGCCCTGCTTCTGCTGTCCGTTCTGAGCGTCCTTCTTCTGCTGTCCGTTCTGACCGTTCTGCTGAGCCTCACCGTTCTGTCCCTTTCCTTCCTTAGGAGCTTTCTCCTGTCGGTTGTTAGGGTTGTTTGGCTTATGCTTATGAGCAGTCTGCTCGCGGTCTTTCTGGCGTCTGTTTTTAGCTTTGGTCTTTTCGCCGTTCTCATTTCCGCCACGTCCATTGCCCTTGCGTCCGTTTCCGCCCTTGCCTCCACGTCCGCCTTTCTTGCTAGGCTTGTTCAGCTTGATATATTCAGGCCCCTCGCCGCATCCCTCAGGAAGCGGCATCTTCTCTACCACCTTCTCCAGGAACTTCTCAATCTGCTGGAACCAGAACATGTCCTCTTCGTTGACGAAGGTGATGGCTCTACCGTCGCGGTTGGCACGTGCTGTACGACCGATGCGGTGAACGTAATCTTCGGTATCGTGAGGCACGTCATAATTGATAACCATCTCGATGTCGTCGATGTCGATACCACGAGCCACGATGTCGGTAGCCACAAGCACGTCATACTGACCGCTCTTGAACTTGAACATCACATCATCACGCTCAGCCTGCTCCAGGTCAGAGTGCATGGCGCCGCAGTTGATACCGGTCTGCTGGAGGGCAGCAGCCAGCTGCTTCACCTTCATCTTGCTGCCGCTGAATATGATGACACGCTTCATGTCGCCAGCCTTGAAGATATCCTTGATGATGGTCATCTTCTGGGTTTCGTAACATACGTAAGCCTCCTGCTTGATTTTCTCTGCAGGCTTGCTCACTGCGAGCTTGATCTCTACCGGATTCTTGAGCAGCGACTTTGCCAATTCCTCAATCTTCTCTGGCATGGTAGCCGAGAACATGATGGTCTGGCAAGTCTTAGGCAGCTTGGCAGCGATGGTATTGATATCCTCCGAGAAACCCATGTCGAGCATGCGGTCGGCCTCGTCGAGGATGAAGAAGCTTACCTTGCTGAGGTCTACGTTGCCCAGCGAGATGTGGGTGATGAGACGTCCTGGTGTAGCGATGACTACATCGGCACCCATGCGGAGACTCTTCAGCTCCTGATCGTAGCGGTTGCCGTCGTTTCCACCATATACAGCCACGCTGCTCACGTCCTGCAGATAATAGCCGAAGCCCTGCATCGCCTGGTCAATCTGCTGTGCGAGCTCACGGGTAGGCGACATGATGACGCAGTTGATGGCATCCTTAGGATAGCCACCATCATCCAGCTTGCTCAATACCGGCAGCAGATAGGCTGCTGTCTTTCCGGTTCCGGTCTGGGCTACGCCGAGCACATCATGACCTTCCAATATCTCTGGTATACATTTTTCCTGTACTGGGGTGCATGTGTCGAATCGCATATCGTATAATGCGTCGAGCACGTTGTCGTTTAAATCTAATTCGTCGAAATACATTTTCTTTCTTTTTTCAATGTTTATTATCTCGGTGCCTTGCGGTAGCAGAAGTATGCCACGAAGGCGTAAATGATGTTAGGCAACCATGCCGCCAGCATCGGCGGGAAGTTTGCCTGGATGGCGAAGGTGGCGCAGACGGTCTGCAGCATGATATAGCCGAAGCTCAAAGCCAGACCCAGTCCCAGAGCCTTACCCATGCCGCCCTTGCGCTTGCGTGAGGAGAGCGACACGCCGATGATGGTGAGGATGAATGAGGCGAAGGAGGAGGCGATGCGCTTATGATACTCCACCTTGTACTGTACCACATTGCCCGAACCGCGGTTGATCTGCTTGGAGATGTAATCCTTCAGCTCCGGACTGGTAAAGGTTTCCTGCTGTCCCTTGGAGTAGACCAGGTCGGTTGGCTCCATGGTGATGAGCGTATCTTTATTCATTCCGCTCGTAATCTTCTCTTTCATGCCATGCAGTCGGCGTACCTTCCAGTTGGTAAGTTTCCAGTGGTATTTGGAGTCGCTGATGGTATCATACTGTATTTCTGATGCCGTCAGGTGGCTCACCAGTTTCTTTTCCTGGAACTTGTCTAGACAGAATCCGTAGCCCCTCTTCAAGTTGTTGTCGTAATGCTGGATGTAGGCTATCACGCCTCGGTCCACCTGCAGCTGCACGTTTTCGGCAGAGGTATTCTTCTTCTTGTTCTTGTACATCGTCTCAAAGTTTTGTCGGATGACCGTGCCGTGCGGAATCACATAGGCAGAGAGCGTGTAGGAGAGTGCCGAGAGGAACATGCAGGTAATCATGTACGGGCGAAGCAGGCGCTTGAACGATACTCCCGATGCCAGCATGGCGATGATCTCGGAATTGCCTGCCAGCTTGGAGGTGAACATGATGACCGCTACGAACACGAACAGCGCACTGAAGAGGTTGGCGAAATATGGCACGAAGTTGGCATAGTAATCGAAGATGATAGCTCGTGCCGGTGCATGATACTCGGTAAACTTCGACAGGTTGTCGTTGAAGTCGAACACGATGGCAATGGTGATGATGAGCGCTATCGAGAAGAAGTAGTAGCCTACGAACTTCTTGATGATATACCAGTCCAATCGTTTGATGTATCTCAGTGGGTTGAGATACTTGAGCACCTTGAGGAATCGCAGTTTATGCCCAATCCATCGCATGACCTTTCCCATCCAGCTCAGTTTTCTGCCCAGCCATCTGAGGGCAGCGGTGAGCCATCCGAATCTTCGAGCCATGGTTCTGCCGAACTTTAATCTTCTGCGATGTTTTCTGATGTATTTAAAATCTTTCATAAATCAGTATTTTCCGGGAGTAGGAGCCGTCGGGGGCTCCATGCTCCTGAGACTTCTTACTCCTAACTTCAGTAATTTAAATTCTTCTGCCGAGCTGGTCGATGACAGATTGCTTCCACTGTACGAAGTCGCCCTGCTCTATATGCTGGCGTGCATCGGTAACGAGTCGCAGATAGAACGAGAGGTTGTGGATGCTGGCTATTTGCATCGCCAGGAGTTCCTGTGCCTTGAAGAGGTGGTGCAGGTATGCCTTGCTGGTAATCTGGTCGATTTCGCATCCGTCCGGATCCACTGGGCTGAAGTCCATCTCCCATTTTTTGTTGCGCATGTTCATGGTGCCGTTGTAGGTGAAGAGCATCGCGTTTCTTCCGTTGCGGGTTGGCATCACGCAGTCGAACATGTCTACGCCTCGCTCGATGGCTTCCAGGATGTTCTGAGGGGTACCCACGCCCATCAGGTAACGTGGCTTGTCCTTTGGCAGGATTTCGTTCACCACTTCTATCATCTCATACATCACCTCGGTAGGTTCGCCTACAGCCAGACCTCCGATGGCGTTGCCGTCTGCTCCCTTGTCTGCGATAAACTTGGCTGCCTCGCGGCGGAGCTCCGGGAAGGTGCAGCCCTGTACGATAGGGAAGAGGCTCTGATGGTAGCCGTAGAGCGGTTCGGTCTCGTTGAAGCGCTTCAGGCAGCGGTCCAGCCAGCGCTGGGTCAGTTCAAGACTCTTCTTGGCATACTGGAAGTCGCTCTGTCCCGGAGGGCATTCGTCGAAAGCCATCATGATGTCGGCACCGATGATGCGCTCCGTATCCATCACGTTTTCCGGTGTGAAGAAGTGCTTGCTTCCGTCGATGTGTGAGCGGAATTCGCAACCTTCCTCCTTCAGCTTGCGGATGCCCGTGAGCGAGAATACCTGGAAGCCGCCGCTGTCGGTGAGGATAGGGCGGTCCCAGCCGTTAAACTTGTGCAGTCCGCCTGCAGCCTTGATTACTTCAAGTCCCGGACGCAGATAGAGGTGATAGGTATTGCCCAGGATGATCTGAGCCTTCACCTGCTTTTTGAGTTCCTCGAAGTGTACACCTTTCACGCTGCCCACCGTTCCTACTGGCATGAAGATAGGAGTCTTGATCTGTCCGTGGTCGGTGGTGATGATGCCGGTGCGTGCATCGCTAGCCTTATCTGTTACTTGTAATTCAAATTTCATTTTTAATTCTTTTTGTCATTTTCTGGAATGGTGAAGTCGATAGGGTGCTTTACCTTTTCATCGGTGAGGGCAAATTCCCATACGTCGGCCACGTCTTCTACATAGTGGAAGGATACGCCCTTAAGATATTTTGCCGGAATCTCTTCGATGTCCTTGCGGTTGTCCTTGCAGATTACGATGTCGGTGATGCCGGCGCGCTTGGCTGCAAGTATCTTCTCCTTGATGCCGCCTACTGGCAGAACCTTTCCGCGCAGGGTGATTTCGCCCGTCATGGCTGTGTTCTTGCGAACCTTGCGCTGGGTGATGGCCGAGGCGATGCTGGTGGCGATGGTAATACCTGCCGACGGACCGTCTTTCGGAGTGGCTCCTTCCGGTACGTGGATGTGGAGATTCCAGTTCTCGAAGATGCGGTAGTCTACGCCCAGCAGGTCGATGTGCGACTTGATGTATTCCAGGGCGATGACTGCCGACTCCTTCATCACGTCGCCCAGATTGCCGGTAAGGGTCAGCTTGCCTGCCTTGCCACGGCTCAATGAGGTCTCGATGAAGAGAATCTCGCCGCCCACAGAGGTCCACGCCAGTCCGGTTACCACTCCGGCATAGTCGTTGCCCTGATAGATGTCGCGGTTGAATGGGGGATTGCCCAGGAGTTCCTTCACCTCGTCCATGCCGATGGTAGGATGCTCCAGCTTGCCGTCACATGCCATCTTGTATGCCACCTTTCTCAGGCACTTGTTGATCTGCTTCTTCAGCTGTCTTACTCCGCTTTCGCGTGTATAGTGCTCGATGATGCATTCCAGGGCAGCCTTGTTTAAGCTGATTTTCTCCTCCTGCTTGTCAAGACCGTTGTTCTCCAGTTCCGTAGGTACCAGGTGGCGCTTGGCTATTTCTATCTTTTCCTCGGTAATGTATCCGCCCACTTCTATCAGCTCCATACGGTCGAGCAATGGGCGTGGAATGCTTCCCAGGTCATTGGCTGTTGCGATGAAGAGAACCTTCGAGAGGTCGTAGTCGGCATCCAGATAGTTGTCGTGGAAGGCGTTGTTCTGTTCCGGGTCCAGCACTTCGAGCAGAGCCGATGCCGGGTCTCCCTGGAAGTTGTTCTTGCCCACCTTGTCTATCTCGTCGAGGATGAAGACAGGGTTGCTGCTGCCAGCCTTCTGGATGTTCTTGATGATGCGTCCTGGCATGGCTCCGATATAGGTGCGGCGATGACCGCGTATTTCTGCCTCGTCGTGCAGACCGCCCAATGACATGCGCACGTATTTGCGCTTCATGGCGTCGGCGATGCTCTTGCCGAGACTGGTCTTTCCAACTCCCGGAGGACCGTAGAGGCAGAGTATCGGACTCTTCTGTCCGCCGTTCAGTGCTCTTACAGCCAGGTATTCCAGGATGCGCTCCTTCACCTTTTCCATGCCGTAGTGGTCACGGTTCAGTATTCTCTTGGCGCGCGACAGACTCAGGTCGTCCTCGGTATATTCATTCCAAGGCAGGTCTACCATGGTCTGCAGGAAGCTTATCTGTATGGAGTAGTCTGGACTTTGCGGATGGATGGTGTCCAGCTTGGCAAGTTCCTTCTTGAATATCTTCTGAGTGGCCTCGTTCCAGTTCTTTCCTTTGGCTTTCTCTATGATTTCCTTTCTCTCCGGTCTTCCGTCTCCATCTCCCAGTTCCTTTCTGATGTTTCTTATCTGCTGTTTCAGAAAGTATTCCTTCTGTTCCTCGTCCAGGTCATAGCGGGTCTTCATGCTGATTTCGTTCTGCAGGTGGAGCAGTTTCGATTCCTTGTGCAAAGCCCTGAGGGCTTCCAGCAGACGGTCGTTCAGTGTGTCCTGTTCCAGCATCTTTATCTTGTCTTCGATGCTGAAAGGGATGGCGCTGCAGATGAAGTTTCCCTGGATGGTGCTATGCGACATCTCGTTGATGGCATAAGCCAGGTCGGTAGGGATATTATCGTTGGCGTTGATATAGCTGATGGTTTCCTTCAGGAGTGTCTGGTGGATGGTTGGGAAATCGGTATCGTTTTCCGCTGGCCATATTTCCGGCAGACTGGTTACGCTGGCGCTATAGTATGGAGTGGTTTTCTCGATTTTCTCCAGGTGACATCTGCTCAGGCACTGGATGATGATGGTCTGGTTGCCCGAACCGTCAGGCATGTTGATTACCTTTACGAGTTTGGCGAAGACACCGGTATCATAAAGGTCGGCTTCCTTTGGATGGTCTTCATCCTTGTTCTTCTGGCAGAAGACGCAGAAGATGGTATTTGGCTTGTTAGCCAGTTTTTCTGCCAGATTCTTGCTGGCAGTTCTCCCCACGACGATAGGGATGAGCACAGTAGGAAAGGCAACGAGCTCTCTGGTGCAGAGCATCGGATAGATTCCTGCCGGATTTTCTGTGAGCAATGAGCTTGGATCGCCCTCGAAATCGGCAAACATTTGTATCTGAGTTTCGTTTCTTTTCATTTCTTTTATCGAATTCTTATTTTTAAGGTGCAAAGTTACTCATTTTTTTGCGAATTCGTGTAGAAGTATAGATTATTTAATAAATAAAAGCCGATTTATCTCCGTTATGAGTGACAAAAGAAGTCTTTTTCCCGATATTTTACAATATATGGCACTGTTGCACGTTATTATCTCTGAAATGGATAGTTTTGGAAAATAAAAAATAACGAGAGAAGATTTATGGCTGGATTTACATTTAAACAGTTTGAAATACAGCAGGATCGCTGTGCGATGAAGGTGGGCACCGACGGGGTGCTGCTGGGTGCATGGGCTGAGGGTGGACAACGTATACTCGACATTGGGTCGGGTACGGGACTTATCTCGCTCATGATGGCGCAGCGTTTCCCTGAGGCTCAGGTTTGGGGAATAGATATTGATCCGGATGCCTGCATGCAGGCTAGGGAGAATGTGGCTGCCAGTCCTTTTGCCGACCGGGTAGGGATAGCGTGCTGCGCCTTGCAGGATCTTTCTGAAGAACATCTGTTGAGGGGACAGGATGAAAGGATGGAAATGGGGAATGGCAAGGTGATGAAGGAGGATGAGAAAATGATGGAAAAGTCGGAAGCGGCTAAGGCTGACGGAATACTTTTCGATGCGATAGTAAGCAATCCGCCTTTCTTTGTGAACGGGCTGAAAAATCCTGACAGTAAGCGCGCGATGGCTCGGCATTCTGACAGTCTGCCGTTTCCGGTTCTGATGAAGGGTGTCAGGCGATGGCTTTCCGATGAGGGCGTGTTCTCTGCGATAGTGCCAGCCGATGTGCTGGAGTCTTTTGTTTCAGAAGCCTATTGCTCAGGACTTTCAATTGTCCGACAGTGTGGTGTGAAGACGGTGGAGCGCAAGCAGCCCAAGCGCTATCTTGTTGCCTTCTCCAAGAGTCGTGCGGGCATGATGGATAAGTGCACGGAAATCATGACGGATTCTGAAGGAAACCGCTCTGAATGGTATGCGAAAATTACGGAAGAATTTTATCTGGAATAGTGGTTGCTTAGTAGTGATTAATTATTAGTGAGTAGTGATTGTTTAGTAGTGATTAGTGGGTAATTGCACAGGGATGATGTCAACCCGCAGGCAAATTAATCACTACTCACTACTCTTTAATCACAATATCAAAGGTTCAGTTTCCTTTGCACCATTTTGCTGATGGCTTCCACCTTCTTGCTCTGTCGCTGGATGTCCTTTTGGATATCGTCGCGCACGGCATTCAGGTCGTTGAAGAACTCGGCAATGCCATTCTGTATCATGTTTGGCTTGCGTACGCTCTTGTCAGCAAACGGGTTAACTACCATCTTGATGCCTTTTTCTTCAAGATGAACATCTATTTCGGCTCCCGTCATAACCGGATCGCCGTCATAGTGTATCACGCCAGGCTGGCTTCTCGTGATATGCAACTTCTTACAACGGAACGATTTGATTTTCGAGTTTTTGTCGAGTGTCTTGTTGAACATGTCGAAACTGACCTGCGGAGCCTCAATCACATCGAACGGCTCCATGATGACAACGTCTATCAGTCCGTCGCTCATCGAAGCCTGTGGGGCAATATAGGCATTGTTGCCATATTGCGATGCGTTGGCGCAGGAAATCAGGAACGCCTTGTATTGCTTGGTTCCCGTCTCGTCTTCCAGCGTATACGTCTCCGGCTCATACTTCAGTCCTTCTCTCAGTATGTTTTCAGCATAGCTGATAGGTCCCCGTTTTCCACTCTCTGCAAACTTCATGCTGACGAAGGCGTCGAAGCCCATGCCGCAGGTGCAGAAGAATGGATGACCGTTGATGACGCCATAGTCGAGGTCGTGAATCTTGCCTGCGTTGATTACCTCGATGCTCTTCTTCAGGTTCATCGGCAGGAGAAGATGGCGTGCCAGTCCGTTGCCCGAACCGCAAGGCAGAATGCCAAGGGCCGTGTCCGAATGAACCAGCGAACGGGCTACTTCGTTGACGGTCCCATCACCGCCTACTGCCACTACGATGTCAGCGTGATTGTTCTTAGCCTCTGTAGCCAGTTCCGATGCATGTCCTGCTCTTTCAGTCAATTTTATCTCGTACTCAAAAAGCTCTTTGTCCAAAGTTGAATCTATCAGATTCGGAATGCCAGCCTTGCTGGCTGTTCCCGAAATGGGATTCATGATGAATATTATCTTTTTCTTCATTTTTGTGTCAAGAGTTTAGTGATTTTGTACTGCAAAAGTAATAAAAATACCTAAAATGGCAAGATTTATCATTAAAAAAAACGCTAAAAATAAACTTTCTTAGGAAAATAGCGGATTTATTAGTCTTTTTTTGTATCTTTGCACCCTGAAATGTAGAAAAATAAAAAATCGAAAATAAAGTACACCTATTAATAATGGGACAATTACAAGAAAGATACAAGAATTATCGTGAACCACAGAAGTATATGGCTGCCGGTGTGTATCCATATTTCCGTGAAATCACAAGTAAGCAGATGACCGAGGTTACCGATATAGACGGTCACAAGATTTTGATGTTCGGTTCTAATGCTTATCAGGGTTTAACCAACGATCAGCGCGTTATCGATGCAGCTAAGGCTGCGCTCGACAAGTACGGTTCTGGCTGTGCAGGAAGCCGCTTCCTCAATGGTACCCTCGATTTACATGTGCAGCTCGAGAAAGAGCTCGCTGAGTTTATGGGTAAGGATGAGACATTGTGCTTCTCTACTGGTTTCTCTGTGAACCAGGGTGTGTTGGCATGTGTGGTAGGTCGTAACGACTATATCATCTGTGATGATCGCGACCATGCTTCCATCGTAGACGGTCGCCGTCTCTCTTTCGCTACCCAGCTTCACTACAAGCACAACGATATGGAAGATCTGGAGCGTGTGCTCTCTAAGCTTCCTGAGGATGCTATCAAGCTCATCGTTGTGGATGGCGTGTTCTCTATGGAGGGCGATTTGGCTAACTTGCCTGAGATCGTAAAGCTCAAGCATAAGTACAACTGCTCTATCATGGTAGACGAGGCTCATGGCCTTGGCGTATTCGGCAAGCAGGGACGTGGCGTTTGCGACCACTTCGGTCTGACCGATGAGGTAGACCTCATCATGGGTACCTTCTCAAAGAGCTTGGCATCTATCGGCGGTTTCATCGCATCAGACAAGGATACCATCAACTTCCTCCGTCACAACTGCCGTACCTACATCTTCAGTGCATCCAATACTCCTGCAGCTACAGCAGCAGCGCTTGAGGCACTCCACATCATTCAGAATGAGCCAGAGCGTTTCGAGAATCTCTGGGATGTTACCCACTATGCATTGAAGCGTTTCCGTGAGGAAGGTTTCGAGATTGGTGAGACAGAGAGTCCAATCATTCCTCTTTACGTACGCGATGCAGAGAAGACCTTCGTGGTTACCAAGATGGCTTATGATGCAGGTGTGTTCATCAACCCTGTTATCCCTCCAGCATGTGCTCCTCAGGATACATTGGTACGTTTTGCCCTCATGGCTACTCACACAAGAGACCAGGTTGAGCAGGCTGTCCAGATTTTGAAGAAGATTTTCGTAGAAGAGGGAATCATCAAGTAGTATGTATTGAGCAATCATATATATTATATATAATAAGGTATATAGGGCGATTTCGGTATGAAGTTGCCCTATATTCGTATATAAAGGCAGGCGAACAGAGGGAAAAGAATCTTTTTTAGAAAAAAGTTATTCAAAAATTTGGTGAAACAAAAAAAATGTTGTACCTTTGCAGCCGCAAATCAGAAATGATACTTGCCCTAAATGATAAGAGGTTATCATAGAGAAAAAGACGGGGTGTAGCGCAGCCCGGTAGCGCTCCTGTTTTGGGAACAGGTGGTCGCAGGTTCGAATCCTGTCGCCCCGACATTTCTCTCAGATAGTCCTTGGGTAGGTTTAGAAGCGGGGTGTAGCGCAGCCCGGTAGCGCTCCTGTTTTGGGAACAGGTGGTCGCAGGTTCGAATCCTGTCGCCCCGACTTCAAATCATTGCTTCTGGTTATCGCTTCTATTGTTAGCGGGGTGTAGCGCAGCCCGGTAGCGCTCCTGTTTTGGGAACAGGTGGTCGCAGGTTCGAATCCTGTCGCCCCGACTTCGAGAAAGCTAAGAAGAGTCAAATCTTCTTAGCTTTCTTGGCATATATAGGTTTTGATTTAATAGTTTTAGAGTTATGATTATTACGATTGCGCGCCAATGTGGATGTGGCGCTGTTCATGTGGGCAAGTTGCTGGCTGAACATTATGGCATCCCTTTCTATACCCGTAAGACTTTGATGGATATGGCACGGGAGCATGGGGTGCTTGATGAGATGGAGTCGTTCTTTGATGAGCGTCCGGTAGACGAGCTGCTCTTTGCCATGTCTTCCCTGGGTGAGCCTCAGAAGGCGCTCACCGAAAAGCCGATTCAGGTATTGACGGATATGATTGGGCAGGAGAACTGCATCATCATCGGCCGTTGCGGCAATTATATCTTCCGCGACCGCAAGGATCTCGTTTCGGTGTTCCTGAAGGGCAATCTTGAGGAGCGCATTGCGAATATCCGCCATGAGGAAGGTCTGGGAAGACTGGAGGCTGAGGAGTTCGTGGAGCATGCGGATGACTGCCGCATCGCCTATCATAAGTATTATACCGGGCTTACCTGGGGCAATGCCGATGACTATGACATCTGCCTCGATACCGTGCGCCTGGGGGCAGAAAAGACTGCCAGCATCATTGAACAGTATATAGGGTTGTTGTAAGAGAGAGGTTTGCTTTTGGGCTTCCTGCTGGCCTTTCCTGGGGAGGGAATCCGATGGAATCGGATTCAACGGTGGCTCAGGGGGGCATGGGTAATCATAAAGCTCAAAGCTCAAAGCTCAAAGTTCAAGGTTCAAAGATCAAAGTTCAAGGTTCAAAGCTCAAAGCTCAAAGTTCAAGGTTCAAAGTAAAAAGTAATTCAGGATGAAGTTTTTAATTCAATTTTTGATAATCATAGCGTTCTCTTTTGCGGGAGAACTGCTCCATTTCCTGCTGCCGTTGCCGATTCCTGCCAGTATCTATGGCATCATCTTGCTTTTCGGGGCACTGGAGTTGAAATGGATTAAGGTGAAGGATATTCGTGAGACGAGCAGCTTTCTGATTGCCGTCATGCCGGTGATGTTTATCCCTGCTGCCGTGGGGCTCATCGATTCCTGGCAGGCGATAGGCAATTCGTGGCTGCAGTATATCATTGTGACGGTGGTGAGCACCTTCATCGTGATGGGTGTTTCGGGATGGATTACCCAGATGGTAATCCGTAAGAACCGGATGAAGGCGCAGCAGGAGAAGACTGCTGAAAGCCTTGCAAGTGTAGAAGTTTCAGAAAACAAGACAGAAAAGGAGGCAAAGAAATGATGATGAGTTCTATTTCGCTTTTCCAGGATTCCGTGTTCTTCGGAGTTCTGATTAGTCTGGCATCATACGGTATCGGTATGCTGCTGAAGATGAAGACGGGGTGGTCGCTGATGAATCCCCTTCTCATTGCTATCGTATTGGTAATCTGCGTGTTGCTCCTTACGGGTGTAGACTACAAGACCTATTCTGCCGGTGCCAATATGATCAGCTATCTGCTTACTCCAGCCACCATCTGTCTGGCTGTTCCTCTGTATCAGCAGGTAGAATTGCTCAAGAAGAACTATCGGGCTGTGGTGGCAGGCATCGTGTCGGGTGTCCTTGCCAGTTTGTGCTCCGTATTGCTGCTTGCCCTGCTTTTCCATTTCGACCATGCCTCTTACGTCACCTTCCTGCCTAAGAGCATCACTACGGCGATAGGTATCGGCGTGTCTGAGGAGTTGGGCGGCCATGTGGCTGTGTCAGTGGTAGTTATCATCGTTACGGGTGTGCTGGGCAATATCTTTGCCGAGAAGTTCCTGAAGCTGTTGCGCATCCAGGAACCGATAGCCAAGGGTATCGCCATCGGCTGTTCTGCCCATGCCCTGGGTACTGCCAAGGCGATGGAGATGGGTACCATCGAGGGTGCCATGAGCAGTCTGAGCATCGTGGTCTGCGGTGTGATGACGGTTGTGGGTGCCTCTATCTTTGCCCTGTTCATGTAGAATCAGATACAATAATATTTCCCTTTTTCCGTTTTTATAGATATGAAACGGAAAAAGGGATTTTTGTATATAATGGGTGTGGGGATGGCGATGAGCGCCCTGCTTGCCAGTTGTGCCGACGATGAGAGTTTCTCAACGTCGAGGGGAGATGTGCTGTCGTTTTCGGTAGATACGCTGAAGATGGACACCACCTTCTCGAATGTGCCTACTCCTACCCGAAGCTTCTGGGTTTACAACCGTACGGGCAAGGGGCTGCGCTGCCAGTCGGTGCGTCTGGAAAATGGTAACCAGAAGGGCTACCGGGTGAATGTTGACGGATCTTATCTGGGCAGCGAAGCGGGATTCCAGACGCAGAATGTGGAGATCAGGAAGGGTGACAGCATACGCGTGTTTGTAGAGCTGACTACGGCGATGCAGAACAGCGAAAAGCCGCAGCTGGTGAGCGATAACCTGGTGTTTGCGCTGGAAAGCGGCGTGGAGCAGAAGGTGAATCTGAGGGCGTTTTCATGGGATGCGATGAAACTCAATTCGCTTGAGGTGAAGGAAGACAAGCTTCTGGAGAGCACGTTGCCGGTTGTGGTTTATGGCGGCATCAGGGTTGATTCGGCGGCTACGCTGACCATAGCTCCGGGCACCCAACTCTATTTCCACGAGAATGCAGGCTTGCAGGTGTTCGGTTCGCTGAAGATTGAGGGCGAGAAGGACAGGGAAGTGGTGATGCGGGGCGACCGACTGGACCACATGTTCGATTATCTGCCTTATGACCGCACGCCGGGACAATGGCAGGGCATCAGACTGATGTCTTCGGCTCATGACTGTAGGATTTCGTTTGCTGATATTCATAGTGCCTACAATGCCGTGATGATAGAACCGGGCGATGCTACGAAGCAGAAGCTGCTCATCGAGAATGCTACGGTTCATAACAGTCAGGGCTACGGAGTGAGGGTTGATTCTGCCAAGGTGCAGATTTATAACTCGCAGATAACCAACTGCCTGAAACATCCGCTCTATGTAGAGGGTGGAGATGTTGAGGTAAACGGCTGCACCATTGCCCAGTTCTATCCGTTTGATGGTCGTCGCGAGTCGGCCATCGGTTTTGCCTCTCCGTTGCCTCGTTTCGAGGTGAGAAATTCGCTCGTAACGGGTTATCATGATGATGAGGTGGTTTGGGAGGCTCCGAAAGAGGAGGATGCCTTCAATTTCCTCTTCGACCATTGCGTGTTGCGCACGGAGAAGATGCAGGGGGACGACAGTCTGAAGTTTACCAATGTCATTTATGAGGATGTGAAGGATACCACGATGTATGGCGAGAAGCATTTCGTGCTGTTCGATACCGATAATCTGAAGTATGATTTCCGTCTCCGCAAGGAGTCGGCAGCGATAGGAAAGGCTGATGCAGCCACCTCATTGCCTGTAGACAGGAATGGATTGAGAAGAAAGGAGACGCCTGATGCCGGCTGCTATGAGTCGGAGTATGATGATGGGGAGGAGGAGTAGATGAAGTTTAGGATATTGGTTGGCAGTCTGCTTGTCTGGGGAAGTTTGCCGGGTTGGGCAGTGCCGGGTATTGGAGCTTTGGCCCTTTCTGGGGGTAGGAGCTTTTGTGCCTTCAGCCCCTCCTTGAACCGCTCGGAAACGGCAGCGGAAAGCGCTTCCTTTCAAGAGAAGAAGGGTGATAGGAAGGCGGATGCCGAGCAGTTGGCGAGGGCATTGGATTACTTCGCTTCCGAGAAGTTTCATGAGTGCCTGGTGTTGCTCCAGCCGCTCAACAGGCGTTACAAGTTGAATCCCCGCTACCGGGCTTATCTGGCGGTGTGCCTGTATTATGAGTGGGAGTATGCCGAAGCCATCCGGCTCTTTGATGAGGTGCTTCCGCAGTTGCAGGGTTTGGCTCCCCATGAGCTTTCGCTCTATTACTGGATGGATGCGGAGAGTTATTTTGCGCTCCAGCAATATGACCGTGCCTTGCCGCTCTACGGGAAGATGCTGCCTATTTGTTGGGATAATGAGAAGCCTGATGCCTATTATCGCCTGGGCTTCTGCCATCTCTTCGCAGCAGAAAGTCCGGGGGCTTCTTCTTCAGAAAAGGCTTCGGGTTCTTCGGAAAGTTCGGGTTCATCGGCAGAAGAAAGGAAGAAGGCGAAGAAATGTTTCGAGCTTTCCCTGGAAGGGTATTTGAAGTATAGGAACACTCCCAATGAAAAGGCAAGAATCGCCCAGATTCGCCACATGTTAGGAGGTTTGAAATAAGACAAATCGCCCCGATTCGCCACACGCCCTGAACCAACGGCCGGTGATCGTTGGTTCAGGGCGCATGGGGCAATAACCTTTATTCCTTCATGTTCGCATCCACGAAAGAGAAGGGGAGGAGGTCCTTGATGCTGTGGAAGCAGAAGATGCCATTCTCGCCATAGAGCAGGATGCGGACGGGCTTCTGATAGCGGTCCTCCATCTCCAATATCACCTGGCGGCAGGCACCGCAGGGCGAAATAGGCGACTTGAGGAAACCGTTCTCATTGCGGGCAGCTATCGCCAGGGTGGTAATCGCCAGTTCAGGATAATAGCTCTGCGCACCAAAGATAGCACTGCGCTCGGCACATAGTCCCGATGGGAATGCCGCATTCTCCTGATTGGCACCTATCACCATCTTGCCGTCTGCAAGAAGACAGGCTGCACCTACGTAGAAATGACTGTAGTTGGCATAGGCATGATTCGTAGCGTCCATCGCCTTCTTCACCAACTCCTGCTCTGTTTCGCCCAACTCCGAGAGTTCAGCTATCTGGTATTGGATCTTTAATTCTTTCTCTTTCATAAGTTTCTCTTTTATAGGTTTTTATTCCGATTCTCTTTCTACAAAAAGCAGAATCTGCTCATCTGCTTCATGCAGAAATCGATGATCTGCTTCGTGCAGAATCCGCTCATCTGCTTCATGCAGAAATCGATGATCTGCTTCGTGCAGAATCTGCTCATCTGCTTCATGCAAAATCCGATGATCTGCATAAAGCAGAATCCGCTCATCTGCTTCATGCAAAATCCGATAACTGCAAAAAGCAGAAACCGCTCATACTACTTCGTATAGAAATCGATGATCTGCTTCAATGCATCCTGGCAAACGGAGCAGAACTCTGGAGTCTCGTTGATGCGCATGCGGCAGTCCTGAACGCCTCGGTATACGCCCTTAGGACTGTATCCGGCACCCTCGAAGACGCCCACCTTGGTCTTTGCCACCTTCTCGTTCTTTGACAATGGAGTAGGGACCTTGGTGCCCTTCTTGATCATGTTCTCCCATTTTCCGTGGAAGTCGGCAAGGGTGGTGATGTTCTTCTCCCATGGCTCCACATCGTGTGGATACATCGGAATCTGCTCTGACTCGTAGGCATACTCATCGGCAAGACCGGCAAATGAATGTCCGAACTCGTGTACCACTACCGGCTTGAACCACTGCTGGTGGCAGGTGGTGAGGTTGTAGGAGTTGAGGATGCCGCCGCCACCGTATTTGTCTGAATTCACGAGGACGATGATGTGCTCGTATGGTGTACCAGCCAGCCAGTTGTGCAGGTCCTTCAGATGCAGGGTGGTCAGGTACCGGTCGCTGTAGAAGGTGTCGAAATGGGAGCTGAGTGCCGTCTTGTGCCAGATGCCCTTGGATGGGATGCTAGGTCCGCTCTCCTGGGATGGCGACTTCACGGCAACGATGTTGAAGCGGTCTCTCATGCTCTTGAACGGCTCATGGGCGAAGATGGCCTCCGTAGCCTCCTTGGCATCCTTCAGGAAGACAGGCATTTCTGCCTCGGTATAGCCCTCAGCCACGTAGGCGATGTGGATACACTTGGTGGTATCGGCAGCCTGCTGCAGGGTTTCGTAAGGAGTAGGCTGGTTGCCCATCTGATGGATGAGGATGTCCGTCGGAGCCACCTGATGGGTGAGCGATGTCATCACCTCGCGTCGGTTGTTGCGCAGGTCTACGGTGATGTCTACCGTATCCTTTGGCATCGGCACGAGGAATACGTTTTCGAAGCTCTGGGTGTTCTTCTCTGATTCCGGGTAGGAGAGCCATTCCTGGAAGAGGGTAGAGAAGGAGTTGCGGTAGATGACCTTGCCCGTGCGATGGTCGCGGACGGTAATCTGTCCGTTGCCCTCTACAGGCAGTTCTGCCAGTCGCTGATGCTTGCCATACCATCGTGGCATCACGTTCAGCTGGTCTACGGCAATCATCTGTGTCTTCTTGTTGCCGGCAAAGGTATAGTCTACTCGCAGCGTCTTGTCTACGAAATAATCGTCAAAGTTCTGCGCCTGTATTGTGCTGGGCGCCAGCAGCATCGCCATGGTGGCGAGGGATAATATCATTTTCTTCATTGTCTTTTCATTTAAAATTCACATTCACATTCACATTTCGTTCACATTTCGTTCACATTTCCGGCAGGTCCATGAAATCACCGAATCACCAAGTGACCGAATCACTAATCCCTATCTCACTCTCAGCCTGTCGCCTATTCTGAGCTTGTAGTCGGCAGGGAGATGGTTCTTCTTGTAGAGATACTTCATGCGCATGCCATACTTCTGCGAGATGGTGTACATGCTTTCTCCCGGCTGAACCACGTGAGGACGTCGCTTGTACTGCTTAGGCGCCTTCTTGCGCTTCTTCTTCAGATAGACGATGTCGCCCTTCTTCAGCACGTCGTGCTTGTCGCGCTCGTTGTATCTGGCCAGTTTTCTCCAGCTGATGCCCACTTCCTTGCTCAGTGCCTTGAAGGTATCTCCCTCGCGGGCATAGAGATAGTAGTTGTCGTTGAACAGGTGGATAGGGTGGAGCAGCCCCTGACCGTTGATAGGCTGGTCGGTGCCGCTGTGGCTTGCCATGAAGCGGTCGTAGCGCTTTGCCTTGTCGTAGTCGAAGAGCTTGTAGAGCTCGATAATCTGTATCAGCTTGTTGGCATACTGCGGATTGGTGGCATAGCCGCAGGCCTTCAGTCCTCTTGCCCAACCCTTGTAGTCGGTCAGCGAGAGCTGGAACAGGCGGGAATAGCGTGGCTGTCTTGCAAGAAACTTGCTATGGTCTTCATAGCTGTCTCTTGCGTCACGGTATACTCTGAAGCATTCGCCCCGGGCATCGTCGTCATGATACTGTGTAGGACCGGTCCAGTCGTGGCATTTGATGCCGAAGTGGTTGTTGCCCTGCCTCACGAGGTCGCTCCTTCCGGCAGCACTCTCAAAGAGTCCCTGTGCTAGGGTGATGCTGGCAGGTATGCGGTAACGTAGCATCTGTTCGATGGCCAGGTCCTTATACTGGTTGATGTATGTCTGGTAGGTCTGATTCCATTTCATCTGTGCTCCCGAAGAGAGTGCGCAGGTTGATAGCAAAAAGGCCAGAAAATATGTTTTTATTCGATTCATAGTGCAAAAATAATAAAAAAAGCAATAAAACCATCATTTATTTAAGTATTTTCACTATCTTTGCATAAGAATTATATTAATTGGCTGCCTTCGGCAATTCGGGGAACTGTTCTTTCGTAGCTCCCGGCAGCAAAAATGAAGAGAAAATGCTTAATTTCAAGAAGAAAATACTGATCATCTTTGCAGTGGGTTCCAACGAGAATCAGAAGAATCATGTGGCTATGGCCAAACGTCAGCTGGAGAATGCCTTTGAAGACATCAGGTTCAGCCCTGACATGTGGACCAAACCCATCGGCATGCCTCATTCCAAACCGTTTCTCAATACGGTTGGGGCGACGTATGTCCATGTGGTTGAGGACCGTGTGCTGCAGGCGTTCCGGGATGTGGAGCGGAGATGTGGGCGCACCGTTGCCCGCAGCAGGCGTGGGGAGATTCTGATAGATGTAGACCTGCTCTTCTATGAGGATCACTTCTGCCATGAAGAGGACTGGGACCGCGACTATATCCGGCAACTGGTCAGGGAACTCAAGTCGTATCTCTCGGAAGAAGAGTGGAAGATGCTGGCGGAGAAAATCAAGGAATAAAAAAAGAATCCGAATCTCGTGCTTTTGGGAATCAGAGCACGGGATTCGGATTTTCTTTTGTGAGATGTATTTCTACTACCTTGCCTTCCTGCAGGGATTTCTTTACATTGATGATGCGCTGGTTGCTGCTGCCCCGGAAGAAGAGGTCGGTATCGCGCTTGTCCTTCTGGTAAGGACCGTCTACCAGTACGTCTATCAGCTTCAGGAGTTCAAGCTGAGCCGGATTCTTCACCAGGTTCTCGAAGAGAAAGCCCGTGAAGCACCAGATGGTCTTGTCGCTCTGCTGGCGGATGGCTCGTGCCAGTTCGGCAAAACCCTCTGCCTGAAACATCGGGTCGCCGCCCGAGAAGGTGACGTTGGCGAAGGGATCGTCCATGATTTCCTTCATCAGCTCCTCGGTAGACGTCATCGTGCCATGGTTGATGTCCCATGACTGGGGATTATGACACTCCGGACAGTGGTTCGGGCAGCCGGCACAATATATGGATGTGCGGAAGCCCGGACCATCTACCATCGTATCATGTACTACGCTCAATACGCTGATCATAGCTTACTTTGAACCTCCAATATGGGTAACACGGTCGTGGAGCTCAGCCAGCTTGCCACTGTTCCAGCGGTCGGTGGTACCTACCAGGTAGCCGGTGATGCGCTGCAGCTTGTCGATGTGGTGGCTGCCGCACTTTGGACAAACCTCCAGGTTGGCATCGGCATTCTCGTAGCCGCAGTCGAGACAGCGGTTGCGGTTGTGGTTCACGGAACCGTAGCCCATGTTGTACTTGTCCATCATGTCTACCACGCTGGAGATGACTGCTGGGTTGTGGGTAGCGTCGCCGTCAATCTCTACATAGAAGATGTGGCCGCCACGGGTCAGGTCGTGGTAAGGAGCCTCGATCTTTGCCTTCTGCAGCGCTGTACACTTGTAGTATACAGGCACGTGGTTGGAGTTGGTATAGTAGTCGCGGTCTGTAATGCCTGGGATGACGCCAAACTCCTTGCGGTCCTTCTTGGTAAACTTGCCGCTCAAGCCCTCGGCTGGGGTAGCCAGCACGGAGTAGTTGTGGTGATATTTCTCGCTGAATTCGTTGGCACGGTCGCGCATGTAGGTCACGATCTTCAGACCCAGCTCCTGAGCTTCCTCGCTCTCGCCGTGGTGCTTGCCGATGAGCGCCTTGAGGCACTCAGCCAGTCCGATGAATCCGATGCCCAGAGTTCCGTGGTTGATGACGCTTTCGATGGTGTCAGTAGGCTCCAGCTTTTCAGCGCCCACCCAGAGATATTTCATCAGCAGTGGGAACTGCTTTGCCATGGCAGTCTTCTGGAACTGGAATCGCTCGTCCAGCTGCTTGGCAGTGATATCCAGCAGGTTGTCGAGCTTGGCAAAGAACATGTCGATGCGCTGCTGCTTGTTCTCGATGCCCATGCATTCGATGGCGAGCTTCACGATGTTGATGGTAGAGAAGCTCAGGTTGCCTCGTGCGATGCTGGTCTTCTCGCCCCAGCGGTCTTCGAATACGCGGGTGCGGCATCCCATGGTTGCTATCTCCCACTTGTAGCGCTCAGGGTCGTCAGCTCTCCACTTCTCGTTCTGGTTGAATGTGGCATCCAGGTTCAGGAAGTTAGGGAAGAAACGGCGTGCTGTCACCTTGCATGCAAGCTGGTAGAGGTCGTAGTTTCTGTCCTCAGGCAGATAGTTGACGCCTCTCTTCTTCTTCCATATCTGGATAGGGAAGATGGCAGTCTCGCCGTTGCCCACGCCATCGTAGGTGCTGAGCAGGATTTCGCGCATGATGCAGCGCCCCTCGGCACTGGTATCCGTACCATAGTTGATGCTTGAGAATACCACCTGGTTACCGCCACGTGAGTGGATGGTGTTCATGTTGTGGATGAAAGCCTCCATAGCCTGATGCACGCGGTTCACGGTCTTGTTGATGGCGTGCTGCTCCAGGCGTGCCTTGCCCTGCAGTCCTTCCAGCGGCTTCTCCTCGTAGTCGTCGATAGGAGCGTCGTAGAGGTCCTTCAGGTCTTCGCCTGTCAGCTTCTCCAGGTTCTTCACCTCTTCCTGATACGACATGCGTACGTATGGAGCCAGGTAGAAGTCGAAGGCAGGGATAGCCTGTCCGCCGTGCATTTCGTTCTGGCAGGTTTCCAGCGAGATGCAGGCCAGTACGGCTGCTGTCTCTATGCGCTTGGCAGGACGGCTTGAACCGTGGCCTGCCGTGAATCCGTGGTGCAGGATGATGTCCAGCGGATGCTGCACGCAGGTGAGGCTCTTGGTTGGATAGTAGTCCTTGTCGTGGATGTGGAGATAGTTGTGCGTAACGGCGTCGCGCGACTCTTCTGAGAGCAGGTAGTCGTCAACGAAAGGCTTGGTGGTCTCCGATGCGAACTTCATCATCATTCCGGCAGGAGTGTCAGCGTTCATGTTGGCATTCTCGCGGGTGATGTCGTTGTTCTTGGCATTGACGATGCTCATGAACACGTCGCGTGTCTTCGCCTTGCGGGCGATGTTGCGCTGGTTGCGGTATGCGATATACTTCTGGGCAACATCCTTGCGGGCACTCTTCATGAGTTCCAGCTCGATGGCGTCCTGGATGGCCTCCACGCTCATCTGGCTCTTGCCACGATAAGAGATGTGGTCGGTAATCTGCTCGATGAGGGCGATATCTTCACCCTTATCGGTATGCAACATGGCTTTACGGATTGCAGCCATTATCTTTTGTTCGTTGAATCCAACGATGCGTCCGTCGCGCTTTACTACTGTTTGAATCATTATACTATTACTTTTACGATTAATGATTAAATTGCTTAATATTAAGTTCTTATGTCTCGAATAGATTACAGTGTAACCATTTTCGACATTGCAAAGGTACAAATAATTCCTGAAACGGCAAGCTTTTGGATAACTTTTTTATGGTTAAAAAATATTAAGTCACTGAAAATCAGGGAAATAACAAAACGTTTTGGAAAACCTTTACAAAATTTTGTTTCCCAAAACGTTTAAATGGTTATATATCAGGCCGTTGTGGCGCTGTGCTTTCTGTGGGTGCTTTTTTCTTGTTTCTTGTGCTTTTTCTGCCGGGGCAGACTATTCCTCCTTCTGCCCCCTTTTGTAGTCGAGGGCAGCACCGATGGCGGTACAGAACTCCGAGTATTTCGGTATTCTGAATCTCACGCCGTAGAGCTTTTCCATGGCTGGGAATACCTCGCGGCACTGGGGCAGGAGGGTGAGATTGCCTATCATCACGAAGTCCTTGATGCCCGATTCCAGGGACGAGAGGATGGTGGCAGAACCGATGCTCTGCAATACCATGCCGATGAGTCCCATGGCGATGTCCTCGCGCGATGCATTCGCCTTGGCATTGCTGAAGAGCGAAGCCGTGGCGGTCATCGGAAGACCCGGCAGAGGCTTGGCGCTGATGTCGCCTATCAGGAGGTTGATCTTCGAGATGTCACCGTCCTTGGCCAGGTTCACTATCTGCTTGATGTCGTCGGTCTTCAGCATGATGCGGCTCAGACCCGCCAGGGTGCCGCCTCCGATGCCGATACCTCCGATGTGCTTGATGTCGTTGCCGTCGCATTTCACGAGCGATGTGCCCGTGCCCATGCTCACCACGATCATGCGGTCGAGCTTGCTCTCGTATCGGGCTCCCAGTCCGTCGGCAACGAATTCCTCACTCTTCGATGTGGGCAGACCGTAGATGCGCTCTTCGATGTAGGCTGCTCCCACACCGGTCAGCATCACGTGTTCCACCTCGTCGAGGGTAATCCTGTTGTCGTGCAGGTATTTTCCGAAGGCTCCGTAGAGCGATGTGATGGGGTCGGTAGCCTTGATGCGGATAGGGCTGATTACCATGCCGCTGGCGTCGATACCTACTATCTTGGTCGTAGAAATGCCTACGTCTATTCCGATTACTATCTTCTTCATCTCAATATTTTTCTGTATTTTGTTTTTGCGGGTGCAAAGTTACGCCAAAAAAAAGACACTGCAAAATAAAACCTCATTTATTTTGCAGTGGGCTCTTTATTCAAGTTTCGCAAGTGAGGGAATTGATAGAAGTTAAAGAAGTTATCACTCCCTACGGTCGTTCGGGAAGTTAAGGGACAATAGTCTTCTAGCGTAAAACGTAGGACATTTGTCCCTTAACTTCCTTCTAACTTCCCTAACTTCACTTAACTTCCCCATATGCGAAAGTTCAGTTATTTATTGTAGTTTCTCCTTACAGGACTCCCATGCGGCAGAAGAATACCAGCATGGAGTAGCCTATCAGGATGCAGATGACACCGATGGTGGCTCCTGCCTTCACCATGTCCGTCTGCTGGATGAGTCCGGTAGAGTAGGCGATGGCGTTTGGAGGGGTTGAGATAGGCAGCGACATGGCACAGCTGGCTGCTACTGCCACACCGATGAGGATGGTGGATGTACCGCCGATTTCGGCAAGCTTGTCGCCCATGCCCGCACATACCACGCTCAGGATAGGAATCAGGAGGGCTGCGGTGGCGGTGTTGGAGATGAAGTTACTCAGCGCAAAGCATACCAGACCGGAGATGACCATGATGACCAGCGGGTTGAACTCGCCAAACGGAATACTCTTCACGGCTACCTCGGCCAGTCCGGTACCGTTCATCGCAAGACCCAGGGCGAAACCTCCTGCCACCATCCAGATAACCGACCAGTCGATGTCCTTCAGGTCGTTGGCGGTGATGACGCCCGTGAAGGCGAACACGGCGATAGGCAGCATCGCCACGGTATTGGCGTTGACGCCCAGCTGCTTACCGAATACCCAGAGGATGATGGTGAGGATGAAGGTGGCAGCCACTACGGCTGTGCGCCAGTTGCTGTGCGCATGGCTCTCTATCTTGATTTCGATGGTTTTCTGTGAGAATGGGAACATCTTGAGCAGGATGAACCATGCCACGATGAGCATCAGGATGACCATCGGCGCCATGATCATCATCCAGTCGCCGAATCCGATGCCCATGTTCAGACCCTGAGGGTCGTTGAGCACCTTGTAGGCGAAGGCGTTAGGAGGGGTTCCGATAGGTGTACCCATACCGCCCAGGTTGGCTCCGATAGGAATGGCCATGGTGAGCGCCACGCGGCCCTTTCCGCCCGGAGGCAAAGCCTTGAACACAGGGGTGAGGAAGGTGAGCATCATGGCTGCGGTGGCGGTGTTGGAGATGAACATCGAGAAGATGCCGGTGATGAGCATGAAGCCCAGCAGCACGTGCTCCGAGCGCTTGCCGAACGGGGCTATCAGCACTTTTGCCATCTTGGCATCCAGTCCGCTCTTCGTGGCTGCTATCGCCAGCACGAATCCGCCCAGGAAGAGGATGATGGTTGGGTCGGCAAAGCATGCCATCACACCCTGATAGTCGAGCAGCTGTCCCATCTCGGCCTCAGAACCCTGCATGATCTTGAATGCCGAGTCGCTGGCAAAGAAGAGCAGCACGAAGATGATTACCACACTCGTGGCCCAGGCCGGAATAGCTTCGGTGAGCCACAGCATCACTGCCATCACGAAGATGGCGATGATGCGCTGTTGAACTACTGTAAGTCCCTCGATGCCGAAGCTGTCGATGGGCAAGTTCCAAACAATGACCGTGACGAGTGCCGTCAGTAAGAAGAGCAGTGCCTTCTTGCGATTAAAATCGCCGGTCAGTACCTTTTTTACCGTTTCTTGCATTTCTCTATGTTATTGTGTTATTTGTTAGTTTTGCTTTCAAATTGATAGTTTTTCCTTTTCCGGAATCCCAATACATTATTATATATATAAAGGGGCTTTCAGATTATTGGAGCGCCACCTTGGGGCGGCACTCCAACACATTGCAAAAATACATATATTTTTTGAAAAAACCATGTTTTATCGGGAAAAACGAAGGAAAAAGCACTTTTTTTATGCAAAAACTAAAAATAATCGGGATTTTTTGAACAACATTGGAATATTTTTGCTATATTTGCGGTGCGTTTCGAGATAACAGCTATTGCGGGCGCCTATCGCATTGGGATGATTGCCCCTGGACGGGAGCGAGGACTACAGGCGGTAGAGAGAATACTACAACTTGGATAAAACGTAAAAACGTATAGAATTTAAGATCATGAATCAGACAGTATTGTTCACTATCATCGTGCTGGTGATTGTCTTCGCAGTCACAGTATCTTCCTACTACCATAAACGACATATGGAGTACAAGATGAGCGATATAGAAAAGGCGGTTAGAAAGTCATTTCCTAAGGGTGTGGATTCCATCACCAAGCAGGAGCTTGTGACTGGCATCAAGAAGCATTTCCATTGCTCAGCCAAGGAGGCGCACTACATCATCGGTGTGGCTCGTCGCAAGAAGCTGGTGGATATCGCCGCTGAGTTCGTGACATTATTATAGAATTAGTTATTAGGTTGACTGGTCTTACTGACCTTACCGACCTGTCATATTTTGGGTTTCGCACACGGCGGTGTGCGACAGCAAATTATTAGAGTCAGACGTCTTTCCGGCGCAGGGATGCGCCGGGGGATTTTCTGTTGTTAGTAAAAGCACTTTTTTTAAGTGCGTCATGAATTCAATTTGCGCAGGGATGCGCTGTTGGTTGTTATTTTTAACGCCATTCTTTGGTGTTAGTTTTTAAGATTAGTGTTTGTTTTTTTCTTGCGCAGTGATGCGCAGGAAACTGTTTTTTGGTAGATTAGTTTAATTTAGGCAGGAAGAAAGGTGCAAGGATACAAAAAGGGTGTACATGACCAAGGTATACTGTAAAAGGTATGCCTCGGGCATGTCACCCTACTTTTTTTTAGAATTCTCCCCTGTTAGATTCTTCCTCTTTTAGAGTTTTTTCTCTGTTAGATTCTTCCTCTTTTAGAGTTTTTCTCTGTTAGATTCTTCCTCTTTTAGGGGAGCTGTTTAGAGACCTACGTCTCCGCTATCGGTGCCACCGCCCTCGGTATTTCCGCTACCGCCTTCGGTATTTCCTCCACCGCTATCGGTGCCACCGCCTTCGGTATTTCCGCTACCGCCTTCGGTATTTCCGCCACCGCCCTCGGTATTGCTTCCGGTTCCGTCAGAACCGCCACCGCCAGGGTTGTCGTCGCCCGAAGGCTTGTCGGTAGAGGTAACCTGCTTCACCACCTTACCGTTTCGGTCGTAGCAGGTGATGCTGACGGAAGTCTCCTCCAGTTGCTTCTTGATTTCGGTGTTAGGCACGAAGATGATGTAACGGCGGGTGATGAGGTTGGTGCTCACCTTGTTCACATCCTCCACGGCAGTAGAGTTGAGACCGAAACGGAGGCTACCCAGTCCTGGCACAGCCACGCTATGGCCCTCGGTGGCCCAGGCAGCTATCACGTCGCCGATGGCAGTCCATCCGGCATTGATCACCGCCTTAGGCAGACCGCTTCGGATGGCAGCTTCCTCGATTACCTTACTTGCGTTCAGCTGGCTGTAGAGGTCAGCCTGCATGACGAACGCCCACTTCTGCTTTCCTTTTTCGAACGCCACGTTGCGCTCGATAGCTTTTACTTTAATTCCCATAATCTAAATAGTTTTTTAAATGGTTAAACAATCAGTCTACATGCAGCTGGTAACGCCGAGGGTAGTGCCGATGGCGGTGAGTACTGCGATGAGCATCTGCAAGATAGTTTTCCAAACTTCCTTTTTCATTTTCTTTTTTCCTTTCTTTTTTAGTGGTTCAACATTTAGAAAGAGATAGGGCAGGTGTGCACCCCTGTCGTTTTCCCCCTCCGTTTTTTAGTGGTTAATTTCCCATTTGCCGTTCTTGATGAATGACAGTGCAGCTTTTCTTCTAACACAGTGCAAAGATACAAAAAAAATCGCCCGAATGCAATAGTTGTCCTGAATCACGTGCATCCTTGTCCCGAATCATGTGCATTCCTCCCTCGTTTCCCATTCTCTTCCGCCTAATTTAACCGCCATTAATTTAATGGCCATTAAATTAAATGCTGAACTTTCGCATATGGGGAAGTTAAGTGAAGTTAGGGAAGTTAGAAGGAAGTTAAGGGACAAATGTCCTACGTTTTACGCTAGAAGACTATTGTCCCTTAACTTCCCGAACGACCGTAGGGAGTGATAACTTCTTTAACTTCAATCAATTCCCTCACTTGCGAAACTTGAATTAAATGTTAAATCCGTTAACATTATATGGCATGTTTTGCCTTTCCAACTGCGTCCCGATGCAGTCGGCGCTGCGTCGCCACGTATCGCCCGTTGCGTCGTGACGTGGCTGGCGCTGCGTCGCCACGCAGTTTTGGGGGCATCGGGCGCACAGTTACTTCCTCTATGTGGGTTAGCTGGTTGATAGGAGGAAAGGCAAAAATGTGAATGTGAATGTGAATTTGAAATGTTTTTCAATGTTACCTGAAGGAGAAGCGTATAATCGTGTTTAAGTAATAGTAGCCATTATAATTGGTTAATATTATATATATAATAAGGTACGCGCGCGAGGCCTGAATTTCATTCACAATATCCTATAAAAGGAATGGATGGAACAACCCGATACATTGACTTACATTTCAAATTCACATTCACATTCACATTTTGTTCCGACTGCTATATGGAAAAATGATATTTAAATCTGAAAAAAAATAACTTTTTTCTTGTTAGTTTGAGAAAAAAGTGTTACTTTTGTACCTACTATGAGAAATAACTTTCATAGTGAATTTTTAAAATAAGGGCTAATGACCTATAACAATAATAACATCACATCTTTTGTGGTTTTCAAGTATGATTTCTGCAAAACACGAAATCTTTCAAAAGTAGAGGGAACTCTGCCTTTGGAGTTTTCCGGTATACCATCTTCTGAACATTATCTGGAATGTCAGAATGGTTTTGAGAGAGTAATGGACAGTTTGCTGGAAAGCAAGAAAATGACTTTGGTGGAATCAAAGAAGAATGCTGATGCCATCATCCACGACAATCGAATATTGGGATTTCGAGAGGGAGTGGCTGTGCTGGACGTATGTGCAGACAAGAAGGAATTCTATTGGAGTAATTTTACTGAGAATGAAATTCACAACCAGCCTTTCTGCAAGGTGATTATTGATAATCGCCCCAACAAAGGTTTCCTTTTTGTGGAAGAATCTACAATCTTCGGGGGCAAAAGAGGACAGGACAAGGTGGTGGCTCTTCTGCGGGATAATATCAACAGGGTGGCCAATCAATATGGCTGGAATATGGTTATTTCAGCCAAGTTGCCACCTGGTGATTTCTTTGATGCCGTGGCTGAAAGAATCAAGGCTGGCTATAAGCCAAAGGCTGTGGTGTTTTCATTTCCTCGCCATCAGACTCTTAGCGATGCGCCATATTCCTTTGTCAGGCAATTCCAGATGCAGCATTCCTTCATGGAGTGCATCAATGCTCGTAAGTTTCATGCCAGATATGAAGCTGATCCTGGTGAGCAGTTGCGCTTGGACAAGGCAAACAGAGACATTGCCATGTTGGTGAACCTGTGCAGTAAAGAAGATTACGGCATCAAGGTATACTATTGGAAAGGTCCGTGCACCTCTTCCCGTTCGCTGAAACGGACCAAGGTGAAAATATCTGATGCAGAGATTTCTGCCCTGGTCATAGGAGAGGCTGTTTGTTGTGATTGTCATGGGAATTCTCAGTTTGCCTTGATCAATTCTCTTGATATTATTCTTGATGATTTAAAGGGTTACGACGATGAAGTTATTTAATATGAAGACCAGGAAGATGGTAGATAAGTCTTTCTCGCAGTATCTGGTTTATCAGGCTTTCCAAGCCGTCACCCATGATATTTTCAATGACAAGACTTGGTTTCCTACGTCCAGATGTTCATGCGAGGATGTTTTTTATGAGGTATTCTGCATCGTAGACAAAATGATGTTTTCGCATACCGATACGGAGAGCCGCCTTGCCTTTGTGGAAGGAATAGGGCAATATGAGAAAAACTATGTTGACGAGGATGAGTATGCTACAGCTCAGGACGAGCGGCAGAGAATCGTATTTGTCATCCTGTATATGGCAGCTATGATACTTCATATGATGCCTTTGGAGTCGAAAGTGTTTCAATTTTGCTCAATGATTATGGGGCAATGGAGAGGCTACGTAACTCAGGAGTTTTCTCAGCGGTGCCTGGAATCGCTGGAGAAGAACCGGGATGTGGTTGAGCGGCTGGCAGCCAAAATCGGTTATTATGGCGAGGATGGTTTCTTCGTTTCATCTCAGATTAATGAACTGATGCGCCAGAACAATGATGAAGAATATCTGCACGGATTCGAGCCTGAACAGAAGAGGACATTGGAATTGGAAGTGACAGACGATGAGCGTCAGGAAAACGGCGGGCAGGAAAAAACGGAAGAAGAAAATAAGGAGAAGGAATGGCTCAAATTGAGCCAGGGAGAAAGAGTAAAGCAAGCCTTGCAGAAGATGATAGACGAGAAGGCTATTCCTTTGAAGAAAGACTATGCCCTGATTATGGTGGCGCTCTCCAGTATCGATGATTTTGCAGGCAAATTTGATAATGGCGCATCTTTCTGCAAGTATCTTACGGAGCAGCTGGGCTTGCCTTCCGACCTGACCAATGCCGGTGCCATCTCCAAGCGTTTCTCCAAGATGCGTGGCGAATTTCCCAACTGGTTGTTTGATGACGTAAGTGATCCTAACGCCCGGCAGAAACTCATCAACATCGCTAACCGTTTTGTTTCCATCTACCGTAAGGGACATTAGGAAGCGGGGAAATGATTGCTTCTTGTGAGTGTTGGCAAGTTTTAGATGGAATGTTAAAAACGTAAAATAGAGCAATCTTTAGGCATATTCTACGTTTAACTGAACTTTCTCATATGGGGAAGTTAAGTGAAGTTAGGGAAGTTAGAAGGAAGTTAAGGGACAAATGTCCTACGTTTTACGCTAGAAGACTATTGTCCCTTAACTTCCCGAACGACCGTAGGGAGTGATAACTTCTTTAACTTCAATCAATTCCCTCACTTGCGAAACTTGAATACGTTTAACATTAGAATAGGTTTAATAGACAAATTAGGATATGAAGTATTTTGTAAAAAAATCAGTCTTACTACTGTTGGTAGTCTTGGCTTTTTGTGCGTGTGACAACAGCAATGAAAATGGTGAAGTTATTCAGCCAAAGCCACAGTCATCGAAAACTGTCGTCAATTGTACTGGCGAAGTAGAGTTTGTGGTGGATGCGCCACAAATTCGTGAGGATATAGAGCAGGATTTGAAGGCAAACCCTCCTTTTGGAGGAAGCAAGAAATATCAGTTTGTCATAAAAAAACACTCGATGCTTCCTGCTTTATATATGCTATATGCGGTGAATCCTGAGGACGATAAGTCTGCTGACGGATATATACTGGACATCGCTGGTAAAGTGGAGTATAAGGACAATTATAGATTGTTCTCTGCCGCTTCTGTACATGGTTGGTATAAGATGGATATTGTGCCTGTCGACACAAAGGATGGCAAGCCTGTTGCAACATACGATGTGTTTATGCATCAAAATATTCCTAATTCTTTGCTTCATAGCAAGATGTATTTCTGCGAAGACCTTACGGAGAAATATCGCCAGAAGTTCCCTAATGAAGACATTCATGCCGTGGTTCGCCGTTTGGTTCTTTCTTATGTCAGTGGGGGCGATATTATAAATGAATAGGAACATATCTGAACAGAAGAATTTTTAGAAATAATACAGTATCAGCACTTTTTGCTTCGTTTGCAAGCAGAAAGTGCTTTTTTTTATGCCTTCAGATGAGCCCGAGGCTTAGCGGAAGGCTTAGTTGCCGGCGATGAGGCTTAGTAGGAGGCGAACCGGCAGGACGCCTATTGCCGGGGAGGCTTTTTTTCCTTACTTTTGCATACAGAAATAATCAATGATTGTGATTATGGAAAAAGGAAAGAAAATACCTCCACAGGAAGCGTCTCAGACTAATCCAGTGGCAAAGCCTGAGGATACCAAGGGCGGAATCAATAACATGGTATCATCTGGGTTGAAAGGAGCAAAGCTGGCATCTGGGTTGATAGGAAAAAAGCTGGCTGAACAGGCTGAAGAGAATGAAGAGATGCCCATGCATCACCTGATTGCCGATAAGGATTATCCGTCGGGCATCAGAGAATGGATGATCACTTCGCCTTCTGAACTCAAGTATCCTACGCTGGTGGTGGCTGCTGCCATGCTCAGCGTTTATCTTACACGTGTCAGAATACAGTATGTGTATGATAATCAGGGAGAAAAATCGGCCATCGTGCTGCAGGTCATCGTAGAGGGCGAGCAGTCGAGCGGAAAGTCGTTTGCCAGATACATCATGCGTACCCTGATGAAACCTTTCATTGAGCGCGACAGCGAAATGAGAGCCAAGGAGCAGGAGTATGCTGCCCTGAAGCGACGCCAGGGAAAGAAGGATGGCAAGCTGCCACCCGAACCGAAGACCGACATCACCATCCTGCCCGAAACCGTATCGCTCACCATGTTTATCAAGCGATGCGATGCTGCAGTCAAGCTCTATGGTGCTCCGAAGACGCTCTTCGAATTTGCCGATGAGATTTCTGCCATCGTGCATTCTGCCAAGCGCCAGTTTGCCGACCTCTCGCAGGTTATCAAGACGGCATACGATCTGGGCAGCGTCTATGGTCAGGATTTCATGAGCGAAACCAGCTATAGTGCCATGGTAGATGCCTTGCTGTCGTTCGTATTCTGCGGCACCCAGAGTGCGGTGAGCAGATATATGAACAAGGCTGCCATTGAGGGCGGTTCGGTTACTCGTACTATTTTATGCCCGCTCATCAGTCATCTGGGCGACAATCCGCCTCAGTTTCAGGCGTTGACCGATATGCAGCGTAAGGAGCTGGAGAATACGTTGGATAAGCTCTTCGGGTTGTGCTATGAGGAAGATGGAAAATTCCATCAGGAGATAGAGGAAGATATGAGCTGGCTCAACAAGACGGTGGTAAAATGGTGTAACGACTGCCGCCAGCAGGTGGTGAAAACCATGTCCAAGTCGATGGATGTCTTCTACAAGCGCAGTTCGGTTTCAGCCTTCCGCATCGCTGCCCTCATGCAAGTGCTATACAAGGTTGAGGGGAAGAAAAGCGAGAAGGAAATCCGGAAACTGGTAAGGCAGACCTATCTGGCTTGTGCCGACCACATCTTGCGTAATATGTTGCAGCGGTGGGGCAAGGCTTTCGAGCAGATTTCTGCCGAGGGCGAAGGAGAGCCTTATCATACTGTAGACTATTTCAGCGAGTTGCCACAGGAATTTTCTTATCAGTTCCTGGAGGAATTTCTGACGCAGAAGGGGCTCAAGACCCCTGCCCGCAACATGGTATGCAACTGGCGCAGATGGGGATGGCTCGAGAAGCCTAAAAAGGGTGAGAACAAGAAAGTGCTTAGAAAAACGCAGCAGAAAACTACCCATGCAGCTGATGATGATATTCCTGATAAATAGATTTTCACGTATTAATAAATCAATTATTATATGGCAGAATATATAGATTCAATCACGCTCTCTAAACTCAGAGGCATCAATATACTGGTGGTGGCTGATGCTTTGGGAATAGGCTTGCGTCATCGCAATGCGCTCTGTATCAGTCATAACGATTCTAATCCGAGCTTGCATTTCTGGCCATCAACCAATACTTGCCATTGTTTTGCATGCGGGTGGGGTGGTGATAATATCGACCTGGTGATGAAGCGGGAGAATCTCTCTTTTACCGAAGCCTGCCAATGGTTGGGAAGAAACTTCGGTATTGTTGTGGGGAATGGCCGACAGCCAGCAAGGGGTACGGTCGGACAGCCAGCAAGGGGTACGGTCGGACAGCAGAAAACGGAATGCGATACGGACAGGCAGCAGAAAACGGAATGCGATACGGACAGAATCAACCTTAGAGGACCATTCCAGCATCAGCCGGATGTAGATTATCTCATGAGAATGCTTGAGGGAAAGAAACTCACCGAGACGGCAAGGGATTTCCTTTTCGAACAGCGAAAGCTGCGCCCCGAATACATCTATTGGTGCAGAGTGGTAAGTACAGATTTTTCTATCGCTGGCTATCGCTTTGGTGGTAAGTTTTTTGATGGGCCTTCCCTGCTCATACCTTACTATGGGGTGGATGGAAGATTGCTAACGGTACAGAGCAGATTTCTGGGGGATAAATCTAAGGAGAAGCCCCGGTTTAAATTTGCACCTGGCAGCAAACCTATGGTATACGGGATGCAGATTTTGCCCCAAGTAGCTGATAATGAACCTTTGGTTATTACTGAGGGATGTACCGACTGTTGGAGTGCTATGTCTATGGGTTATAAGGCGATAGCAATACCCAGTGCTACACTTTGTAATGAAGAATGTCGCAGTCTTTTGTCGGGAAGAAATCTTCACATGTGGCCAGATCAGGATAAGCCTGGCATTAGTCTCTATATGAAATTGAAGGAGATGTTTCCGCAGTTGGTGTATCATCAGTTGCCCGAAGGATGCAAGGATTTATCTGATTATTATCAGTCCTCTTACGTTCAGAAAATGTGAAAGTGAATGTGAATTTCAAATGTTTTCTCAATTGCTTTTTGGGTAGATATTGTTTGTTATTTTTATCGGTTATTGTCTGTTATGATGAAATTAGTATTAAATCGTTTTCGTACAGTTCGTGGCGCCGTAGTGGGTCGCCTCAGTCAGGAAATAGCAGATCGCAAGGGTGGCGTTGTTGATCACGAGCATATTTGCGATACAGTAGAGCGCGAGGGGGGCTGCCTGGAGCCTGGTGAATATCGCGTAGTGGTGGCTAAATGCCGCAGTTTCGCCCGCAAGATGATGTTCTTGGAGGCGGTGAAGAAGGAGGCTTCCTCTTCTTCTGATGCTTCATCAGGGGTGGGCTGTTCGCCTCTTCCTCTCCCCGAAATCTGCGAGCGCTGCCGCCTGGAGCGCAAGCATCATAGGTTCGGGTGCCTGGATGAGCTTCATGCCCTTTCGTGCCCCATGCTCCAGCCGGGCAATGGTCCGTTCCGTCTCCGCCAGGGCGGCATCCTCATCGGCGAGGCTCATGCTCCCGGCTTCGTCCTCAGAAGCCAGGAACTCTTCCTCCAGCTCTTCGACCGTGTAAACAAGGTGCTGAGACGCGGGGGCGAAGTGGTTATCAGGATAGAGTAGGTGGGGAGAGAGGTGAAAGATGGCATCCTTGGATGTCATCTTTCGCTGTTTTTATATTCATAGAAACGCAGAATAACCATAAAAACTAGGAATTTACGTACAAAACCAAAAGTTTTCTCTAAAAAAAGCTATTATCTCCCAAACTTTTTGTAATTTTGAAGCGGATTAGGTAAATAACAATTCAGTTATATATAAGAATAATACCTATTAAAGATTATTAATTAATAAACTCAAGGAGGAATGTATTATGGCAAGACCAATTAGAGAAACTCCGATTCTTTATGGTGGTGATGCTCGCAAGTTTGAGGCAAGAATGAAAAATCCACCAAAGGAAAGTAAGGAGCAATATGAAGAAAGAATGAAGCATTATCATGCAGTCATGAGTGTATTTCAAGGTTAAAAAGAATGGCGTATGACAGAGGAAGAGTTTCAAACTAGGTATACTGTGCATAGTTTGGCAGGTATGGAATGTGTAACCGCATTTGATTGTGGAGATGAAGACTTGAATGATTTCGTTATTCAGGAAGCTGGTCTTTACAAGCAGGCAATGCTTGCGGTTACATACGTTGTAGAAGATAAGCAACATCAGATTGCTGCATATTTTAGTCTAGCTAATGATAAGGTTTCTATAACGGATTTCAATTCTAATAGCGAATTTAATAGATTTAGAAAACATCGCTTTGTTCATGAGAAAAGATTGAGAAGTTATCCAGCCGTAAAACTTTGTAGATTAGGGGTTGATATAGAATGTCGAGGTACAGGTATGGGCTCTTTCCTCTTGGACTTTATTAAAACCTTGTTTGTTATAAATAATAAAACTGGTTGTCGGTTTATAACAGTTGATGCTTATAAGGCGGCAGTTCCTTTCTATGAAAAGAATGGCTTTTTACCCTTGACAAGTAAGGATAACAATGAGCATACCAAATTAATGTATTATGATTTGGCTTCTAATTATCAGGAAAATATTAAATAGTAAGGTTTTGGAATAATATATTTACGTATTCCTTAATTAACCAATTATGATGAACAGAAAAAAATATATATTCGGGGCACTCCTGACGCTCCTTGTGCTGACTGCCTGCCAGGGCGGAAAGACGACGGCGGGAGAGGCTGAAGAGGGGGATACTCTGAAGATGAAGTATGCCAAACTGCTAACCATCGTGAAGTATGGGGAGAAGGGGACTGCATCTTCGGATAAGGATGCGGAAGACGCTGAGTATCAGTATGCTGAGGTGAACGTTGCGAACCCCTGGAAGGCGGGGACGCTGCTGCATCGCTACATCCTGATTCCGAAGGGAGAGGAGGGGGATAAGACGGTTACCCGACTCGCCCTGCAGCGCACTTCGGGCATGGGATGCACTACCGATACCGTGAGGACACCGGTGGAGAGGAGTGCCGTTTTCATCGCTCCCCATTGCCAGCTGATGTACGAACTGGGATGCCAGCAGGCTATCCGTGGCGTCTGCGACCTCAATTACATCAATATTCCGGATGTCAGGAAGAGGGCTGCTTCTGCAGGGAAGGCTTCTTCCGGAAATGCTTCTTCCGGAAATGCTTCTTCCGGAAATGCTTCTTCTGGAAATGCTTCTTCCGGAAATGCTTCTGCCCAGAATTCCATCGTGGATTGCGGTTCCAGCATGGCTCCCGACATCGAGCGCATCATCGCCCTGAAACCCGAAGCCATCCTCGTTTCACCCTTCGAGAACAGCGGTGGATATGGCAAGCTCGACAAGCTGCATATCCCCATCATTGAAGCTGCCGACTATATGGAGTCTTCGCCACTGGGAAGGGCGGAATGGATGAAATTCTACGGCATGCTCTTTGGAAAAGACAAGAATATTTCAACTACTGTTGCCGGAAAAGCATTAACTACTGTTGCCGGAAAAGCATCAGAGGCTACTCTTCCTGCATCTTGCGAATTAAAGGCTGATTCTCTTTTTGCGAAGATTGAAAAGGAGTATCTGAAGTTGAAGGCTGAGGCTGGAAAGCTACCTAAGGGACTTTCGATATTGACCGAAAGAAAAACGGGCAATGTATGGTATGTGCCTGGTGGACAGAGCACTATCGGCATTCTCCTGAAGGATGCCAACGCCCGTTATATCTTCTCGGATGATAAGCACAGCGGAAGTCTGCCGATGAGTCCGGAGCAGATTCTGGCGAAGGGAAGCCAGGTGGATGTATGGGCATTCAAATACTTCGGAGGTGCTCCTTTGTCGCAGGTTCAGCTGCTTCAGGAATATGACGGTTACAAGGCTCTTGCCGCCTTCAGCCGGGGCAATATCTATCAGGTAGATACCTCTACGGTGCCTTATTTCGAGCTTACGAGCTTTCATCCCGAGCTGCTGCTCAGAGAGTTCATCA
Organism: Prevotella sp. LCP21S3_D2; assembly: GCF_052118345.1. Classification (NCBI taxonomy): domain Bacteria; kingdom Pseudomonadati; phylum Bacteroidota; class Bacteroidia; order Bacteroidales; family Prevotellaceae; genus Prevotella; species Prevotella sp. LCP21S3_D2. The sequence goes on along the minus strand of NZ_JBQKHJ010000020.1, from coordinate 15,671 downwards.
TCCTGGCTCATGGCAGCCGGTTCGGCAAATTGAAATTCTATAAGAAATAGTTTTATGAGAACCTTTGTTTTTGGCGCTATAGCCATTATCATCTTGTTTTTTGCCAACCTGGCATGGGGTAGCGTAAGCATTCCGTGGCAGGATGTGGTGGCTATACTCGCTGGAAATCAGGGAGATGAAGCTGACAGCTTCCGCTATATCGTAATGGAATCGCGCTTGCCTGCGGCTATTACCGCCCTCCTTTCGGGCGCAGCCCTAGCCACTAGCGGCTTGCTCCTGCAGACAGCCTTCCGCAACCCCCTGGCGGGTCCTGACGTATTCGGTATCAGCAGCGGAGCCGGACTGGCTGTTGCCATTGTGATGCTTGCCTTTGGCGGCAACATCGCCCTGGGCGATTTCATGGGTGCAGACTTTCTAGGCAATGGTGCCACAGCTGGAGTAGGAGTGAGCGGTTTTCTCGCCATTCTCATCGCAGCCTTCGTGGGAGCGATGCTCGTGATGGCTGTCATCACCTTCTTTTCTGCCATCGTGCGCAGTCATACGGTGCTGCTCATCATCGGTCTGATGGTGGGCTATCTTGCCAGCAGCGCCATCTCACTGCTCAATTTCTTCAGCACGGCAGAGGGCGTGAAATCGTATATGGTCTGGGGCATGGGAAGCTTTGGCAATGTTTCGGCTGCGCAGGTATTATGGTTCATTCCGCTTGCCCTCATCGCCCTCATCGCCTCCCTGCTCCTTGTCAAACCGCTGAATGCCATGCTGTTAGGTGATCAGTATGCCGAGAATCTGGGTTTCAACATCAGGCGTCTGCGCATCATTCTGCTCCTCATCACGGGCTTTCTCACGGCAGTGGTTACCGCCTTCTGCGGTCCCATTGCCTTCATCGGTCTAGCCACTCCCCACATCGCCCGTCTCCTCATCGGTACGGAGAATCATCGCCGGCTGTTGCCCGTCACGATGCTGTTGGGTTCAGTCCTTGCCCTTCTCTGCAATCTCTTCTGCACCCTCCCTTCGGGCGGTGGCATCATCCCCCTGAATGCCGTCACCCCATTGTTCGGTGCCCCCGTCATCATCTATGTTTTGGTGAAGAGGAGATAGGGAAAAGGCAAGAAAAGGGGGACGGCAAAATCAATTTTTTAAAGAGTTTCTTGGATATTTGAATTATTCTTTTTATCTTTGTAGAAGATAAGCTGCACTCGGCAATCTGAAAGCAAGCTTTCATTGCGCTCGTTTGCATTATCTTTGTAGAAGATAAGCTGCTTAGTCACAATTTTAAACAGATAGAGGTATGAAAGAGAAAAAATATCACTTACCGGAAGAACATGGCGCTGCTTTTGCTGAAGAGCCAACGCCAGCCTATCATGGAAATACGGCAGTTGTACTTCCTGAAGAAAAGTTCACCGAAGATAACTTCGATGATGATATTGATTGGAATCGAATACCTGCGGGATGGGGACCTGTCAACGAAGAAGAAGCCATAGCTCGTATAGAAGCCATAGAAGCCGACATAGAGAAAAATGGACTCATTGATGAAGAGGATATGATAGACCACCTTAAAGCTAAAGGTTTATGGCTTATATAAAACCATCTAAGCCATTTTACGCCCATACCGTAGTGCCATCATCATGAAAAATTGGAAAATCATCTATCAGTATGATGCGGAATACGATAGAATTATTCTTGTTGACTTATGGGATATGAGACGAAATCCCAGGTATCTGATTAGGCAGTTCAGAAGAAAACTATAAGAAGACAGCCAACTTTCAATTGGTATATTGAAGGTTGGCTGTTTTCTGCTACTTAAACGAATTATCTTTACTTATTCACCACATTAATAGGATTGCCTTCGAGGAATGCCTTGACGTTGGCGGCTACCTGCTTGTTCAGGCGCTCGCGAGCCTCGTAGGTGGCCCAGGCAATGTGAGGGGTGAGGTAGGCATTAGGCTCGTTCCAGAGAGGATTGTCCTTTGATGGTGGCTCCTCGGTCATCACGTCTGCACAGTAGGCAGCAAGACTGCCTTCGTGAAGAGCGGCGGCTACGGCTTCCTCATCTACCAGCGGACCACGACCCGTATTCACCAGGATGGCGGTATCCTTCATCTTCTCCAGACTCTCGGCATTGATGAAATGATAGGTATCATCATTCAGCGGACAATGAAGAGAAAGGATGTCGCTCGTGGCAAGCAATCCCTCCTTGCTCATCTTCTGAATCCACTCAGGCAATGAGCTGGCACTCTTGCTGGTGAAGGCACAGATGTTCATGCCAAACTGGCGGGCGATGCAGGCTACCTTCATGCCGATATTGCCCAAGCCCATGATGCCCAGGGTCTTGCCGGCAAGCTCCATCAATGGGGTGTCCCAATAGCAGAAATCCTTGTTGTTTGCCCAGCGCTCGTTGCGGTTCTCCTGAGCATAATGCTCTACACGGTTGGTTACGGCAAGGATGAGGGCGAAGGTCATCTGAGCCACACTGTCCGTGCTGTAGGCAGGAATGTTGGTCACGATGATGCCCTGCTCCTTGGCAGCCTTGATGTCTACCACGTTGAAGCCCGTAGCCTGAATGCCGATGTATTTCAGATTGGGGAGCTGTGCCAGCGTTTCTGCATCCATCTGCACCTTGTTCAGGAGGATGATGTCGGCATCCTTGGCACGTTCCACTTTCTCGGCGTTTGATGTGCGAGGGTAGACTACTACCTCGCCCAGCTGCTCCAGAAGATGATAATCCAAATCTCCCGGGTTTGCGGCATAGCCGTCTAAAATTACGATTTTCATCCTAATTGTATATTATTCGTTCATCAGGAAATTCTTGAAGGCATCGAAGTCCTTGGTCATCTGGATGCTCTTCTTCTCGCCCTTCATGAATTCTGCAAGACGGGCTGGAATCTCGATGTCGCTCTCCAGGATGCTGTCTACCTTCTCCTTGAACTTGGCTGGATGAGCAGTCTCCAGGAAGACGCCAACCTCGCCTGGCTTCAACTGTTCCTTCAGGGCGCGATAACCGCAAGCTCCGTGAGGGTCAAGCACATACTTGGTCTCGTTGTAGCACTGCTTCATGGTCTCGGCAATCTGTTCGTCCTTGTATGTAGCACCGCCGATGTAGGCTGCGATGGCATCGTGATCGCCCTTGTAGAGGTCGTAGATGCGGGCAAAGTTTGAAGGGTCGCCTACGTCCATGGCATTGGCGATGGTCTGCTTGCTAGGCTGTGGATTGTACTTGCCAGTCTGCAGATATTCGTAGAAGATATCGTTGGCGTTGTTGGCTGCGATGAAGCGGTGGATAGGCAATCCCATCTCATGACCGAAGAGTCCGGCTGTGATGTTGCCGAAGTTGCCGCTAGGCACGCAGATGACCAGCTTGTCGGCGAGGCCCTTCTCCTTCATGCGGGCATAGGCGTTGAAATAATAGAAAGCCTGAGGCAGGAAGCGGGCCACGTTGATAGAGTTGGCTGAGGTGAGCTTCATGTGCTTGTTGAGCTCCCCGTCCATGAATGCCGACTTCACCAGTGCCTGGCAGTCATCGAACACGCCATCCACCTCGAGGGCTGTGATGTTCTGACCCAGGGTAGTGAACTGGCTCTCCTGAATCTTGCTGACCTTGCCCTTAGGATAGAGCACGTAGACGTGGATGCCGTCAACGCCGAGGAAACCGTTGGCAACAGCCGAACCGGTATCGCCCGATGTAGCTACGAGCACATTCACCTCTTCCTTGCCCTCCTGACGCACGAAGTACTGCAAGAGACGTGCCATGAAGCGTGCACCCACATCCTTGAAGGCGAGGGTAGGACCATGGAACAGCTCGAGAGAGTAGATGTTAGGCTCTACCTCAACTACAGGGCAGTCGAAAGCCAGGGTATCATATACAATCTTCTTCAATGACTCGGCATCAACGTCCTCGCCGAAGAAGGCATCAGCTACCTTGTAGGCAATCTCCTGGAAACTCAGTTTCTCGATGTTGTCGAAGAAGTCCTGTGGCAGCTTCTTGATGATTTCCGGCATATAGAGACCACGGTCTTCTGCCAAACCTTTAACTACCGCCTTGTGAAGATCGGCGATGGGTGCTTTCTTATTTGTTGAATAATATTTCATTTTTTACTTTGAACTTTGAGATTTGAACATTGAACTTTATGATTAGCTTTGGGGGCTATCATGAAGCCGTTGATTTTAATTGATCGCCATGAAGGCGTTCATGAACTCCTGCAGCTGCAGCATGCCGTAGCCGCCACTAACGCAGCTTACCTCATCATACTGCTCTACGCTATCCGGCTCAATGCCAGGATAATAGATGATGAAAGGTACAGGCTCCTTGACGTGGGTACGGATTTCTACCGGAGTAGGATGGTCAGGGAGAACAGCGATGCATACCGGCTCGTCCCAGGTGCTTACCTCATCGAAGATAGGCTTGATGAGTCGCTGGTCGAGGTTCTCGATGGTCTTCAGCTTCAGTTCCAGATCGCCATCATGACCCGCCTCGTCGCTTGCCTCTACGTGAACATATACAAAGTCGTCGCCATCCTTCAGTGTCTGGATAGCTGCAGCAGCCTTGCCCTCATAGTTAGTGTTGGCAAGACCCGTAGCGCCCTCAACGATGATGTTGCGCAGACCGGCGTAGTGACCGATGCCTCGGATCAGGTCGACGGCAGAAATAACGGAACCCTTCTTGATCTGTGGATACATCTGGGAAAGTGTGAGCATGTGAGGACGGTAACCTCCGCCCCATGGCCAGATAAGATTGGCCATTCGTTCGCCACGCTCCTTGCGAGCCACATTGAAAGGATGGTTCTCCAGGAGTTCCTGACTCTCAAGAATCAGCTGGTTCAGCAGGTCGGCTGTATCACGACGGCTGATGTGACCCTCATCGCCTCCAATCTCCGGCAGGACGGGTTTCACCATCAGCTTGTGCCACTCCTCGTTGGGATGATCATGAGGTGGGGCACAGTCGATATGCTTGTTTCCGTGCTTTACCACCAGGAGGTGGCGATACTGGATGCCGGTAACAAACTTGACATCAGGATATTTCTTGCCGAGGGTATCGTTGAGATATTTGATGAGCACTTCCGCATCTTCCGTTTCCAGGTTACCACCGTTGTGGGTGATAATCTTGCCGTCCTGCACATTGATGATGTTGCAGCGCAGTGCAAGGTCGGTAGGTTCCAGTTCATAGCCGATGCTGGCAGCTTCGAGCGGTCCGCGTCCCTCGTAAACCTCGTTCTGGTCATAGCCCATGATAGAGCTGTTTGCTACTTCTGAACCAGGGAGGAAACCGTCAGGAACAGTAACCAGTCGTCCTGTCTTGCCTTTCTTGGCAAGCATGTCCATATATGGTTTGCTGGCGTATTGCAGGAGTGTCTTTCCACCCAGTCTTTCCACTGGGTGGTCAGCCATTCCGTCGCCAAGAATGATAATATGCTTCATAATCGATTTATAATTCATAATTTATAATGAACAATTATTCATTGTACATTATTCATTATATATTCGCAATACTCATGATGTTGGCGAAGACTCCGGCAGCAGTTACGCTGGCTCCGGCTCCGTAGCCCTGGATCATCATCGGATACTCCTTGTAGCGCTCGGTGGTGAGCAATACGATGTTGTTGGAACCCTCCAGATTGTAGAAAGGATGCTCCGGACCCACCGCCTGCAAGCCTACGCTGGTCTTGCCGCCGTCCAGAGTAGCTACGAAGCGCCAGCGTTTGTGCTCCAGGTCGAGCGTCTTGCGCTTGGCTTCGAAGTCGGCATCGAGCTTAGGAAGCTTTTTCCAGAAGTCGTCGAGCGAGCCCTGGAAGAAGCTGTCTGGTACGAAGAGGTTCTTCTCCACATCCTCCTGTTCCACTCTGTAACCAGCCTCGCGTGAAAGGATGACGAGCTTTCTTATTACGTCCATGCCGCTGAGGTCGATGCGTGGATCTGGCTCGCTGTAGCCCTTCTCCTTGGCGAGACGGACGGTCTCGGAGAATGGTACCACGCTTGAAATGGCGTTGAAGATGAAGTTGAGTGTGCCGGAGAGTACAGCCTCAATCTTGAGGATTTTATCTCCCGAGTTGCGAAGGTCGTTGATGGTTCCGATGATAGGAAGACCTGCACCTACGTTGGTCTCGAAACGGAATACCACGCCACGCTGGATGGCTGTCTTCTTCAGCTTCTCATAGTTTTCATATTCGCTTGAAGCCGCAATCTTGTTGGCTGCGATGACGCTCACGTTGTGCTCCAGAAGGCTCTGGTAGAGAGCTGCAACTTCCTTGCTGGCTGTACAGTCTACGAACACGCTGTTGAAGATGTTCATTGCCAGGATGGAATCGCGCAAGACCTCCGGAGTGCTAGGAATAGACTTCTTCAGCTCCTCGTAATAATTCTCGAGATCAAGACCGTCGCGATTGAAAATGGCATTCTTGGAAGAGGCGATTCCTACTACGTTCAGCTTCAGCTTGCTGCGCTCCATGAGGTCGGCATACTGATTCTTGATCTGTTCGATGAGTTTTCCGCCCACGGTACCCACACCGCAGATAAAGAGGTTGAGCACCTTGTATTCTGAGAGGAAGAAGCTGTCGTGCAGAACGTTGAGCGACTTTCTCAGATAATCACTCTTCACTACGAAAGAGATGTTGGTTTCAGAAGCACCCTGTGCGCAGGCGATGACGGAAATACCGCTACGTCCGAGCGTGCCGAAGAGCTTACCGGCGATACCGGCAGCATGCTTCATGTTTTCGCCCACGATGGCGATGGTGGCAAGTCCGCACTCAGCGTGCATAGGGAACATGGCGCCATCGGTAATCTCGTTCTTGAACTCATTGTTCAATACGCTGACAGCCTCTTCCACATCCTGCTCACGCACACCGATAGATGTAGAGTTCTCAGAAGAAGCCTGGGAAACCATGAACACAGAGATGCCCTCGCTGGCAAGAGCGGTGAAGATGCGGCGGTTGACACCGATGACACCCACCATGGAAAGACCGGTGACGGTGATGAGGGCGGTACCGTTGATGGAAGAAATGCCCTTGATAGGCTTCTGGTCGGCATCAATCTTGTTCTTGATGATGGTGCCAGGAGCATCAGGATTGAAGGTATTCTTCACTCTGATAGGAATATTCTTGACACAAACCGGGTAGATAGTAGGAGGGTAGATGACCTTTGCACCAAAGTTGCAAAGCTCCATCGCCTCAATATAACTCAGTTCGTTGATGGTATAAGCAGATTTGATGACACGTGGATCGGCAGTCATGAATCCGTCCACATCGGTCCAGATTTCGAGCACCTCAGCATCGAGGGCTGCTGCAATGATGGCTGCTGTGTAGTCGCTACCACCACGACCCAGGTTGGTGGTGCGCTCCGTGTTTTTGTCGCGGCTAATGAAACCCGGTACGAGAGATATGCGAGGAAGCTCGGCAAAGGCTTCCTTTACCAGCTTGTTGGTCAGTTCGCTGTCGAGGGTATGCTTACCCTTGCCGTTGATGCGTTCGGTCTTGATGAAATTGCGGGAATCGAACCATTTGGCACCACGGATGAGCGTGGCTACAATCTTGGAACTGAGTCTTTCTCCATAACTCACGATGGCATCCTGTGTCTTCTCGCTGAGGTCGTGGATGAGATACACACCGAAGTAGATGCTTCTCAACTGCTCGAAGAGTGCATCAACTGATTTGAAAAGATTCTCTCTGTCTGTTGTTTCGGTAATGATGGTATCAATCATCTTGTGGTGGCGATCAACCATGGCGTCGAATTCGACCTTCCACTGTTCATCACCCTTGAGGGCAAGCTGAGATGTTTGCAAGAGTTTGTCGGTGATACCGCCAAGTGCGCTCACGACAACCACTACACTCTGTTTCTTAGCCTCATTTTCAACGATACGTTTTAAGCTGAGGATGCTTTTTACGGAACCAACCGATGTTCCGCCGAATTTTAATACTTTCATACGTTCTTGAATTTTTGCGTTGGTAATGTAATGCCATCCCCGAAACGACCGGGGCTGTAGCAAAACTTGTGGGCAAAAGTACAAATAATCTATCAAACTGCCAAGGATTTTAACAAAAAAGTAGCATATTGTAGATGAAAAAGCCCGGATAGCAGTAATCTAATGTTCGTTTTTGTTCTTATACCTTATATATATAGGGATTTGCGGAGAATTAATAAGAAAAAAGTTTGCCAGTTTCGAAGAAAATGTGTACTTTTGCCGATGTAATTCAAAGCATCAGCAATATGGTTACAGAAGTAAATAGTAAGAATCAACTCGTTGAACGCAATTTCAAACGAAATGAGATGCTGGCTGAGTATTTCTTTGGTCTTTCAAAGATGGTATGCAGCGGTATTGGAATTGGTGCATTGTCTCCGTTGTTTACTGGTGAGGCAATGGGAGTAACTAACATTGTTTGCATGGGATGCGCAGTAATAGCTGCTGCATGTTTAGCCCTATTTGCGAATATGTTATTAAAAGTAGAATTAAAAAAGAAGTAATTATGGAAATGTTGACAATACTTTTTGCTATAGCTGCTATTATCAGTGTTAGCTTGGTTTTTTGGGGAAAGTTTACTAAATCTGGTAGACGTTGGATAGAAGGTGATTATTAAAGAATCAAGTAATGAAATATCTATTATTCTCTGATATCCACGGCTGTTTGCCAGCCTTGGAAAAAGTCCTCGACTTCTTCGAGGCTGAAAAGTGTGACATGATGTGCATCATGGGTGATATCATCAACTACGGTCCCCGCAACCGAATTCCGGAAGGAATCGACCCTAAGGGTATCGTAGAAAGACTGAATGCGCTGGCTGACAAGATTATCGCCGTGCGTGGCAACTGCGATGCGGAAGTAGACCAGATGCTCCTTGATTTCCCTATCATGGAGACTTATGCCCTGCTGGTAGATAACGGAAAGCGTTATCTACTGACCCATGGTCATGTTTATAATAAGGAAAACATGCCAAAGGGTCCTTACGAGGCTATGATCTATGGCCACTCCCATCTCTGGGAACTCTCTCATAACGAGAAGGGACAAGCCATCGTTAATACGGGCAGCATCACCTTCCCGAAGGGTGGCAATCCTCCAACATTCGCAACATTGGAAGATGGCAAGTTCACCATGTATCATCTGGATACGCTCGAAGTGCTGGCTACAATGGAAGCATGAAAAAGTGAAAGTGAAAAGTGAATTGTGAATGTAATGTGAAATCCGTCACTTGTCACTCGTCATTTTCATAAAACTAATCATAAAGTTCAAAGTTTAAAATAAATGATTCAGGAGTATCAGATAAGAATTCTGCCCGAACAGGCAGCAAGCGAGGAAGGCATCAAGCGTTATCTCGCCAAGGAGAAAGGATTGGATGTGAGAACATTGAATCAGGTGAGAGTGTTGAAGCGAAGCATCGACGCCCGCCAGCGTACCATCTTCGTGAACCTGAAGGTGCGTGCCTATATCAATGAGTTTCCGCAAGACGACCAGTATATTCATACGGAATATCCCGATGTGAGCAGCAGACCTCGTGTTATTGTTGTGGGTGAGGGACCTGGCGGCCTCTTCGCTTCTCTGCGCCTGATAGAATTGGGTTACCGTCCTATCGTATTGGAAAGGGGAAAAGATGTGCGCGAACGCAAGAAGGACCTTTCTAACATTACCAAAACCCAAAAAGTGGATGGGGAGAGCAACTACTGTTTCGGTGAAGGTGGAGCCGGTGCTTATAGTGACGGCAAACTCTATACCCGAAGCAAGAAAAGGGGAAGTGTAGACAAGATTCTGAACGTTTTTTGCCAGCATGGTGCCAATACCAATATCCTGGCAGATGCCCATCCGCATATCGGTACCGACAAGTTGCCGCGCGTCATTGAAAACATGCGCAACACCATCATCAAGTGTGGCGGCGAAGTGCATTTCCAGACCAAGATGATTCGTCTGATCCTTGAGAGTGAAGGTAAGCTGACGGCATCTGATGCTGCAGCTGGCGATAGGGTGATAGGTGTAGAAGCCGTGAATCTGGCTACGGGTGCTGAGGAAACTTATCGCGGACCGGTTATCCTGGCAACAGGTCATAGTGCCCGCGATGTATACCGCTATCTCGCTTCGGCAAAGATAGATATCGAGGCAAAGGGCATCGCCGTGGGCGTGCGCCTGGAACATCCATCCCAGCTCATCGACCAGATTCAGTATCACAATAAGAGTGGTAGAGGAAAATATCTGCCTGCTGCCGAATATAGCTTCGTTACTCAGGTAGATGGCAGAGGTGTCTATAGCTTCTGTATGTGTCCGGGTGGCTTTGTGATTCCGGCTGCTACCGGACCGGAACAGCTCGTGGTGAACGGTATGAGTCCTAGTAACCGTGGCACTGCCTGGAGCAATTCGGGCATGGTGGTGGAAACGCATCCCGAGGATGTGGCGCAGTTCGTGAAGGAACATCAGGCTATCATCGACCAGACGGAAATGAAGGCGCAGGAGAATTCTTCACTCTTCAATCTTCACTCTTCACTCCAGATGATGTACTTCCAGCAGATAGTAGAAAAGCAGTGCTGGCAACAGGGCAACATGAAGCAGACGGCACCAGCCCAGCGTATGGCCGACTTCGTGAACAACCGTCTGAGCTACGACCTGCCAAAGAGCAGCTATGCTCCGGGTATCATCAGCAGTCCGCTGCATTTCTGGATGCCTTCGTTCGTGAGCAAGCGTCTGCAGGAAGGCTTTAAGACCTTCGGCAAGAATGCACATGGCTTCCTGACCAACGAGGCTACCCTGATAGCGATGGAGACGAGAACCTCATCGCCTGTCCGCATCATCCGTGACAGGGAAACCCTGCAGCATGTACGCATCCAGGGACTCTTCCCATGCGGTGAAGGCGCAGGATATGCTGGGGGAATCGTATCTGCTGGCATAGACGGTGAGAGATGCGCAGAGATGTGCGCTGAGTATATGAAGCAGTTATAAGTAGATACAGAAATAATGAAATATAGAAATTTAAGATGTCTTCGACTGAGTTTCTGGGCGATGCTTCTCTGTCTGTTCCTGGCAGCATGCGGTTCAGAATCTTCAGAAACCCGAAAGCAGTTGAAGACAAAGGCAGACCTGAAGGGGGCTGTGATAGGTGTGCAGCTCGGTACCACGAGTGACGGACTTGCCACCGAGTTGGAAAAGAAAGGAGATGGCACCAAGGTGGAACGGTACAACAAGGGTGCCGATGCCATCCAGGCTCTCCTGCAGGGAAAGATAGACTGTATGGTGACCGATGAGGCGCCAGCCAAGGCATTTAAGCGGGTGAATCCATCGCTCAATATCCTGCCTGAGACCTTCGACGCTTCTTCGTTCGCAATCTGTGTGGCTAAGGATCATTCAGAGTTGAAGCAGTCCATCAATCATGCCATCCGTATCCTGAAAGCGAATGGCGTTATCGACTCTATCGTAAACCGCCATCTGGAAAGGGGCATTGCCGTGGCTTATACGCCCAAGACTTCGGATGTGAAGAAAGTGGGACCGGAAGCGCTGGAGCATCTGGGACTGAAGAAGAGTCTGCGATTTGCCACCAACGCTACTTTCGAGCCTTTCGAGTATTACCAGAATGGCAAGATTGTGGGCATCGATGTGGATGTGGCGAATGCCATCGGCGATGTGATGGGCGTGGATGTGGAGATTCTCGATATGGAGTTTGACGCCATCATCACCTCAGTGCAGGCTGGTAAGGCAGATGCAGGTATTGCCGGTATCACGGTGACTCCTGAACGAGAGAAGAATATCGGATTTACAGATTCCTATGCCGATGTCAGACAGGTCATCATGGTGAATTCCGGAGACGTGAAAGCTGCTGGCAATCAGCCGGGAATGATAGATAAGTTTAAATCCTGCTTCATGGATGACAACCGTTATCAGTATCTGTTGCAGGGCTTGGGCAATACGCTCATCATCACCTTCTTTGCCATCATCCTTTCCGTGATATTGGGTACGGTGATAGCCATCGTAAGAGCACGTCATGAGCGTAGAGGCGGCTGGAGGATTCCGAATATGCTCTGTCAGCTGTATCTCACCATCATGCGTGGCACGCCAACGATGGTGCAGTTGCTCATCATCTATTATGTGGTCTTTGCCTCGGCAGATGTCAATAAGATACTGGTGGCTGTCATCGCCTTCGGATTGAACTCGGCTGCCTATATTGCCGAGGTAATCCGTTCGGGCATCATGTCGGTGGATGAAGGCCAGATGGAGGCGGGCAGAAGTCTCGGTCTCTCGTATGGAAAGACCATGCGCCTCATCATCCTGCCGCAAGCCTTCAAGAATGTGCTCCCGGCAATGGGTAACGAGCTCATCACTCTGCTCAAGGAAACCTCTATCAGCGGTTATATCGGACTGGGAGACTTGACCAAGGGTTCTGACATCATCCGAAGCATCACCTACGAGGCAATGATGCCATTGGGCGTAGTAGCCTGCCTCTATCTCATCCTCGTTCTCGGACTGAATGCAGGCGTGAGAAAGCTGGAGAAGCGACTGAGAAAGAGTGAAAGATAAAACAATGAATAAAATGAACGAAATAATCAAGATAGAAGGACTTCGTAAACGCTTCGGCGACAACGAGGTACTGAAAGGCATCACAACCTCGGTGAAGAAAGGCGAGGTTGTAGCCATTATCGGTCCATCGGGTTGCGGAAAGAGTACTTTCCTGCGCTCCATCAATCTGCTGGAGGAACCTACCAAAGGTAAAATCTATATCGACGGTATGGATATCACTTCCTGGGATGTAGACATCAACAAGATGCGCCAGAGAGTGGGCATGGTGTTCCAGCAGTTCAATCTCTTCCCTAATATGACTATTCGCCGCAATATCATGCTGGCTCCGGTAGAATTGGGCAAGATGACAAGGGAAGAAGCCGATGAGAAGGCAACGGAACTCCTGACCCGTATCGGACTGCTGGACAAGGCAGACAGCTATCCCGACAGTCTTTCGGGTGGACAGAAGCAGCGTGTGGCAATCGCCCGTGCCCTGGCGATGAATCCCGAGGTGCTCCTCTTTGATGAGCCGACTTCGGCACTGGACCCAGAGATGGTGGGAGAGGTGTTGCTGTTGATGAAAGATGTTGCTGCCGAGGGAATGACCATGGTGGTGGTGACGCATGAGATGGGGTTTGCAAGAGAAGTGGCAAACCGTGTTCTCTTCTTCTGTGACGGCTATATCACGGAAGATGGAACTCCTGAGCAAATATTCAACCATCCAAAATCGCCAAGATTGCAGGAGTTCCTGGGAAAGGTTCTGTAATAGTTGATAGTTAACAGTTTTGTAATAGTTGATAGTTAACAGTTACTTGATGACAATAAAAAAAGATGCATTACTGGTATATCCAGCAATGCATCTTTTTTATTTGATGGTCTACAATCAGTAAAATGTTAACTGTAAACTATTAACTATTAACAGTTTCCTTCTCAATAATCTCTTCAGCACGTTTCAGAGCCTTGCTGATGTGATCTGTGATATTATCCTTGCCAAGAATATTGTAGAAACCTGCCTTCTCCAACTGGGCATTCACTTTCTCACATACACCAGAGAGTACAACCTGAATGTCCTCCTTCTGGCTCATCTTGCAGAGGTTGGTGAGGTTGTGGATACCAGTAGAATCAACAAATGGAACCTTGCGCATACGGATGACACGTACCTTTGGACGATCTCCGAAAGCTGCCATCACTTCCTCAAACTTGTTACCGGCTCCGAAGAAGAACGGACCATTGATCTCGTATACCTCTACACCCTTAGGAATCGTATAGTGCTCAAGGTTGGTAGAGAGGAAGTCGAACTCCTTGTTCAAGTCAATCTCATCATCTGTGATGGCTGTCACGTCGGTGGTTTCGCTCATTCGCTTCATGAAGAGCAGGCAGGCGATAATCAAACCTACCTCGATAGCCACGGTCAGGTCGAAGATGATGGTGAGGAAGAAGGTGATCAGGAGCACTGTAACATCGCTCTTCGGATTCTTCATCAGCGCCAGGAAACTTCTCCATCCGCTCATTCCGTAGGATACAACAACCAATACACCGGCAAGACATGCCATCGGGATGTATTTGGCAAGAGGCATCAGGAAGAGGAATATCAGCAACAATACCACAGCATGAATGATGCCGGCAACTGGAGTCTTACCACCATTATTAATATTGGTCATGGTACGGGCGATGGCACCTGTGGCTGGGATTCCGCCAAAGAGTGGGGAAGCGAGGTTTGCCAAACCCTGGGCTACCAACTCGGTATTACTGTCATGATGATCGCTGATGACACCATCGGCTACGGTTGCAGAAAGCAAACTCTCGATAGCACCCAGAATGGCGATGGTGATGGCTGGAGATACGAGACTCTTGATAGTCTCCCAGTTCATCTCTGGAACCTGGGCTGCAGGCAACTCATTGCTGATAGAGAAGCGGTCACCGATGGTTTCTATGCTCTCTACACCAGCAAACTGCTTGAGCAATAGTGCTACAACTGTCATCAGGATGATGGCAATGAGAGAACCCGGAATCTTCTTGCTGAACTTTGGTGTGATGGCGATAACCACTACGCTCACTACACCGATGAGGGCACACCATGGATCGATGGTATCAAAACTCTGGAAGTAGACACCCCATTTCTCCAGGAAGTCGGAAGGATTGGAAGCTAGTGTCAATCCAAAGAGGTCCTTGATCTGGGTCGTGAAAATGGTTACGGCGATACCACTGGTGAATCCCACTACGATAGGGTAAGGGATATACTTGATGATGGTTCCAAGACGGAGAAGTCCAAAGAGAACCAGGAACAGACCAGCCATCAGTGTCGCTATCGTCAAACCTTCCATGCCATATTTCTGGATAATGCCATAGATGATAACGATGAATGCTCCCGTAGGACCACCTATCTGCACCTTGCTTCCACCGAAGATGGAGATGATAAGACCTGCTACAATAGCGGTGATGATACCCTTTTCAGGGGTCACGCCAGAAGCGATACCGAATGCGATGGCCAGAGGCAGGGCTACAATACCAACGATGATACCTGCCATGAGGTCAGACATGAATGTTTTCTTGTTGTATGTCTTCAAACAGGAAAACAAACTCGACTTAATTGCTAATGCCTTCATTTGAAAGTTTTAAAAATTATGTAATTATTTCTTGTTATCCGTTAAAACGTCTGCAAAGGTACTACATTTTTTTTATATGGCAAAATGTTTTTCATAGTTTCTTGTTTTCTTTATCCTTTTTCTCCTTTATTCTCTCTTTTCTTCCTTTCCTCTTTTCTTTCTTCTTTTCTTCTCCCTTTATTTTTCAATACAGTATTATGGATTGCGCATGTATGTGTGTGCCCGCACATATCTGCGAGTGCACGTATGTATATTATAAGGAGCAGTATGACATAAAACGCCGTGAAGTGTTTAATTCTGTTAAATTTAAAATAAAAATGAAATTTTCTTCTTGAAAAATTTGGTAGTTTCGGAAATAGTTAGTACTTTTGCACTCGCTTTTGAGAAATACGGTTTCTCTTAGCAATTAAAGAAAGAGTTCTTTGAAAGATTTTACATAAACAGACAAGTAGTACAAGAAGCGGTTAACTTCTTAGAAATAAGAAAGTTGACTGGGTAAAAGAAATGAACCGTCAAGCAATTGACAAGTCAGGTTTACTAAGCTTCAATAAACGAAAAGGATATTCGTCCTAAGTACAGACAACAAACACCGATTGCTTCAGCAATGAGGCAAGACG
>NZ_JBQKHJ010000019.1:0-72810 GCF_052118345.1 Prevotella sp. LCP21S3_D2 | reverse complement strand
TGAGGTCCCACCTCTTCCCATTCCGAACAGAGAAGTTAAGCTCACTTGCGCCGATGGTACTGCAATGCAATGCGGGAGAGTAGGTAGCCGCCTTCTTTTATCAAGAGCCTCGATTACGAAAGTAGTCGGGGCTTTTTTGTTTTCATGCGGATTTTGTTTTCTCACGCTGATTGCTATTTTATGTTGATTGTTTTTTTCTCACGCAGATTTGGCTTTCCCTTCGGCCGCCGATTTTCAATTCGCAGATGACGCAGATTCTTTTAGCTGTTTTTCCTTTTACCTTTTTACTCTTTTACCCTTTTACTTACAGTTCATTGCTGAATGACAACTGTTGCTATCTAATTTCAGTTTTAGGGTAGCTTTATGCAGAAAAGTAAGCAAAAATGATAAAAATGCATCAAAAAGCAATAATTTTTAGGAATTTATGCTTGTTATTGTAAAAAAAGTCTTAACTTTGCAGCGGATTTGAGAAGATAAGCTGTTTTGGCAATTAAAGATGGAGAAACATCCGGCTGGAAAGGAGCATCTTTCTCATATATAGATTCACTTATAACAACTTTATAAATTAAAAGATTCGATTATGAAAGTAGCAATTGTTGGTGCAAGTGGCGCAGTAGGACAGGAATTTTTGCGTATCCTTGCCGAGAGAAATTTCCCTATGGATGATTTGGTGTTGTTTGGTTCTGAGCGTTCTGCCGGACGAAAATACAACTTCAAGGGAAAGGACTATGAGGTCAAACTTTTGCAGCATAACGATGACTTTAAAGATGTCGATATTGCTTTCACATCTGCTGGTGGCGGCACTTCTGAGGAGTTTGCCGAGACTATCACCAAGTATGGTGCCGTGATGATTGATAACTCTAGCGCATTCCGTATGTGCGACGACGTGCCTCTGGTTGTGCCTGAGGTAAATGCTGAGGATGCCTTGAACCGCCCTCGCAACATCATCGCCAACCCTAACTGTACCACCATCATGATGGTAGTAGTGTTGAAGCCTATCGATGACTTAAGCCATATCAAGAAAATCCATATCTCTTCTTATCAGAGTGCTTCGGGTGCTGGTGCTGCTGCCATGGCTGAACTTGAGCAGCAGTATAAGGATATCATCGAGACTGGTAAGACTGAGCATATCAATAAGTTCCCTCATCAGTTGGCATATAATGTCATCCCACAGATTGACAAGATGACTCCTAACGATTACACCAAGGAGGAGATGAAGATGTATAACGAGACCCGCAAGATCATGCACTCTGATGTTCGCACCAGTGCTACCTGCGTTCGCGTTTCTTCACTTCGTTCTCACTCAGAGAGTGTTTGGTTCGAGACAGAGAAGCCATTGGCAGTAGAGGACATCCGCAAGGCTTTGGAGGCTGCTCCAGGCGTAACCGTTAAGGATGACGCACAGAACTACGTTTATCCAATGCCATTGGAGAGCGCCGGTAAGGACGATGTATATGTAGGTCGTATCCGCAAGGATCTGGCTGATGACAATGGTAACACATTGTGGTTGACCGGCGACCAGATTCGTAAGGGTGCTGCCCTGAACGCAGTTCAGATTGCTGAGTATTTGATTAAGGTTGGCAACGTAAAGTAAGCCATACCTTATTTATATAAAAGAATATAAGGAAGTTAAGGGATAATGAATTTTATCTCTTAACTTCTTTTCGTCTTTATACGATTCTGATCAGATAGTAAAGATATGCTGGAAAGATTCAAACAATTACTCGGTGAGATGAACCGGGGGATTTATGAGAAGGAGACGGAGATATCCTTGTCGCTCCTTGCCGCTCTGGCAGGTGAGAGTATCATCCTGCTGGGACCTCCGGGAGTGGCAAAGAGTATGGTGGCACGACAGTTGAAAACGGCATTCAAGGATGCCCGGAGTTTCGAGTATCTGATGTCGCGATTCTCTACGCCAGATGAAATCTTCGGTCCGGTGAGTATTCAGAAACTGAAGACATCGGATACTTACGAGCGTGCGGTGGAGGGATATCTGCCTACTGCAGATGTGGTTTTCCTGGATGAAATTTGGAAGGCGGGACCTGCTATCCAGAACACGCTCCTCACGGTGATTAATGAGAAAATCTTCAGAAATGGTAATCGCGAGATGCATCTTCCTTTGAAACTTCTTGTGGCTGCTAGTAATGAACTTCCTGCAAAGGGAGAAGGACTGGAGGCGCTTTGGGACCGATTCGTCATCAGAATAGAGAGTAGACCGATTAAGCTGGAGAAGAATTTCCGGGCGATGCTGCTGGATTCTAATGAGTCTCACACGGATCTCACTGATTCCACGGATGAGGCTAATGTTATGTACAAGAAGTCTTCTGTAAAGCAAACGCCAATGGGAGTAGAAACATCAGAAAGAGATTTGTTTATTTCTGAGAATACAAAGAAAAAATCTGTGAGATCTGTGAAATCCGTGTGCGATATAAGAATATCCCCTGAGGAGTATGCTGAATGGGCGGAGAAAATCTGTAAGATTGGCGTAAAGGAGGTGGTGCTTGATGCAATTTCCGCCATCCGTAAATCTCTGAGAGCCGTGAATGTGGATGAGGCTGCCGAACGCCGAAATATCTATGTGAGCGACCGCCGATGGAAGAATATCGTCCGTCTGCTTCGCACTTCTGCCTTCATGCAGGATAGGGAAGAGGTGGATATCTGCGACCTGCTTCCTATCTACCATTGTCTGTGGCAGGAACCGGAAGAGCGGGATGCTATCAGATGCATCGTGATTCGTGCACTCTTTTCTCCTTTCGCAGAAAAACTCGTGGAGATGAAGAATGCGCTTGCCGAAGATATTAAGTATCATCGTGTTCGCAGAAATCCTGGTGATGGCAGAGATTACGAGGGGGAAATCGAAACCCTTTCGGATGGCTTGACTTCGCTGGAAAGGCAGTTGGGCGAGAATCTCTTCGTGTCTTCGGATGATAAGACAGAAATTTCGGTCTATCTTCGTGATTTCTATAAGGAGTTGGCGTTTACCAGACAGGATACGATGAAACTTTACGAGGCATAATATGATGAAGTTCTATGAGGTATAATATGATGAAACTCTATGAGTTTTATTCGCCTTCTATTATTTATACATTAATTATATACAGAAGATTCAAAACATTATGAACGAACAGAAAATATTGACTCCAGAATTGGAGGCGCGTGTTCACCTGGCGGTGGAGAACTTTATGCAGGGCTATGGCTGCTGCCAGTCGGTGGTGGCTGCCTTTGCCGATTTATATGGTCTTGATGATGAGATGGCGAAGCGCATTGGTGCCGGCTTCGGTGGTGGAGTTGGCAGAATGAGAATGATGTGTGGAGCCGTTTCGGGCATCGTGGTGCTCGTTGGCTTGGATTGTGGACAGACCGAGGGGGATGACCGCGAGGGTAAATCGGCTTGCTATAAGGTGGTGCAGGATTTGCTAGCCAAATCGAAGGAGCAGAACGGCAGCATCATCTGTGCCGAGATTCTGGGCTTGAAGGGCCATGAGAAGGCGCAATCCAGCTATGTGGCTTCGGCAAGAACGGCAGAATACTACAAGTCTCGTCCTTGCGCAGCCAAAGTGGAGAGTGCTGCAAGAATCTTCGCAGAATATCTGATGGAGAAAGAGAAGGCTTAGTCTTCCTATAATATATAAGAAGCTTTTTACCAATTTGGTAAAAAATATCGAATAAGATGAAATACCAGAATAACAAGGATTTGGCGGAAGCACAGTATTACTTGAAGATGCTGGACGACTTCTGCAAGTCGGGGCAGGTGAAGATTCCTGATCCGACAGGCACAGCCATGCCTTGGAATTTGAAGGAAGACCCGCTGAAGGATTATCTGATTCATCTCTTTACCCTGAAAGTGACGATTCCGGAAACTGGTGAAGAGGTGCAGAAATTCGTGCGCCAGGTGGTGAACAGCAAAATCAAGAGCAAGGTGTTCTATGATTGCGTGGGAAAGTTTATCGTGGAATGCGTTCATCACATGCGATTCCAGCGCCAGCGTGCCTGGACCGAAAGTCATCGGGCTGATGATGTGCTCGACTGGACTCCCTTTAAGAGAATGGATGAGCAGGTGTGGCTTCCGCTCATTGACCAGTTGGAGCAGGAACACCAGGAGGATGGATTCGATAAGTCTTTCTTCCTGAAACTGATGGCTGGCGATGGAGCTTCGAAACCCGAAAACTGGGAGCGACTGGTTAGAGACTGGAAGGTGTGCATCGACCATCAGGTATTGAACAAACTGAAGGATTTTATTTCTCTCCGTCAGAATAATTTCGAAACGGGATTGGTTCGCATGATGGACCAGATAACCCGCAACATGAAGACGAAGGGCGTTTCGGAGCAGCGAGCCGTACAGGCCTGGGAACTGATGACGAACGGATGGACGGAAACGGAGTTTGAACGCCGCCTGAACCAGGTGAAGATTCAGGATCAATATCCGGAAATCAAGGAGATTGTGGCGAAGATGGGTCGTGTGGCAGATGCCAACGGCAAAGATAGGCTCACCATCGCTTCGGGGGTAGAGATGAAGATGGAGCATTCCGCAGGAAGTGACATCGAGGGCATTACCGTGGGCGATGATCTCAACTCGCTTCTTCCGCTGGAGTTGGCGCAATACAGCGATGAGGATATGGAGGGGCTTTTTATCTATAAGTATCGAACCCGCAGGCTCCAGACTTTCCGTTATAAGAGCGAAATGTCGAAGCCTTCCCGCAAACTCGGCTTTACCCATGCTTCCCGAAAGGGTCCGATGATAGTCTGTCTGGATACTTCGGCGAGTATGTATGGAACGCCTGAAAGGATTTCTTCTACGCTGATATCCCTGTTGGAAGAAACGGCAGAGGATTTGGAGCGGGATTGCTTTCTGATAGATTTCTCCGTGAGCACCCGTGCCATCGATCTGATGGCGAAGCGGAAGGCGGAGCGGTTGAAGAGGATTGGAATCACGGTTGTGGAAGTTCATGAATCTTCCGGAATTCCCGGAACTTCAGAATCTCCCGAAAATTCTGCTGGTTTGTCTTCTGATGGTCAGGCTCATACGGGGCGTGGTATCAGGCGCCAGCCTACAACAACCCATCTGCCTTTTATTGGTGGAGGAACTTCGGCTAAGAAGATGATGAACCAGATGTTTGATTTGCTGGATAACGATGGTCTGCATTATGTGAATGCCGATGTGCTTTGGATTACGGATTTCCTGATTCCGAATCCGCCACAGCAGATGTTGGCGAGGTTCAAGGAGTATAAGGAAACCGGCACCAGGTTTTATGGCATCCGGATAGTTCGGGATGATGACAAGGAGCCGAATGAATGGAAGGATTATTTCAACCATATTTATACCATAAAGTATAGACCGTTGAGGAGGTATTAGGAAGATTAATTTAATAAACAAAAAGTTCTGTTTGCATCATTGTATTTGCAGACAGAACTTTTTTATTTTCTAAAAGATAACTTTATGTTTCTGAGTCTTATTTCGCATTTTCCAAAGCTTCCTTTTTCTGTGGAATCACCACCGAAGCTCCGATGCTGACGAGCAAGACGAGGATGATGAATACCAGCGAACTTACTGCATCAATCTCGAAGAAATCGTGGATGAGCATCTTTACACCGATGAACACCAGCAGCACGCTCACGCCCACCTTCAAGTAACGGAACTTATCGGCTATCGCTGCCAGCAGGAAGAAGAGGGCACGCAAGCCCAGGATGGCGAAGATGTTGGAGAAGAACACCACGAACGGGTCGAGCGAAACCGAGAACACGGCAGGGATACTGTCGAAGGCGAAAATCAGATCGCAGAACTCGATGAACACCACCGTCATTACCAGCGGACCCAGATGCAGGCGTCGCTGCATGAACTTCACCACCGGATGGTCGAGGGCGTTGATCTCTTCCTTCTTGTTCCTGTTGAGGAACATCTTGGCGCCGCTGTAAACCAGGAATCCTCCGAATACGAGCAATATCCAGGCGAATCGGCTGATGAGGGCAGCACCCGCAAAGATGAAGACGAAGCGAAGCACGATGGCTCCCAGAATACCCCAGTTCAATACGTGCTGGTAATCTTTCTTGTCCACTCCGAACGACGTGAAGATCATCATCATCACGAAGAGATTATCCACCGAGAGCGTCTTCTCTATCAGATAACCCGAGATGTAAGAGATGGTCATGTAGTGGCGATATTGCTGCAGACTCCCTTCATAATCGTTCGGATCCAGTTTGAGATGAGAAGCATAGCGCGAGGCTATCAGCTTCAGGTCGTCGAAGTTCTCTATGCCGTGCACCATGTCGCCATGAAAGTAGATGAACACGGCAAAGGCAAGTGCGAGAATAATCCATACAGCCGTCCAGGAGCCGGCTTCCTTGATGGAAACCACATGCGCCTTTCGGTCGATGACCAGCATGTCTAATACGAGTATGGCGGCGATGAATATCACGAAGCCCACCAAAAACATCGATTCAGTAAAAACATGTTCCATTTTTCTTTTTTCCTTGTCTATTTTATATAATACCTAATTTTATAGTTGAATCTTCATATTCATTTCATCCGTTAGAAACGTGGACGCAAAATTAGGAAAAATATCTGGAATAGCGAAGGTTCCGGTGCAAAACTTAATTGTATTTAACGTGAAAGATGAGAATGTAACGGGTTTGTAATATATTGGAATGTAGAATATAACTTTTGATTTCTCGAAAAATACTCCTGATTTCTCGAAAAGTACTCCTGATTTCTCGAAAAGTACTCTTCTTTCTTATCGTAATTTTGTATTTTTGCCTCATCTTAGGTAATCATAAGCATCATTGATTCAGTAATCATCAGTATTGTTGAATCTATGATTATACGTGAAACAGACAATCATTGGAAATTAATAACAAAACAATCAATCAATATGAATGTAAAGCAGAAAATGGGAATGGCGTTCGGAGTGTTGGCGATGGCTTTGTCTCCATCTGCCCTGATGGCTCAGAATGACTGGAAACTGGTATGGAGCGATGAGTTCAATACCGATGGACTTCTCGATTCCAAGGTGTGGAACTACGAGGAGGGATTCAAGCGCAACCACGAGGCGCAATGGTATCAGAAAGCCAATGCCTATTGCAAGGATGGCAATCTCGTAATCGAGGCACGCAAGGAGAAGAAGTCTCGCAGAAATCCCGGTTTCAGGAAGAACAGCAGCCGATGGCCTGAGAACATCGAGAAGATTCATTATACCTCTGCCTCGGTGAATACGGCAGAGAAGAAGGAGTTTCTCTATGGTAGGGTAGAAGTTAGGGCAAAGATTCCTACAGCGGGTGGTGCCTGGCCTGCCATCTGGCTTCTGGGACGCGGCATGGACTGGCCGTCGAATGGAGAAATCGATATGATGGAGTATTATCGCAGGCAGGGTGTGCCTCATATCCTTGCCAATGCCTGCTGGGGTACCGACAAGCCTTGGACGGCGAAATGGAACAGCAAGGCTATCCCTTTCACCCATTTCACCAATCGTGATTCGCAATGGGCTGATAAGTTCCACGTTTGGCGCATGGATTGGGATGAGCAGAGCATCCGTCTTTATCTGGACGATGAACTTCTCAACGAGATTAGTCAGGCAGAGGCGGTGAATGGCAAGCTGGGCAATGGCGATCAGCCTTTCAAGAAGCCGCAGTATCTCCTGCTCAATCTTGCTCTGGGCGGTGATAATGGTGGCGAAATCGATGATTCCGCTCTTCCGATGAAGTATTTCATCGATTATGTAAGGGTGTATCAGAAGAAATAATTCCGCCAACTCCCACAACGGATTTGGGTCAACTGCCACAACAAAAATGCGCCAACTGCCACAATGAAAAAGCGCCAACTGCCACAACGCAAAGCACCCATCTCGTATTCCGGAAGCAGAAAAGATGCTTTCTTGATATGAGATGGGTGCTTTTTTTTAGATGTGAACAGCTTACTTCTTCTTGGTCAGCATATAGTGCTTAGCCATGGCGCCTTCAGGTTCGGTACCGAGTGAGTCGGTCATGATAAGACTGTTGGCATCCTTCACCTTGAAGTAGGTTGTCTCGCCGCTGGATGGGCGGATGATTTCTACCACGTTGTTTGCCAGAACCTTGAAGATGCCGCTTGCTTCGTCGTGACCGTCCTTGCGCTCCAGATAGTCAGCTGAGTACTGGTATGTACTGTCGGCATTAAGCGTCAATACAGTCTTGATTCCCGGGCAGTCGGCAGCAGGGAGAGTACCTTCGTAAGTGCCTGCGATAGAATCGAGAACCACATCGTTCGAATTGAGCGAATCTTTTTCTGCATAGCTGAGGCTATCCTGGTCAGCCTCCTTATTATTTGTCTTCTTGCCGTTGCAAGAGACAACAGACAATGCAGCGATAACGGCTGCAGTCAAAACTAATTTCTTTTTCATACTATACCGCTTTTTTAAGTGAATACTTTCTTTCGCAAAAATACACTTTTATTCCGTTACCTGCAAACTTTTCATGTAGAATTTATAGAATATTATACTATTTTCTTAATTACTCACTTTGCCTAAAAAACAGGAAGGAATGATGGTTCATCCCCCTCCTGTTTCTTATAGATAGTTATGCCCTACGGCATACAGCTCGTTACACCCAAGGTGGTGGCAATCGCAGTCAAGATTGATATCGCAATCTGAATGATAGTTTTCCAAGTGTCCTTCTTCATCTTTTTTTAGTGATTAATTGTTAGTGATTAGTGATTAATTCTTTTGCTGCTTAAACACAGCCCCCGAAGGGGCTCTGCTTTTAGAAGCCTACGTCACTACCTCCTCCCTGGGTGCCGCCGCCACCTTCCTGAGTTCCGCCACCACCTTCCTGAGTTCCGCCACCGCCCTGGGTGGTATCACCGGTGTTAGAGTCGCCGCCTGGCTTGCCGGTTCCTCCGGTGTCCTCGCTGGTGTTATACTCGTCGTAGGCAACAATCTTGGTGAGCTTCTTCAGCTCAGCATTGCTCCACGACTTCGTATTTCTCACAATCAGGTGAACGCCCTGCACGCTTGCAGCAGACACCTTGTCCTTGCTCACCTCGCCACGCGAAGTCATGCCGATGGAGAACAGACCGAGGTCGGAGATACGCACGCTCTTGCCGTCGAGGATCAGGTGCTTCAGACAGTCCAAAGTGTCCATCAGCACACCGTGGATAGTACCACGACTGTATGGCGAGTTGTGCTCAGAGATATGAGTCACGAAGTCCTCAAAACTCATCTCACGGTCGCTCACTGCGGTAGCATACCAGAGTTTCTTACCTGCGTTCTCTCCACTCTGTGGAGTACGCGTTACTTTGCGATACTTACAAGTTCCTTGTCCCATAATTTTTTAGTGTTTAATTTGTTAATGATTAATTGTTAATTATAAATTGTAAATTATTAATTGCTTCCATCTTTCTTCCGATTGGCGCCTATATCTTCCGATTGATGGTGTGAAGGAGAGGTGGCAGCCTTTCTCCTAATCACGATGCAAAGATACGGCTTTTTTTTGATTCCACCAAATTTCGGGTTGTGATAAGGGCCGATTTCAGCAGCTTTCAAATTGTAAGTTGGTTAATAATTACAAGTCATAGTTTTGAGAGAAGAAAAACATAGAGTTGCGGAGCAGAAAAAATAGAGTTGTGACTTAAATGTCTTCAAACAAGCTTATTATCCGAAAAATCAATCAACTGCAAAAATGACTCAGTGACTCAGAGACTCAGTGACTCAGTTTATTTCAAGCCGTATACTTTTCTCTCTATAGAATAGATATTATATATATATATATAATATAATTTATATACTTACAATTTATAATCAAGATTGGTAGATAGGGGGTCTGAAATAAACTGAGTCACTGAGTCACTGAGTCACTGAGTCAAAAATTGCTCTTTCAACAGTTTCCAGACGAGTAACTCTTTCTAACAGATACTTCCAGATAGAGATAGTGTATTTATGTATTTTCAAGAGTATGAATCCTCTTCCTTTTTATTCCATTGATTGTTCTATAATGTAAAAATAAAAGCTACACACAATATTCCCCCACACGCTCTGTAAGGGCAAAAGCTTTAAACCCTCAAAAGCTGCGCAACATAGAGAAGTGCGACTTTGAATTTAAGTTCTGATGCACTAATCTTGCGATTTCATTTGTTTGCCAATATGCTACTAAAAAACTTTTTCTTAAACTTTTAAAGAAATCTCTTGTTTGTTCCAAATAAAAAATGTATCTTTGCTCTCAAAATAAACAAAAACAATTATCGATGGAGATTTGGTAAAAGTAAACCAAAAAGATTTATAGCAATCTCAGAAAGAGTTTAATGAGATAACTACACTCTGTGAGCATCTTCGAGTATATCTGCAGCAGATTTCCTTCCCTTCGCCATGCGCTTAATATCACCTATCGCATGAATGATGAGATAACCGCTTTCGTCAGCAGGAATGTTTATGAATCTGATGAGCAAGGATTTAAGGAAGTGTATCACCGGATTTCTAAAATGATTATTTGTTGAGGCTTTGCCTCTTCATATAGGAAGTGTAATATAAAGCATAAGATTATGAGAAATTTTACATTAAGAAAAGGGTTCTTGGAGAGTAATTTCGGGACCCGCAGCTCTTTTAAGGGCTTTGTTATGTTGGTAGTTATGTTGATCATGACTGCAAGTAGTGCAATGGCTGAAGTCGTAGATGGGCTTCGTTATAATTTAGATTCAGAAACGAAGACAGCTACGCTCTTGCCTAAAAAGAATGGTTATTATTCTGGTGATATCGTCGTTCCGGAAAAGGTGAAGGGTAATGATGGGGTAGTGTATGTTGTTACTGCATTTGAGGATAGATGCTTCTATGATTGCGGTGGTTTAACCTCCATCACCATCCCTTCTTCTGTTACTTCCTTGGGTCGATCTTGCTTCTGGCATTGCAGTGGTTTAACCTCTATCACCATCCCTTCTTCTGTTACTTCCTTGGGTCGATCTTGCTTCTCTGGTTGCAGTGGTTTAACCTCTATCACCCTCCCTTCTTCTGTTACTTCCTTGGGTGATTATTGCTTCTATAATTGCAGTGGTTTAACCTCCATCACCATCCCTTCTTCTGTTACTTCATTGGGTGATTATTGCTTCTATGATTGCAGTGGTTTAACCTCCATCACCATCCCTTCTTCTGTTACTTCCTTGGGTCGATCTTGCTTCTCTGGTTGCAGTGGTTTAACCTCTATCACCCTCCCTTCTTCTGTTACTTCCTTGTGTGATTATTGCTTCTCTGATTGCATTGGTTTAACCTCCATCACCATCCCTTCTTCTGTTACTTCATTGGGTGATTATTGCTTCTATGATTGCAGTGGTTTAACCTCCATCACCCTCCCTTCTTCTGTTACTTCATTGGGTAAAAATTGCTTCTATGGTTGCAGTGGTTTTGAAACTGTTTATTTTAAAGGTAAAGTGCCAGAGTATACATCTCTATCAGGTATACCAACTACAACTATTATTAAAGTCCCAACAGAATACCTTCAGGACTATAAGGATGTTTTGGTGGGATTTAGTTATATCTATGCCTGGAATCCTGATGGATCAGGTGATGATACAAAACCGGTTACTCAATGTGCCACTCCATCCGTTTCTTACGAATCTGGAGAGTTGAAGTTCGCTAGCGAAACAGCTGGAGCTGAGTATCATTATACGATAACGGATGCTGATATGGCTTCTGATGCTTATAGCAAGGAAGGTAAGGTTACTCTTTCTGCAGCCTATAACATATCAGTTTATGCTACTGCTGATGGCTATACTGCATCTGATAAGGCGGAAGCTACGCTGTATTGGATAAAAGCTAATCTGGATAATGGAACCAATATCAACCTGGCTAAAATACGTGGCATCGTGGCTTCGGCTCATGATGGCATCGTCAGCATTTCCGGCCTTGATAATGGCGAGGTAGTGAAGTTCTTTGCTGCTGATGGCAAGTATCTCGGTTCTACGGTTGCAGCGAACGGTGCTGCCTCTTATGCCGTTTCAGAAAATTTAGTTATCGCCAAAGTGGGTAAGGATTCTATCAAGATTGCAATGAAATAAGGATTGGGTCCAGGGCTTGCTGGAGTCATCTAAAATTTACTGAGTCCACTTTAAAAAGTCATTATACAGAAAAGTCAAAAAATAGCATTTTCGATAGCGAGAAGATATGAATGAACGTGATAATATGAAAACGTTTTGGTATAAATTCTAATATATTCGATATTGCTATCAAATTTATACCGCAAGGATTGCGCTTCCTGTAACTACTCAGCACCCATATGGGCGCTGAGTAGTTAAGTAATAGATATGATAAATCATACGCCGACAGGTATATGAGAAAGAAGCAGATCGAGAGGGTGGGACCACTTCTTGACCAGATGATCATTGATGATATCTCTCCTCTTAAATTGATGAAAAATGAGTTTGATATTGCAAATCCTACTGTCAGAAAACTGAGAAATATGAATCCCTCTGTATCACATAATACACTTAACAAATTCTGCTATATTATAGGTTATTATCTTCATCAGGAAACTGTGGCGGTGGAGAACTACCAGAAGCATGTTAAGGAACGTGAGCTATGGCTGAAAAAGCTCTTTGAGATGAAAGAAAGATACCATAAAATATATGGTGAATCGGCTGATGATGTAGGAGACTTGATTAGGAAGAAGATTGATTTGCGTAAGTTCGTAACGCAAGGAATCAAATAAATATAATATGTCGTCTCATACCAGCTATGAGCGGTAAGAGTTTAATAAACATACACAAATCTTTAAAATAATGGAACATTCATTATGTCTTTGGGGGCATGTCTGAGCTTTATGCCGTTCTATGTCCCCGATAGCAACGTCACCTTGTGAAAATCGCAGGGGCCAACTCCACTAACTTGTGAGGTAAGTAATGGTCATTTTTTCATGAAATTTTTTATATGAAAAAGTTGGTGACAAGGTTCTTTCTCAGAACCTTGATTGCTCTTGCCAAGACGGGGGCAATCAGCCTAAGTGTAGTTATCGTAGTCTCTATCAACGACAATTCTGCGTTGGAGATGATTACAAGTGCCCATAACCTTTTAAACCTAATAAGCTATGACAATCAAGATTGCAATTGATATCAAAGAATTGAACATTGGTGGCGGATTCCATATTGGTGACAATAACTTTGGTTGTCCTTCTGGGAAGAAGTCCTCTCGACCTTCATCGGAGGATGAAATCAATGATGCTGATTTTGAAGTGGTAGATGAGGATGAAAAAGGTGATGAACCTGATTATTCTCAAAAAGTTCCTTTAGGCCTTCCTTTTGCACCTCAGATACCTAAAGAATTGATTGGAGAGAAGGCTACACGAATCTTTTTGAAATTGTATAAGAAGGAGATTTTAGATGAGAATTTCCAGCCTCTCAATCTCTCCGCCTGTCAGAAGGCGTATCTTGCTTATCAGATAGCCTGCAAATTGAATATAAATCATGTATGGAAAGTGTTTTCGGAATTTTGGCACATGAAGCCTTCTGTGATGAGAACACGATATAATGAAGCCATTTCTTCGCCTTCTATAGCAGAATTTTATGAAGAAATCAAAGAATGTTTACAATAATACGGCTTTTTAGCAAGTAGTACTAGTACGACCGTACGGGGTACGTACTAGGTTCGTTCCAAATTTTCGCCGTATCTTTGCCCCGGAATTCAGAACCAACATGGTCTGGGTTCCGGGGCTTTTCCGTATATGGAAAATTGGTACCACTTCCGGGGTACGGGATTTGGCGAATGGTCGCAGCTCCAACTTGATAATACATATAAATAAGTATGGTTAAAAATGATATGAAACCGTATGTTTTCAAGCATCCGGATTACGGAACGCTCAGAGTACTGGTAGTGGACGGGGTTCCTTATTACGGCATTCTCGATGTGAGATTCATCTTTGACAAGGAGCCTAAGAAACTCTATAAGGCTATCGCAATCTCTACAGGTGAAGTAAAGAGCTTCAAAATTTTGGTGAAGCCTCATAAGAAGAAGAACCACAATCCTTTCTTTTATGGCGAGGAGATTGGGGTGGCTCGTAAGAGAAAAAAGGATGTAACCGTGGATTACAGCTTCTGTGATGAACAGTTGATTGCTGATTTGCTGAATCTGAACAACCCTGACGAGAGATTGGGCTTCAAGTGGATTACTAGATTCGTGAAGAGGGTTCTTGCCTGTCCGGAGGTACGTGTGCTGTATGATGCGCAGGAGATAGAGGTGTTGGCAGACAACTCCATCAACCAGCCCAACCGCATCGTCTTATCCGATAATACACTTAGAATCAACGACCAAGTTCTTCGTTAATAACATATCTTTCTAAAACTTCAACATATATGAGCAAGAAAAGTTTTTTGGCAGCTGCTGAGGCTGCTGCACAGGCGCTTTTGAACGCCCAGAGAGTAGATGCCAGTGTGATTACTGACGAGTGTGGTAACGTGGCTATCCGCAAGGCTCCTTGGAACGATACGGAGACCATTGCAGAGGACGCTAAGGTGATTCCGGGCAGAATGGTATGCAGCGGAGGCGAATGCGGCGACAAGCTCGACTTCAAGCCTTATGCCATCACGGGCGAGAAGAGATATACCGAAATCATCCATACCTCGCATGGCGCCCTGAGAACATCCCCTCAGCGTGTGTTCGCTTCCTTCTCCTTTCCTAAGGACATGAACAAGGCGGACATTATGAAGTATCTTTACAAGGAGGTGCTGGAAATCAAGGGCAAGGCTAAGCATTTCAAGGAGGAAGTGGCATGGGAACAGTACAAGTAATGGCATTGAATCCGGCTCGCAGGGGCAATATGGGAAGACTCAACTCTTCCCAGCCTCTGACGGTCTACGACAGCCTGACAGCCCAGAGCTGGCTGAAGGGCGTGATAGAACAGATACGTGGCGAGAAGCCGGTATCTGGCGTTGATGACGGCGACGGGACGGCGGTGAAGAAGGCTAGAGAGGCGCTGAAGAAGCAGTTGCCTATCCGTGCCATCCACTACTACAGATTCAGGAACAACCACCGTTCTGCCGAGGATGCGGACCCAGAGAGTTTCCTCTTCCAGACCACCATCGATGTAGACGATATGGAGTATGTGGAGCAGGCGCTGGAGAAGGCGCGCGAGCTGAACTGCAGCGACGGCATCTGGAAAGGGATGCTGCTGCATCTGGAGTATTCGGCAAGAAAGAAACTGCATATCGACATCCGCATGCCGATGGGGATGACCATCGAGGAGACGCAGAAGGCGTATTGTGAGGCTGCTGGAATCCCGTATGACAAGAGCTGCATCACGCCCGAAAGAATCATCTTCATCACGGATAAAGGCTCCGAAATCTACCGTTCCAAGGACTGGTATGGGGTGCTGCCCGCAGAGGAGCTGAAAGCCCGCAGAGAGGCTTTTCTGAAGCGTGGCCTGACGATTGACGGCAGGGGGACGGCTCGCTATAGCTTGCTTGCCGGGGATTGCAAATCCCCGGAACGCCTGGTGGGGGACTTTCAGGGGCAAGTACCTAATGATAGTAATCATAAAGTTCCAAGTTCAAATCTCAAAGTTCAAAGTAATCATAAAGTTCCAAGTTCAAAGTTCAATGTTCAAAGTGAAGACAATAGACTTCCGGGCACTAGTGGCGATAACGCTGTTTCTTCTGGCTCTGCTATTCAGCCTGCCCAACCTGGTGATAGCAATCGTGTTGATGATTCTCATCTCAGCCCTGCTGGAGATGCTCAGAATGCTGGCAGAGTGGCAGCCACAGAAGCAGGTTCTGCCAGTGAGAAGAATCTGATAGCCTTCGACCTGTTTCAGGAATCTGCGGGACTGAAGGGGATGAATATTGACACCGTGGGGTCCAGACATTCCTCCCTGCTCGCCATCATGAGTGCCGGAGCATCACGAGTGATGAGCGAAGAGGAGCTGATGAAGGTGGTGGCAGAGAAGATGCCGAGCTATTATCAGGAACCTGACTGCCATCAATTAATCCATGATTTCTATGCGAAATATGGCGACAGCTCGAAGCCTTTTTCAAGAGACGTGATCCGCATCAACGCCACCGCAGAACAGGCTGCATTGGGAGTGAAGAGTGAAGAACGAAGAGTGAAGAATTCAACGGCTTATGGTAATCATACAGTTCAAAGTTCAATGTTCCAAGTTCAAAGTAACGAAGTTCAAAGTACAGAAGAGACCGAGTATCCCGCCCCTCCACCGATGCCGAAGAAGCTGCCGAAGCTGGTGGAGCTGCTGATTTCCAGGACACCGGAGATTTATCAGCCAGCCGTGGCTTGTGCCATCTTTCCTCCTCTCGCCACTCATCTCTGGAAGACGAGATTCAGATATATCGACAATGTGGAGCATGAGGCAACCCTATCCAGCGTGCTGCTTGCCGGCACAGGAGCAGGAAAGAGCTGCGTGCAGAAACCTATCGATTTCATCATGGAGGATATCCGTAAGCGTGACCAGGAAAACCTGAAACGTGAGAAGGAATGGAAGGACGAAATGATGCGCAAGGGTGCCAACAAGGACAAGCGCAAGCGCCCCGAAAACCTCATCATCCAGGAGATTGATGCCGACATGACCAACCCAGCCTTCGTGATGCGTACAGCTGAAGCCAAGGAACATTTCCTTTACACTTCGCTGAACGAAATCGACCAGTTTGATGCGCTGAAAGGTATCGGCAGTCAGCAGTTCCGCATCATGTGTCTCGCTTTCGACCCAGATAATCAATATGGTCAGACTCGTGTGGGAACCCAGAGCGTAACCGAGCGTGTCACCATCCGTTTCAACTGGAATGCTTCCACCACCATCCAGAAGGGCATCAAATACTTCAAGAGGGTGCTGACCGACGGACCTATCTCACGTATCAATTTCTGCACCATCCCGGAGCGTGATATCGGTGAGGATATTCCCATCTACGGCACCTACGATGAAGAATTCAGAAATGCCCTGAAACCCTACATTGACAATCTCTGTATGGCAACGGGACTGGTGGAATGTCAGGAGGCGTTCGAGCTAGCCAAGGTGTTGAAGGATGAGAATGCGGAGTTCTCCCGTCTGTCGCAGGATAGAGTCTACGAGAACCTGAGCTTTCGTGCCAACGTCATCGGCTATCTGAAAGCCTGCGTGCTCTATGTGGCTAACGGCTACAAATGGGAACCGGAGATAGCGGATTTCATCCGCTGGAGCGAGCGCTACGATCTCTATTGCAAGATGCGCTTCTTCGGGGATGCCATCAAGAAGGCTATGCGCGAAGGAGATCAGGAAAGCAAGAAGGGACCAAGCAGTATCCTTGAATTCCTGCCCGAAAAATTCAACTACCAGCAGGTAGAGAGCTTGCGTCTGAAGAATGACATGAACGCCAAGGGTACGGCAAAAATGCTGAGAAACTGGATACGCCGTGGCTATATTGAGATAGAGGAAAGCGACTCAGTGACTCAGAAACTCAGTGACTCAGTTTATTTTAAAACCTATCCTAAGAGTTAGAATGAAATCAGAATTTAGCGTATGGAAATAGTAGTTAAGCGAATAGCTAAGAAGAATACTTATACCATCGGCCGACTGTATCTGCTGGCTGATGGTGATGTGAAGCGCAAGGCGCTGTCGGGCAGGAATGCCGGCGACAAGCGCAGCTTCAGAAACTGTTTCGACATGGAGAAGCTGTCGAAGGATACTTACTTCTGCGATACCCTGGAACCGACGTGGCGCAACCTGAAGGGGATAGACTTGAGGCCGGAGGAGGTGGATGCCAGGTACAGTCGTCAGAGCGGTAAGGTGGCGAGAAAGATTCCGGGGCATACCGCCATTCCCGAAGGTTCCTATCGGGTGCTCATCACCCTGTCACCACGATTCAAGGAGTGGCTGCCGTATGTCCAGGGCGTGCCTGATTTTGAGGGCATCCGCATCCATGCCGGCAATTATCCCGACGATACCCAGGGCTGCATCCTGGTGGGCGAGAACAGGCTGAAAGGCATGGTGGTGAACTCCCGCATCTGGCTGCATCGCCTGATGAAACGCATCAGGGAGGTGCAGAAAGAGGGCGAAGCCGTATGGATAACCATAGTTTAAATGATGACTGGCACAATCTCTTCTTCGTCAGGCCAATGAGGCAGATAGAGGAGCGGGCGAGGGGGTCCCCCCAAGCCCGTCCAGTCTATCTGTTTCACAAAGTCGAAATCGGGAGGACCGAAGTCAAAACTTCTGCCATAAAGTACGATGGCACCTCTGCCTTCGTCTATCTTCCACAATCCGCCGCCGTAGGTGCATTGCTCGCCTGGAGCCAGCATGTCGCGATGCAGGTAGACGTGGCCGAACTTCAGCACTCCGTCTCTATTGATGATGAATTTCTGAAACATCTCTATTTCTTCTCCCAGAACATTTTGTCGATGAAATCATAGCGCTTCTCCATCTGGGCATCAGACTTTACGACGGTGTTCTCATCAATCTGAAGCACAGGGGCTACTGCCTTGCCGTTGGTGGATGGCCACTCAGGCAGACCCAGACCATTCGGATTGCCGGTCTTTACAAAGTTGACGTAATACTGGTTGAAGATGTCGCTGATCATGTAATCGTCAGGCTGCCAGTCGAATACGCGGTTGGTTGGCAATGTGCCCATTGCATACTCGATGTCGGCAGAGTGAACGGCACCCTTATCTCGTGGAGCAGGAGCTGCACCTTCCTTGGCATCTACCACGCCGCCAGCCAAAGCTGCCACCTTGCCCTTGATGGCCATCGCAGGACGAGGATGACAATAGCGGTAGCGGTAAACTGGCTGTCCGCCGGTCAGCTTGTGCATGTTGCCCCACTTCCAGGTAGAATAATCCAGGAAGATATCTGAAGCCAGATCTACACCCGGCTGCTCCAACACATCCTTGTCGCTGTTGATTCCGTAAAGACGGAAGAGTTCATCGATGTTCTCTTCTCCGAAAGTAGCCTTGGCACCAGCCTTCAGATTTTCAACGGTAGGCTGTTTGCCCATCAATACCGCCCATGGAGTCATCTCCTGGTTGTTACCGCCAATGAGCAGAGGCACTTTGGTCTGTTCGCCCTTGGAAAAAACCTCTATAGGCTGTTCTTTCATGAAATATCCGTCGATGTTATAGACCGGAACGGCTCTTATGCCCGCCAGCTTCATCAGTTTCTCGGCAGGCAGGGCACGAAGTTCGTCGAGGTTCTTCATTCCTACGTTCTTTTTCACCTTCTTGCCTGTTTCCTTACCCATCTTCTCTGCTATTTTCTGGGCAAGCTGCACGCCTTTCTCCTCGGCTTCCTTCTGGGTGGCAATCTTCTTGAATCCCATCACCGAACCGCTGGAACCCATAGCCTGGGCAAAGAGTCCCTGGCAGAGAGGAGAAGCCATCAGGGCGCTTACAGACATGGAACCAGCCGATTCGCCCACGATGGTGATGCGGTTAGGGTCGCCGCCGAAGGCCTCAATATTGTCCTTCACCCA
Source organism: Prevotella sp. LCP21S3_D2 (assembly GCF_052118345.1). Lineage (NCBI taxonomy): Bacteria > Pseudomonadati > Bacteroidota > Bacteroidia > Bacteroidales > Prevotellaceae > Prevotella > Prevotella sp. LCP21S3_D2. Next base: position 53,423 of record NZ_JBQKHJ010000019.1, on the reverse strand, counting down.
CTGGATGGCAGCCACCTGGTCCATGAAACCATAGTTGCCGGAACCCTTATAGGAGGTCTCCTTGGAGAGCTGAGGATGAGCGAAGAAGCCGAAGATGCCTTCACGATAGTTGGCTGTGATGGAGATGATTCCCTCGCGCGCCATTGCATCGCCCGCATATCTAGGTTCGCTTCCGCTACCGGCCATCAGTCCTCCGCCGTTAAAATAAATCAAAACCGGCAGATGCTCCTTCATGGTCTTTGCCGGAGTCCAGATATTCAGATAGAGACAATCCTCGCTGTTGGTTTTCGTACCGAAGTTCATATCGCCGAAGATGGGTTCCTGCATCGGGTTAGGTCCGAACTCCTTTGCCTCGCGAACGCCCTGCCATTTCTGGGCTGGCTGAGGAGCCTTCCAGCGGAGATTTCCTACCGGTGGGGCTGCGAATGGAACACCCTTGAAAACAGTGATGCCTGAGAGGTCTTTTCCTTCGAGAATACCTTCAGCAGTCTTTACCTGAGTCTGCGCCATCATTCCCATAGTAGGGAGCAGAAAGGCGATGGATAAAAGTAGTTTCTTCATATCTTAATCTTTAGTTTCTTAAATTTCATAGAATCGTTTTGAAAATCTTGATCATGCATTTCTGCAATGATAATGCAAAAATAAACAAAATCTCGGTAACTTGGTTTGTTTTGTTCAATCTTTTTTCATATTTTTGCAGAAAATAAGCAAAATAACAAAAAGTTGAATCTTTAAACCCCTGATGATTATGATGAAAGGTTATGAACAGAAGAAGTATCCGGTAGCCACCAAGCGCTACGTGCAGTGGTTGGAACTGGAATCTGATGAGGAGGCTATCCGTGAATATCGCCGCCTGCATTCAGAAGGTGTGCAATGGAAGGAGATTCGTGACGGAATCCGTCAGGTTGGTATCCTGGAGATGGAGATTTACATCTTCGGCAACCGACTGGTGATGGTTGTGGATGCTCCCGTAGATTTCGATTGGGACAAGAAAATGGCAGAGCTCGCCACCCTTCCTAGACAGGCTGAGTGGGAGGAAGTGGTAGGCAAGTTCCAGAAGTGCGGCAAGGGTGCTACGAGCGATGAGAAGTGGCACATGATGGAGCGCATTTTCTATCTCTACGATTAAGCACTCTCTACGATTAAGTACTCTCTACGATTAAGCACTCTCAACGATTAAGCACTCTCAACGATTAAGCACTCTCAACGATTAAGCACTCTCAACGATTAAGCACTCTCAACGATTAAGCACTCTCTATGATTAATTACTCGGATAATCTTTGGAGGGAAGGATTATATTCCTTCCTTCCAAAGTTTTTTCAAGAAATCGAGGATGTAGATACATTCGATTTCTCCTATCTTTCGATTTATCGGGTCGAGCGATACAATCATCTGTCGGCTTTCCGGGTAATCAGATGCAAAAGTCTTGAGACCTTTCAGATGCCTTGGCAATACTTCCTCTACAGATTTTATTTCAATGGCAACTCTACCGTCACCTATCACGGCATCCACTTCTTGTCCTGTATAGGCTCGCCAATAACTCAATTGTTCTGTACTTTCCTGGTAGGAAAGCCAGGCTCTTAATTCCTGTATTACCAAGTGCTCAAAGGCATGACCATATTCTGCAGTGCCTCTAACCAGTTCCTTGCGATGCAATAAATGGTTGGCGACACCTACATCAAAATAATAGAAGCGGGGAGCCTGTACCAATCTGCGCTTCTTCGTCTTGGTGTAGGCTGGAATGCGAAAACCTAAAAGAGTATCTTCCAGAATGTCGAAATAGTTGCCTACGGTATTTGCGCTTACTCCACAATCCTGGGCGATGTTATTGAGGTTGATGATCTCACCATCTGTCAGGGCTGCAACTTCTAGAAATCGCTGGAAAGAGTTGAGGTTTCTCACCAAAGCTTCTTCCTTGATTTCTTCTTTCAGATAAACATCAATATAGGCTGAAAGACGTCGATGCGGATTCTTTGCCAGGTAATGTGGGGGCAACATTCCATAATTGATGGCTCGTTGGAGATTGAAGTCCGGAATCTCGGCACTAACGAATGGAAAGAGGAAAACCGGATAAGCTCTTCCGCCTAAGGTGTTGTAACCCTTTCGCTTCAGTTTTCGGGCACTGGATCCGCATAGGATAAATACGATTCCTTTTTCCGACATCAGACGATGCACTTCGTTGAGTAGTTCAGGCACTTCCGGTATTTCGTCTATGATGACCAATGTTCCCGTTTCTTTTTCTGAAAGCATCTCGTAGAGCAGGGAAGGACGGCGTTTGAATCGTCCTTTGATGGTAGTATCTAATAGGTCAATATAGATACAGTCAGGAAAAGTCTGGCGCAAGAAAGTGCTTTTTCCTGTTTGTCTAGCTCCAAACAGAAAAATGCTGTCTTCTAAATCATTGTCAATATGGCATATACGTTTAATCATAATAGCTCTTTTTTATAAGTTTCTATTGCGGATTTTCATAGATTATCCGCAATAGCGTTGCGGATTTTCATAGAATATCCGCAGCAAAGATACGATTATTTTAAGAAACGAACAAGTTTTCGGGAGGATATTTTCTTTTTTCTTCTGTTTTCGGTCAATAATCTCTAAAAAGTAGTAGAAGTCTCGGTTTTTCTTCGTATCTTTGCCGCTGAATGCTGGGAATACGGACATCAACTGTTGGTAATGAGATGTTCTGATGTCAGCATCAATGATTGATAATGAAAAATTTAACTCATAACATAAAACAGTAAAGTATGAAGAAAAACCTAAATGATTTCAAGCGTCTCTTGCTGACGGCTTGCTGCACCTTGGTGCTTTCGTGTGGCTGGGCAGCGGTCAACGAAAAACCTTTTGTAATCCCTGAACTCAAGCAATGGAGCGGGGCAGAGGGAATGTTTACCCCATCGGGCAAATACGTGGTGAAGGGCGGAAAGAACGCCCAGGAGGTGGCGAAACTCTTTGCTGCCGATTACCACGCCCTGGTGGGAAAATCGCTCACGCCTAAGACGGGAAAGCCCTCTGCCGGCGACATCGTGCTGGTGCTCCAGTCTGATAAGAAATCAGCCCGACTGCTCGGCAAGGAAGGCTATCGCCTCACCATCGGCGACGTAACTACCATCACGGCTTCTTCGGTAGAAGGACTGGTATGGGGAACCCGCACCGTGCTGCAGCTTTCAGAGCAGCAGCGTTCGGCAGGTTTCGTGCTGCCAAAGGGTTCAGCCCAGGATACGCCTGCCTATGGGCTGCGAGGCTTCATGATGGATTGCGGCAGAAAGTTCATCCCGATGTCTTATCTGCGCTCGCTGGTCAAGATGATGTCTTATTACAAGATGAACACCCTGCAGATTCATCTCAACGATAATGGATTCCGACAGTTCTTCGGTAACGATTGGGCGAAAACTCCGGCAGCCTTCCGCCTGGAATGCGACACCTATCCGGGACTCACGGCGAAAGATGGCAGCTATTCCAAGGCTGAGTTCATCGAACTCCAGAAACTGGCAGAGCAGTATGGCGTCAACATCATCCCCGAGATAGATGTGCCTGCCCATTCGCTCGCCTTCACCCATTACAAGCCGGAAATCGGTTCCAAGGAATATGGCATGGATCATCTCGACCTCTTCAATCCCGAGACCTACAAGTTTGTGGATGGGCTCTTCAAGGAGTATCTGGAGGGCAAGAACCCCGTGTTCCGGGGCAAGGTAGTGCATATCGGAACCGATGAGTATTCCAACGCCAAGAAGGAGGTGGTGGAGAAATTCCGTTATTTCACCGACCATTATATTAAATATGTGGAGTCGTTTGGCAAGCAGGCAGCCGTTTGGGGCGCACTTACTCATGCCAAGGGCGATACCAAGGTGAAGTCGGAGAACGTGATGATGCATTGCTGGTACAATGGTTATGCTGACCCGAAGGAGATGAAGCGCCTGGGCTATAAACTGGTGAGCATTCCTGACGGATTGGTTTACATCGTTCCGGCAGCGGGCTATTATTACGATTACCTGAATTGCCGGTATCTTTACGATTCTTGGACTCCGGCGCAGATTGGCAACGAGAAGTTCGAGGAGAACGACCCTGCCATTCTCGGCGGAATGTTTGCCGTATGGAACGACCATGCGGGCAACGGCATTACGGTGAAGGATATTCACGACCGACTGTTCCCTGCCCTGCAGACGCTGTCGGCAAAATGCTGGACGGGTGCTGCTACATCTTTCTCCTTTGAAGATTTCAATCGTCTTCGCCTTGCGCTCAGCGAGGCTCCAGCGGTAAACGAGTCAGCACGCTGGCAGAAGGGCAAGCAGCTCAGGATAGAGACTTTGAACCCTGGTCAGACCACGGGCGAGAAGGAAGTGGGCTATGGCTATCGGGTGGAGTTCACCATCGAGGGAGCCGATGAGCCGAAGGGCACGGTGCTGTTCTCATCAGATAACGCCACGTTCTATCTTTCTGACCCTGAAAGCGGTCAGCTTGGTTTTGCCCACGAGGGTTATCTCAACAAGTTCAACTACAGGGTAGAGAAGGGCAAGAAGGTAACTCTGGCGATTACTGGCGACAACAGGAAGACCTGTCTTTATGTGGATGGCAAGTTGCGCGAGGAGTTGGGTCCTATCACTCTTTATGCGATGCAGCAGAAAGACCTGGCTACATTCCAGAAGAGCGATGCTGCAGCCACTCAGCCTATCGTGTATAATCCTTCAGCCAAGATGTATTATCAGCGCACGCTGGTGTTCCCGCTCCAGAAGGCAGGCGATTTCAAGAGCCGGATTACGGGAGTGAAGGTGGAGCAGAAATAGTCTATAAATGCCCATAAATTGCAACCGCGGAGACTCTGGTGCGCTCTTGGAATGACATAGCTGTAGAAGTTTTGGATAGATATCAACATTTAATGACAGACAACAAAATAGATTGGCCATTTAATCGTTATATTACTATATATGATTAAGGTATAGTTTTATTTTGAGAATAATATGAAAAAATGGCATTTATGGGTGGCAGCTTCCATCGGCTTGGTGGTCATCGCCGGAATGATGATTCGGGAGTTTGACGTGGAAGTTTTGAGCAGGATAGAATTGTCTCCGAGATTTTTTCTGGGGGTAGGTTTGGCTGTATTGCTCTTTGCCGTCCAGAATCTGATGCTCACTCTCCGTTTCCGACATCTTTGCCAGCGCAAGTTGTCGATAGCCGAGGCGTTTCGCATCAATGTACTTTGTGAGTTTACTTCTGCCGTTACTCCTTCGGCGGTGGGTGGCAGTGGCTTGGCTTTTGTCTATCTGAACCGTGAGGGGATATCGATGGGCAGAAGCATCTTCACTATGTTTGCAGCCCTGCTGGCTGATGAGGCATTCCTTGCCATCAGCTGCTGCCTGTTGTATTTCTGTGTTCCATCGCATCTGCTTTTCAGTCTGGCAGATGGAGTGGGAATTTCTACGGATACAACAAACGAATGGGTCAAGGGTGGAGTACAGGTTGTCTTCATCGTCAGCACCCTTATTGTGGTTGTCTGGACAGCCATTCTCTATCTCTTGTTGCTGCATCGTCCCCAAATTTTGGGATGGGTATTGAAGGGGTGCTGCAAGATTCCTTTCCTTCGCAGATTCCTGCCCAAGGTAGAGAAGTTTTCCGAGGAGATGACGATGGCTTCGGAGGAGGCAAAGCTGGAGGGCGGAAGATTCTGGCTGCAGCTGATGGGTTATACTTCCCTGGCGTGGTTGTCGAGATTCGCCATCGTGGTAGCTATTCTCATTGCCTTCCATTGTCAGGGCAACATGCTGGTGGCTTGGTGCAGGCAATGGGTGATGTGGATGATTTCCATCCTGAGTCCTACGCCCGGCGGAAGCGGCGTGGCGGAGTTGATGTTCCGCCTTTATTATGCCGATTTCCTGCCCGATGCCTCGGTAGCCATCCTCGCCGCCATGCTCTGGCGCGCCATCTTCTATTACCCTTTCCTGGTGATGGGCATCCTGGTCTTGCCGAAATGGATTGCTAGAAACTGACATAGAGTCGGGCACTGAGCGTCGTGAAATCTCCATTGTCGTTTTTGATGTACTGGAACGATGGCTGAAGGGAAATGGATTCCGTCAGCTGTCTTTTCCAGGTTACTTCCAGCGAATATTCTGAACCCTGCTGGAAGCGGGCGTACTGGCCCGACAAGCCGCACTCGTTCTTCTCGTCCAGATAGGCACCGTCCAACTCTGCGTATCGGTAGCAGGCATTCTGATGACTGGTGTTCTCGGAATATTGCACCATGCACGAAATGTTCTTGTCGCCAGCCTTCCATACACTCTGCTCTCCATAGACCCACCAGGCACAGGTTGTTTTGCCCTTGGATTCATCGGCAGAAACCATTTCGCCATCCTCGTTTATCGGATATTGACGGGTATGAACGGCAGCACCTGCAAAATATTTTCCACCTTTATCGTTGTACTCCAACTGCGACATATTGAAGATTCCATCCTTCTTCGGGCGGACCAGGAAAGGATTGTCGTGGGCTTTCCAGCCATTATATCCCGCACCATTATACAGACTGTTTCTGAAAGTCCATTTTCCCTTGGTTACATCAAAGTAAAGGGTCAAGCCTGAATACGGATAGTTGGCTATCGGATAGCTGGAAGCAACGGTAGGAAAAATTCCCTCAGAACTGTTCTGGAAAAGAGCCGTAACATCAGAGGTGAAGAAATCCTCGTTCACGTTTCTCACACCCACAAACAGATGGCCCGAATTCCACTCGTGCATGTAGCCCAGCACGGCAAGCATGGCGAAGTTATTGTCTGCATCTATGTTCGAAAATCCCTGCCAGTCATCAATAATGCCATCGTTGGTCTTTGCCACATGCAGCGTAGCCGCCTCGAACGAATCCTTTCCTTTTCCTATCGGAACACTCAGTTCCAATCTCAGCTGATTGATCAGATTGGTATTCTTGTTCATGTCCCATTGCCATTCAGAAATATACTGTCCGTTAAAGCTCTGTGCATGAGCAAGGCAAATATTGATGCTGCCTAAAATAATAAAAAAAAATCTCTTCATTTCTTTTATGTTTTTATATTGTTTCTTGCGCACTTGCCTGCCGCTTGCGAGTATCTTTAATTCACGCTGCAAAGGTACTGGGTATTTCAAAATCCTGCAATACTTAATAAACGGTATTTTCATTTCTGCTAAATAGTGGAGGCTTTATCTTTATCCTCATTTCTAGGTATTTTTATTTATTCTAAACAGTTTGGGCTCCGTCTGACCCTCTATTTTCAGGTAATCAGAGGGAATTAATAATAATATTTTTTAAAAACTTTGCCTTATCAGATATTATTCGTACCTTTGCGTGGTCTTTAAACAGTTTTATCAGTAAGAAATCAGTTAAAAATCAGTTTAATCAGTTGGAAAAATGAAGAAGATATTAAATCCATATTTGAACAAGGAGGGTTACAACTGCGTTTGCTGTGCCCCCAACAATCCTGTAGGATTGCATCTTGAGTTTTGGGAAGAGGGTGAGGATGTGCTTACCATCTGGAATCCCGGCGAGAATTATCAGGGCTGGATCAATACCCTGCATGGCGGAATCATCAGTATGCTGATGGATGAAGTGGCAGGCTGGGTTATCAACCGCAAACTGCAGACCACGGGTGTGACGATGCAGCTCAACGTGAAGTATAAGAAGCCTGTGATGACCACCGATTCGCAGATTACGGTGCGTGGTCACATCGCCAGTCAGCGCCGTAATATCGTTACTATCCACCTGACTCTGGAGAACTCCAAAGGCGAGGTTTGTGATGAGGGCGAAGCCATCTACTTTACCTTTGGTCCTGATAAAGCCAAGGAGATGGGATTCGACAGCTGCAAGGTAGAGGGGGAGGAATAACTCTCCCCACTTGTTTGTAATGCTGGAGTCTTTCTTGAAGTTGATCATGCTCAGTCTGCGTTTAAGAGTTCCTTGAATCACAATTCCCCAGAAAGCCGTTTCCTGCCCATTTTGTGGTCTTCATTGATGACCGGCGCCTGCCATCTATTAAGACCAGCCTCGGTCGGCATAGATGACCGACTCTTGGCACAAGAAGACTGTTCTTTCGATTGCCGGTGCAAAGATACAATAAATCATCCGAGGATGCAATAGTTTTCCCCTTACTTGATTTCACTTTTCCCCTGTTTTGTGAAATGGGGTAATGGTAAATCATAGTCATCCGGTCATTAAGCCCCCGGTCATTAACGGTCATTAAGGAAAATCAGTTCTGGTCATTTTGTCCTATAGTATAATATTAAATATTTTAATATTATACTATACACCATTTTCGCCGCCCCCGAAAATCCTTAATGACCGATAATGACCGGGTTCTTAATGACCGGATCAGGCTTCTGAAAGTTATTCGGAAAGGATGATGTTTGTTTGTAAGATAGTGACAGTCAGTGGAATAGTTTGCACAGTGCTTCTGCAGAGTACCATGCTTTGTACAGCTAAAACCGTACATATTCCTCTTCGCTCTATCCCAGTTTTTTGCTCTTTTTATGAGAATCTTGGCAAAATATATCAAGAAGTTCCTCGTTTTCCCCCCTTCATTCAGCCTTTTACCCCTCTTATTTTTGCCTTCTGAAGGGGTGAAAAGTGCCATCGGAACCACTTTTTCTTGCTCTTAAGAGCATTTTTCTCCTTCTTTCTCTGAAAAAAAACAATCCTGCCTTTCTTGTCATTTTTGCTTGGGTAATGTGATTTTCTGTTGACAATGGAGTCTGGCTATTTAGGGGATAAGGTCGTTAAGGTCATTAAGGTCAAGGTCATTATCGGTCATTAAGGTTTTCTAATCCCTTAAAAGTCCTTTACGATTTGTCCTGAAAATCGCCTTTACTAAAAGAGTGGTTTATGGGGTAAAATCCATGTTTTATAAGGGTAAAATACCGCTTTTTTTCGGAAAAGTGTGGTTTCCAGCCCTCGTTTTTATAGGAAAAGTGTAGTTTTTAACTATTGATTTATAGGAAAAGTGTGTTGTCTATATTTATAAAAGAGACTTCTTGGTTTGAATGCCAAGAAGTCTCATAAATCAATTTTTCAAAGCTAGTTCTTATTTTCTTATTTTCTGAATTTCCTCCAGTGGAAGCTCTGTGGCCGTTGATACTTGCGCTTCAGAAAGTCCCATTGACAAAAGGCGGTAAGCTGTGGCTATCTTTTCTTTCGCCATTCCTTTCGCCATTCCTTTTTCCATTCCTCTCTTCTCATCAAACTTTCTGGTGGCATATATATCACGCATATTCTTGATGTCCTCGTCATAAAGCTCAAGTTCCTCGCGGGAGAGCTTGCGGAGGTCGCCTATCTCTGCCAATTTGCGGAAGACTGGATACTTCTCGCTGAATGGCATCTGCTCAAACATGTTCATATTCTTCATTATATAAATCCAACAATCAAATATATCCATACACTCTGCCTCCGTATGCTTGTCGAACAATGGCAACTGGAGGTACACAATACGTATCCTGTCGGACACTCGCTGGCGTGTCTGCAAATCGGTAAGCACCAAGTCGGTACGAAACTCTTTTAGCATCGGACTTTCCGACACGAAGTCCATGAAACACACCGTATAGACTGGAGCCAAATGATAGTCCCAGATTCCACGAACGCCCTGCTGCACGATGGCACGTGCCGTGTAATACAATGCCCTGTCGGCAAAGTATTCCTGTTCTTTCTTCTGCATCTCAACGATGATATGCTTGCCCTCGTTTGTGACGCAATAGACATCGAAGACCACACCACGGTCATCGGGGCGCAAGCCAAGTTTTTCGGTCTTGGCAAACGTCACGTCCTTGATTACCAACTCGTCTTCAAACAGTCCGTTGAGGAATGTTATCAGGCATTCTTTAGTGTCCTCGCTTCCAAAGATTCGCTTGAAAGCCCAATCGACACGTGGGTCTATAAATCTTCCCATCTTCTTACGTTTTATAAGGTCGTGGACGCAATATTGCAATTCTGCTGCGAAGATACACTTTTTTATTGAAACTGCCAAGAAATTCTAGGATTTTCTTTCATTTTACGCTAATCTCAACCTCAATGAATTAAGCACTACGCTTACGCTGGAGAAGGCCATCAGGGCACTTGCCCACATCGGGGTTATCTGGAAATCAATGCCGAAGATATGAAGGGCGCCGGCTGCCAGCGGGATGCAGATGATGTTGTAGATGAACGCCCAGAACAGATTCTGCCAAATCATGTGAACCGTCTTCTGACTCAGTTTTACGGCTTCCGGAAGTGCCAGCAGGTCGTCGCTCATCAGCGTAATCTGCGCCACATCCATCGCCACATCTGTTCCCTTTCCTATCGCCATGCTCACGTTGGCAAGGGCCAGAGCCTGGGTGTCGTTGATTCCGTCGCCCACCATTGCTACCTGCTTGCCTTCGTCCTGAAGTTTCTTTACCAATGCCTGCTTGTCGCCAGGCAGCACCTTGCTCTGGTAATGCTTGATGCCGGCTTTCTCAGCCCAGTAGTGAGCCGCTTCCTCCTTGTCGCCACTCATCATATAGACCTCTATTCCCTTTTCCTGCAACTGCTTCATCGCTTCCTGGGCATGAGGCTTGAGGGTCTCTCTCGTCTCCAGGTCCAAATCCTCCTGCTTGGTGAAATCGATGTTCTGGTTAGGAATGGTGAGGGTGCCGGTCTTGTCGATGACGAGGGCGTTGATCTTGTGGAGATTCTCCAGCGCCGACGCATCCTTGATGAGAATCTGCTTCTGCGCCGCCTTGCCGATGCCCACCATCAGGGCGGTAGGAGTAGCTAAGCCCATGGCGCAAGGACAGGCGATGACCAATACGGCTACGGCTGAAAGGATGGCCTGCGGAAGAGCAGCGTTGCCGCCTATCAGCCACCATATTAAAAAGGTGATGAGGGCGATGGCTGCCACGGCTGGAACGAAAATCAGCGCCGCTTTATCCACGATGCGTTGCACGGGCGCCTTACTGCCCTGTGCCTCCTGAACCATGCGGATGATGTGTGCCAGGGCGGTGTTCTCGCCAATCTGCTTGGCTCTCATGCGGAGCTTTCCCTGACTCGGAATGGTGCCAGCCAGCACGTTGTCGCCTGCCTTTTTCATCGCCGGAGTAGGTTCGCCGCTGATCATTGCTTCATCTACATAGGCAGCATCGGGAGTCATGAAACTCTCTGCCTGGGTAACCACGCCATCCACCGGAATCTTCTCGCCGGCTCTTACCTCTATCATGTCGCCTATCTGAATGGTGGAAATCGGAACTTCCTCCATCTTGTAGTCGTTGGTGCCTTCTATCTTCTCGTAAGTCACCAGTCGGGCGGTTTTCGGCTGCATTCCCATCAGTTGTCGGATGCTGCTCGCCGTACTGTCTTTCGCCTTTTCTTCCAGGCATCTGCCGGTCAGCACGAAGGTGATGATCATCACGGAAGCATCGAAATAAGTGTGCCATTCTATGCCTCTCGCTCCCCATACCATTTCTCCGAAGAAGGTGTTGAAGGTGCTGAAGAGGAAGGCGATGAGGGTGCTGAGTGCTACGAGCGAATCCATGTTTGCCGTATGATGCAAAAGCTGCTTCCAGGCGGAAACATAAAACTGTTTGCCGCAGTAGAGCAGGTTGGCGAGTGCCAGGAGCAGACAGATCTGGTTGGCGAAGGAACTCGAGTGATGAGCCGAGGCAACGCCATCTGAAAACATATTCTGTTCCATACCCAGGGAAATCCAACCCATAGAGAAACACATGGTCAGGATGGCGAAGAGCCAGGAAGCGAGGGTTCGGCGACGCAGGAGGGTGAACTCACGGCGGTTGATTTCCTCCACGCTTCTGTCGTTTTCGATAACGAGGTCGTAGCCGGCGTTGCTGATTTCCCGTTTCATATCTTCCAGAGAGATAATGTCGGGGTCATAATCTACCAGGGCAGTTCGGCTCGCCAGGGAAACCGAGGCAGAGTTGATGCCCTCTAGCGACTGCAGCTTCTTTTCTACATTGGCAGAGCATACGCTGCAAGCCATGCCTATTACTGGAATTGTTTTCTTCATCTGTTTTTTATATAAATGTTATGAATTTTATAAGCAGAAGCTTTCATATCTGCTTTTCTGCCTGCAAAATTACATATTAATTATGACCCCCACAAGATTTATGGAAGAAATATCCTGATGGATAGATGAAAACCACTATAATAAGGTAGATGAAAAATGTGGTGGCTCAGGTAAGGGAACAAAAAAAGGCAGGTTCCAAATTGCCTTGGAATCTGCCTCAATCATTTATGGGAGATGATTATTTGACTTCGATATTCTTGGTAGCCTTAGCCTCCTCCTTAGGAGCAAGCTTTGGAATCTCAACCTCAAGAACACCATCAGCTACCTTTGCTGAAATCTTCTCACGGTCAGCGTCCTCAGGGAGTGTGTAGCTCTGCTGATAGTTGCTGTAAGAGAACTCGCGGCGCAGATAGTGCTCGTGCTTATCTTCATCCTTGTGTTCCATCTTGTTCTCGATAGCCACATTCAGGTTGCCATCGTTATCGATGTTGATGCGAACCCATTCCTTCTTCAGTCCAGGAGCTGCAATCTCCATCTGGTAAGCTTTCTCTGTCTCCTTTACGTTAATGGCAGGAGCGGTAGCATTCATACGTGGCATCAACTCTGTGTTGAAAAATGCATCATCAAAGAAGTTACTCAACCAATCTGAATTATTATTTCTACGTGCTAACAACATAATTAAAACCTCCAATTTTATTTTACTCGTCCTCTCGGTTCCTTGCGGTCCCGTCGGGATTTCTGCTTGTTATTTATTTATCTGTTCTTTTGATTGCCTTCGCCTCGAAACTCCGTTGTCCTTTCGAACTCCTTCATCTTTTAGCTTCAGCTTTCACTCTTATGTTGAGCAACTTGCGTGCCAGTGTCGGATTGATGACAATATTGGCAGCAAAGTATAAATAATTTAAACTTTGCTGCCAAAATGGGAGGCTTTTCTTAAACTAGGTGCTCTCGTTTTATTTCCCGAATCTGGAAGTATCTACTTCTTCATGCTGCTTGGCCTTGTAGCCGCCGAAACGATAGGTGAGGGAGAGGCCTATGATTCTGCCAAAGTACATTTTGTTGATGACGTGCTGACCTCGATAGGTATCGTGCAGATGGTTGTCGCCTGTCTCGAAGATGTCGTTGCAGTAGGCTTTCAGCTGGAACTTGTCGTCCTTGAGAGGCTTCCAGGTGAGGGCAGCGTTGAGATAGCCTGAGGCTGGGATGTCGATGATTCCCTGGATGGCGTCGGTATGAACGGAAGCATCGAGGTTGAGAAGCACATGCTTACCAAAGAGAAAAGTGCCGTTCCATTGGGCTTGACAGAACCATTTGCTGCGGTCGAATGGAAGATCATAGAAGTGGGAATTCTTATCGTTCTGATAAACGCCAGTGAAGGTAAGGCGATTCTGCCACCAGTTGCCTATGTTGATTGGGGCTGTGAGCATCAAGCCTACCTGGTTTACATGGTCGAAGTTGACATGCTTGTATTCCATCTCCTTCTTCTTGTCGCTCTGGTAAGGAAGCTGACGAAATTCATCTTTCGAGTTGTTGAAGAAGAGACTTGCCACGTATCTGCTGTGCAGAATATAGGTAAGCGAGAGGCTGAGGTCTCGTGATGGCTTCAACGTCGGGTTTCCTACAATCTTTCCATATCCGCCCGCATTATAGGTGGTGAAGTTCTTCACCGACCAATAGGTAGGGTAGTCTCTGTCGCAATCAAAGTCGAATTGGATGATGTGTCCTGCCTTTGGAAGATAGGTGATGGAGAGTGTAGGGAAGAGGTTCCACTCATCCCAGATTGGGGTGTGGTAATATTCTTCCATGAGCGATGCTTCCATCGTGAGTTTTTGGCCGAACGACTTGCTGGCTCCGATATAGAAACACATTTGGTCTTCGGTTTGAATGGTGTTGCCATCAGAAGACTTGTTGTTGTTTTCCTGCGAACTCTTGTCTCTTGATGTGGTGTAATTGATGCCGTAGTTCAAGCCCCAGTCTTTTCCTAAGTCGTGCTCCTGCTTGAGGTAAGCGTACCATTTGTCGATTCGTTGCTGGCTTGTGATGTCGTAAATCTCATCGTAGAGACTGCTTTTCAGCCATTGTTCATCCGGTGAATTATAATAGGTGTATTCTGCTCCTGCCGAGAAGCCGAATGGGGTAGAGTAATCCAGGCGGAAATTGTGAAACTGACTCTTGGCATGGATTCTGAGAAGGGATGTGAAATCGCCATCATCCTCTGAAGTTCCTCTCGTGTTATTGAGTTGTGAGGTGTAGGCAAAGCTGAGCTGATGATCCTTTGCCAGATGATAGTTGATTCCCAGTCGGATGTTGTGGTTGAGATGACGTTTGATATTGTCGCTATGTGTAGAGAAGGCATAGGAAGTGCCATCAGTCAAGGTGTGGGCAAACTCATTTTCATAGTAATAATATCTCTTGCCATGACCGAAGGAATAGAGCATGTCTATTTCCCATTTCTTGTTGGTGAAGAGCAAGGAGGTGCGCTCTGTGTAACTGTTGCGGTTCTGGTGGGTGTAGCCGCCGAAGAACTCGCCTTGCAGGGAGTGAAAGCCTGTGTTGTGCTTCAGCAGGAGGTTGATGACTTGTCCCTTTACCTGATAGCGGGCTGGGGCTGAATAGACAACTTCAGCGTTGGCGATGCGGCTGGTAGGAATCGTTTTCAGAAGCGAATAGAGCTGCTCGCTCGTCATGGTGGAAGTTTTGCCGTCTATCATCACGGTTACGGATTGGGCGTTGAGCGTCAAGGCTTCATCTTGTTCGCTCACGCCAGGCAGTTGCTTGATGGCTTCATAGGCATTGTCCACCGGATGGTTTTTGATGAGTTGAGGCAGGTCATAGGTCAATGTCGCCCCTTTTACCTTTACGATAGGTCGGTTGCCTTTTACCATCACATCGGGGAGGGAATGGATGATGCTGTCCATTCTCAGGGAATCATTTCTGTTTCCTTGTGCCCAGCCGGCAAGACTGATTGCCAGGCAAGCGCTTAATATAACCAATCTTTTCATATTCTTCTTATCGTTTTATCTTTTTATCGTTCTTTCGGAAGAAACCCTCCCGATTTCGGTTGCAAAAGTACTGCAAATATCTCGTGTCAGCAAGGAATTTTGATTATCAAGTCTTATCAGAAGTGTTATTTAGTCTTATCAAATCAGAAATAATTTCCTGAAAAGTATCTTACTTATCTTCTTTTTTATTACTTTTGCAAGCATGAAAGAGAAACGAAGAATATTCATATTGGCAGTTGTGGCTTGCTTTTGTACATTGGTAATGCAAGCGCAGGAAGTGAAGAGTGTTTCTTTGGATTCCGTTCCGAAGGCATCTTTACCTAAGGAAGGTATGTCGTTTAAGGAAGGTATGTCGTTGGAATATTCTCGTCCTTCGCTCGGTGGTTTTCCTGTACTTCAAGGCAAATCTTATTACTCTGAATCGAATGCACCTTGGATGTCGGAAGAAGGAAAACCTTTGGAGATTGCACCGAATGCAATACCTCATTTTTCTCTTCCTTCCCCGAATTTGGGTACGATGGCGGTATATTCTTCGGGTATTGAAGTCCCGGGACTGATGAACAGTCAGACTGCAGGGGTTGTTTATCAACAAAATTTCGGGCGTTTTGTTTTTTCTCCTTATGTCGGGATAGAAAAAATAAACACGGGAGTATATGGATTTGGCAATCTCACCAAAGCTTCTTTTGGTGGACGAATGGCTTATCAGGTAAACGACTGGCTCACAGTGGGATTCTATGGACAATATGTTCCAACGAAAACCTCTGATCCTCGAAGCGTCATCATGTCTCCTTTCAATCCCAAAAGCAGCTATGGTGGCTTCATGGAAGTGATGTTCAATCAACATTGGGGGATAGGAGCCAAGATGGGACGAGAGTTTGCGCCACAAAAGAATGGTAAATGGGGATGGAAGAATACCACGGAGGTTTATCCGATTTTCAGAAAATGAGTATTGAATTCATCTGGAAAAATCTTTAATAAAGGAAAGAATGAAGTTGAATCTTAAATACATAGTTACGCTCGTCATCACGGCTTTGGTCTGCATCTTCGCATATCAGACCTATTGGCTCGTGGGGCTTTATCAGTCTCAGGAAAAGGAGGTTGAAGCGAAAATCAAGGGTGGAATGGAGTACGCTCACTTCATGGAGATGAAGAAGCGAATCGAACGATTGCGCAATGATGATAAAGGGCCTCATAGACAACTGACGGGTTCTGTTGCTTTTTCTATGGATGAAGACGATGATATTGATCAAAAGGTAAAGGTGAAAAAGGTTCGTGGAGGAAAGATCGTTCAGTCTGTTCAAACAACTTTTACCAAGCAAGAGAAGCGTAGTGAAGATGACAAGGACCAGGAATTGATGATGATGATGTCGGGCAAGCTGGCAACTATGGTACAACAGGCACTGTTTGGCAAATTGAATGAAATCGCCAAACCTGACATCAATGACTATGACAGTGCATGGGTTGCCAAGATGCTTTCAGACAGTTTGTTGGTGGGCGACGATATTCATCCGCTTCCGCATCAGATTCAGCTTTTAGCAGGAAAGAAGGTTTTGGCGAAAGTGACGACGAAGGGGTATGTGCCTTCCGCCAATGCCAAGCAATACCAATATGTGGTTTGTAATGAGGGGGAGGCGAATGAGGAGAAATATGTCCTTAGCCTAGAGCCTCTTACGATGACTGTGCTCAGCCAGATGGCAGGCATCCTTGCCACATCGCTCTTCATCATGCTCATCCTGGCTTTCGTCTTCTGGTTCCTTATTCATACGATGCTCAAGCAGAAGACGCTTGATGAGATGAAGAGTAATTTCACCAATAACATCACGCACGAATTGAAGACTCCGATAGCAGTAGCCTATGCTGCCACCGACTCCCTGCTGAACTACGGAATGCTCCAGCATCCTGATAAGGCGCGCAAGTATCTCACCATCGCCCAGGAGCAGTTGCAGACGCTCAGCGGATTGGTGGAGCAGATTCTGTCGATGAGTATGGAACGACGGAAATCGATGCTGCTCAATATCGTGGAAGTTCCAGTGAAAGAGGTGATTGAACCATTAATCTCCCAGCATCAGCTGAAAGTGAAATCAGAAGTAAGAACGGATAAAAAGGTGAATGTTTCGTTGTCTGTAGAACCGGAAAATCTGATGGTTCATGCCGACCGGATGCATTTCTCAAACATCGTGAGCAATCTCATAGACAATGCCATCAAGTATTCTGAAGATAGCGTGAAGATAGAAATCAAGGCTTTCCAAAAAGCCGAGGATGAAGTGCTGGTTTCCGTATCAGATAATGGAATCGGTATTGCTCACGATAAATTGCCTTATATTTTCGACAAGTTCTATCGGGTGACGGATGGCAATAAATATACGGTTAAGGGCTATGGTCTCGGGCTTTTCTATGTCAAGAGCCTGATGGAGAAAATGGGTGGTTCTGTTTCCGTAGAAAGCGAGCCGGGAAAAGGAAGCTGCTTCACCCTGCATTTTCTTAAAGGGTAAAAGGCTAAAAGGGTAAAAAGGTTAAAAGAACCTAGTCTCCTTTGCACCCCCGTTCCCAGCGATTCCATCGCTGGTCTCCCAAATCTTAAAGGTAAAAGAAGCAATGAATAAGATAAAAGTATTACTGGTAGAAGACGAAACATCCTTGGCGATGATTCTGAGCGACACCTTGGAGGCACAGGGCTTCGAGATGCGCACGGCGCGTGATGGCGAAGAGGGGCTTCGTATGTTTGATGACCAGAAGCCTGATGTGCTGGTTGCGGATGTGATGATGCCCAAAATGGATGGTTTCGAGATGGTGCGCCGTATCCGCAAGACGGATTCCCGTACTCCTGTGCTTTTCCTCACAGCTCGTTCGGCGGTGAATGATGTGGTAGAGGGATTTGAATTGGGTGGCAATGATTATCTGAAGAAGCCGTTTGCCATCCAGGAGCTCATCGTCCGTATCAAGTCGCTTTGTCATCGGGTTTCTGCAGGAAATATTTCTTCTGAAGAACAGGATGGGGGGAATGTTTATCCTGATAATCCGGATGCTGCTGATCAATGGCTCTCCATCGGTCGTTATCGCCTGAATGTTACCAGTCAGATTCTGCAGTTGGATGGTAAAGATACAGAACTGTCACATCGTGAATCAGAAATCCTTCGCATGCTTGTGGAGAGCAAGAACAATGTGGTAGAGAGCAAGGATATTCTCCTGAAACTTTGGGGTGATGACAGCTTTTTCAATTCCCGCAGTCTCCATGTTTTCATCACCAAGCTCCGCCACAAGTTATCTGCCGATGAAAATATCAGAATCATCAATGTGAGGGGAATTGGGTATAAAATGATTTATTAGAGAAAAATGACAATGGTTAAAAAGAAGAAGATAATAATTGCTTGCGACTCTTATAAGGGCTGCCTTTCGAGCAGAGAGGTGAATGAGGCGATTGCTTCGGGTGTAAAGGAATGGAATGCGGATGATGCTTCTCCCGAAATAAAGAAATTGTCTCCTGATGCTGCTTCTGAAATAAAGATATTGGATTCAGAAGATGCTTCTCCCGAAATCATTACCCTGGAAATGAGTGATGGGGGAGAGGGAATGCTCAATGCTTTTCTCTCGGGGATGAAGGGAGAGCGAGTGAGGATTCATGCCCATGATGCGCTGATGAGATGGATTGAGGCGGAATACGGAATCGTGGATGATACCGCGATTATCGAGATTGCGCAGACCGCTGGACTGGCTCTGATTGAGCCAGAACAGCGCAACCCGATGAAGGCTACTTCCTGGGGCGTTGGCGAGATGATTATGAATGCTTATCGCCGGGGCGTGCGCCATTTCATCGTGGGCTTGGGCGGAAGCGCCACATCCGATTGTGGCATCGGAATGCTCAAGGCGATGGGCGACGACTGGAAGAAAATCCGACAGAAATGCAGTTTTGTGCTGGCTTCGGACGTTACCAATCCGCTCTGTGGCGAAAACGGGGCGGCTTATGTCTTTGCGCCTCAGAAGGGAGCTGATGCTAAGATGGTGCAGATGTTGGATGATAGGGCAAGGAAGTTTGCCGAGGTAAGCTCCAGGCATTTCGGATATGATAGGAGTGAGGTTCCCGGAGCTGGTGCAGCCGGAGGTTTGGGCTATGCCTTCCTGCAATATTTCAATGCTGAGGCTCGTCCTGGGGCTGAGCTTCTCTTGGATGAGATTGGGTTTGATGCGCTCATTCAGGATGCTGATCTCGTGATTACGGGCGAGGGACATAGCGACCGTCAGACCTTGATGGGGAAACTGCCGCAAAGGATTCTGGAGCATGTTCTGAAGTGTAAGGAATCGGATAAAAGCCATGTGGCTTGCTCACAGCTTGCCGGGGATTGTAAATCCCCGGAATCTTCTTTCCCCCTTGTGTGGCTCGTGTCGGGTGGCGTGAGCGACAGGCAGACGATGCTGGATGCAGGATTTGATAGGGTTATTCAGGTTACTCCGGAAGGAATGCCGCTGGATGAGGCGATGAAGCCGGATGTGGCCCGTAACAACATCATAAAAGTGATAAAGAACAAATAAAACAACAGAACTTTCGCATGTGGTTCTAGATGGGCTGAAAGCTCAAAAGCTCCTGCAAGACTCTCGCCCTTTACCTTTCCCTTCGGTCGGTGACCGTTGGCTCAGGGCGTGTGGAGCTTGCATGCGAAATTAGAACAAGAAAGTAATGAAGTATATAATTTTTGATTTTGATGGAACCATCGGAGATTCGCAGAGCTTGATTGTGAAGACCTTGCAGGATACGATGCGGGCAAGAAAACTGGAAGTGAAATCGGATGAGGCTTGTGCCAAGACCATCGGTTTAAGACTGGATGAGGCTTTCATCTCGCTCTTCGGAATGAGTGCTGAGGAAGGAATGGAATGTGCGGCAACCTATCGCGAAATCTTCCTGGATAACAAGAAGACGATGATCGTGCAGCCCTTCCCTCATGTAATAGAAACCCTGAGAGAATTACATCGCCAGGGTTTTATTCTGGGTATGGCAAGCAGCCGCAACCATTGCTCGCTCGACGGATACGTGAAGCAGATGCAGCTGGAAGGTATTTTCTCTTCTATTGTGGCTGGCGATGATGTAGAGCATGTGAAGCCAGCACCCGACATGGTTTTCATGGCTTTGGGAGAAATGAAGGGAATGAAGAATCCCGTAACTTCAGCAGAATCAGGAGATGTGGAGGATTTGCTTGATGAAGTCTTGGTGGTTGGTGACATGACCTTTGATGTAGATATGGCTCACAATGCCGGTTGCAAGGCCTGTGCCGTAACTTACGGAAACGGAACCCGCGAGCAGTTGGCTTCTGCCGAATTTATCATTGATGATTTTGCAGAACTCCTGGGGCTGGTCTGAGATTAATTACAGAACTGTCGTATGTGGAGAAGTTAATGGAAATTAGGAAAGTAAGAGGGAAGTTAAGGGACAAATGTCCTACGTTTTACACCGGAAGACTATTGTCTCTTAACTTCCCGAACGACTGTAGGGAGTGATAACTTCTTTAACTTCAACCAATTTCCTCACTTGAGAAACTTGATTTATTTTACAGTGAGGTTCTGTGTCTTTACCTCTTTACTGTTTCCTCCCACCATAATCTGGAAGTCGCCTGGTTCAATCACATGCTTTAATTCTGCGTTATAGAATTTGAGCATTTCAGGAGTGATATCGAAGCTGATTTCCCTACTTTCTCCTGCAGCCAGATGGATTCGCTGGAAACCTTTCAGCTCCTTGACTGGGCGAGAGATGCTGGCTACCATATCACGGATATAGAGCTGAACTATCTCGTC
This sequence comes from Prevotella sp. LCP21S3_D2, assembly GCF_052118345.1. Taxonomy (NCBI): domain Bacteria; kingdom Pseudomonadati; phylum Bacteroidota; class Bacteroidia; order Bacteroidales; family Prevotellaceae; genus Prevotella; species Prevotella sp. LCP21S3_D2. The sequence goes on along the minus strand of NZ_JBQKHJ010000019.1, from coordinate 32,665 downwards.
GGCATCTCGGCTACCTGTATTCTTTAAGTTGATGGTGGCGGTAATCTTCCAGTCATCCGTATTGACTTCATGGCTGCTTAGCTTCAAATCGCCATACTCGAAAGTGGTGTAGCTCAATCCATAGCCGAATGGATAGAGAGGACCATTGCTTACATCCAGACAATTGCTGGCAAACTTGGCAAACTTCTCATTATCGTCTGGTACAGGGCGACCGGTGTTCTGATGGTTGTAGTAGAGAGGCTCCTGACCGGTAGTCTTAGGCATCGAAGTGGTGAGCTTACCCGATGGCGATTTGTCGCCGAAGATGACATCGCAAAGTGCGTCTCCCACTTCAGAACCACCAAACCATACGTTCATGATGGCAGGAATGTGTTCATTCTCCCATGACAAAACTGTAGGACGACCGGCAAAGTTGAGCAATACGATAGGCTTACCCGTCTTTGCGAGTTCTGCCAGAAGTTCCTGTTGCACATCTGGCATTTCCAGATTAGTGCGGCTTGCGCATTCACCGCTCATGTCGGCTGTTTCGCCCATAGCGCATACTATTACGTCTGCTTCCTTTGCTATCTGCAGTGCCTCGTTCTTCATCTTTACCTCATCTCCCCAGGCTATAGACTTGCCCAGTTCGCCGTTCTTCTGAAGTTCATGGTTGCGCCAGATATTGCTACCTTGAGCATATAATAAGGTGGCTTTGCCATTGAGCGCTTTCTCCATCGCCTCCTTGATGGTGGTGTATTTCTCAGGAGCCTGAGCTACACTCCATGTGCCGGCAATATTGTTGCGGGTATCTGCAAGAGGACCAATCAGAGCTATCTTTCCCTGCTTCTTCAGAGGAAGAAGATTTCCTTCATTTTTCAGAAGCACGAAAGTCTCGGCTGCTACGTCGCGAGCTATCTGTCGGTTTTCGGCAGAGTAGATGTCGGTCTTGTTTCGCTTGGTATTGCAGTAGCGGTAAGGATTGCTGAACAATCCCAGTTTGTATTTTGCCTCGAGGATGCGTCGGCAGGCGATGTTGATATCTTCCTCTGTCACCTTGCCCTCAGCCACGCTTTGTGCCAGATGCTTGACGAAGGCATTGGAGCACATATCCATATCCGTGCCAGCCAGGAGTGCCTGTTCTGATGCTTCTTTCAGATCCTTGGCAGTGCCGTGGTTCAGAATCTCGGCGATAGATGCATAATCTGTTACGAGAAAGCCCTTGAATCCCCATTGTTTTCTCAAAACATCAGTCATCATCCAGTGGTTGGCGGTGGCAGGGGTGTAATCTATCAGGTTGAACGAAGACATTACGCTGCCTACGCCAGCCTTTACTACGGCTTCGTAAGGAGGCAGGTATTGGTTCATCATACGTATGCGACTCATATCTACTGTATTGTATTCCTTGCCGCTCTCCACGGCTCCGTAGAGGGCAAAGTGCTTGAGACAAGCCATGATTCTATCGGCTTTCAATATCTCCTCTGTGCGCATATCGGCGCCCTGGTAACCCTGTGTGAGTGCGGCACCCATCACGCCGCTCAGGTAAGGATCCTCTCCGTTACCCTCGCTGATTCGTCCCCATCGGGCGTCGAGTGCAATATCTACCATGGGCGAGTAAGTCCAGTTGATTCCTGCAGCACTGGCTTCCTTAGCCGATACTTCGCCTACCTTCTTCATCGCTTCTGTATCCCAGGAGCAGGAGAGGGCGAGAGGGATAGGGAACATAGTCTCGTAACCATGGATTACGTCCATGCCCACCAGCAGCGGAATGCCCAGACGGCTATTCTTGATGGCGATGTCCTGGAGAGCCTTGATCTTGTCGAGTCCCTTGATGTTGAATACGCCGCCCATGTTGCCTTTTGCAATGTCGCCACCCACCTGGGTGTTCAGGGCTCCACCGGTAGTGATGTCGCCAGCCACCATCAGGTTGAGCTGACCGATTTTCTCCTGCAGGGTCATCTTTGCCATCAGCTGGTCGATATACTCCTTCATCGGCAGGATTTTACTTTTTTGAGTTGTAGTTGCAACTTTCTTCTTGCTTGCAGGTGTATGTGCGATGGCAGGAACCATCAGCGAGCCAGCCAGCAGAAATGATAGTGATATGAATGCTGCTCTCATATTTATATTGTTAGTTTAAAACGTTTATATTGTTAGTTTTTAAAATCTTAGAAGCAGAGTGCTGCTTATGGATGATGGTGTTGACACCAGTTGCTGGAATAAAAAAGGAGAAGACCCGATGGGGGCTTCTCCTTTTTATTTCTCCATCAACTTATTCCTCCATCAACTTGCGATAGCGACCTTTCTTGATCTCTGTATCGCCCAGGCGGCGCGCCTTGTTGATTTCATACTCAGAATAGCTGCCCTCGAAGAAGAAGACCTCACCATTGCCCTCGAAGGCAAGAATGTGGGTACAGATTCGGTCGAGGAACCAGCGGTCGTGGCTGATAACCACAGCACAACCGGCAAATGCTTCCAAACCTTCCTCCAAGGCACGCAGTGTGTTCACGTCGATATCGTTGGTTGGCTCATCGAGGAGCAACACATTACCTTCCTGCTTCAATGCCAAGGCCAACTGCAGACGGTTGCGCTCACCACCCGAGAGAACACTGCAGAGCTTGCTCTGGTCGGTGCCCGAGAAGTTGAAACGGCTGATATAAGCACGTGCATTCACGTCTCTGCCACCCAGACGCAAGGTTTCGTTGCCCTGGGAAATCACCTCGTAAACGGTCTTCTGAGGGTCGATGTCCTTGTGCTGCTGGTCAACATAAGCCAGCTTCACGGTCTCACCCACCTCGAATGTGCCGCCATCTGCCTGATCCAAGCCCATGATGAGGCGGAAGAGGGTAGTCTTGCCGGCTCCGTTAGGACCAATCACACCTACGATGCCGTTAGGAGGAAGCATGAAGTTGAGGTCGTTGAAGAGAACCTTCTCGCCGAACGCCTTTTTAACGTGCTGAGCCTCAATCACCTTGTTGCCCAGACGAGGACCGTTAGGGATGAAGATTTCCAGCTTCTCCTCGCGCTCCTTCTGCTCCTGGTTGAGCATCTGCTCGTAAGAGTTCAGACGAGCCTTACCCTTAGCCTGACGGGCCTTAGGTGCCATGCGAACCCATTCCAACTCGCGCTCCAATGTCTTGCGGCGCTTAGAGGCAGTCTTCTCCTCCTGAATCATTCGCTTGGTCTTCTGGTCGAGCCATGAAGAGTAGTTGCCCTTCCATGGAATACCCTCGCCACGATCCAACTCCAGAATCCACTCGCTCACGTCGTCGAGGAAGTAGCGGTCGTGGGTTACGGCGATTACGGTACCCTCATACTGCTGCAGGTGCTGCTCCAGCCAGTCGATGCTCTCAGCATCCAGGTGGTTGGTTGGCTCATCGAGCAGGAGTACATCCGGCTTCTGCAGGAGCAGGCGGCAGAGAGCCACGCGGCGGCGCTCACCACCCGAGAGATTGGTAACAGGCCAATCGCCAGGAGGACAATGTAGGGCAGCCATCGCACGCTCCAGCTTGGAGTCGATGTTCCAGGCATCAGTAGCATCAATGATATCCTGCACCTCAGCCTGACGCTGCATCAGCTTGTCCATCTTATCAGGGTCTCCGTAATATTCTTCGAGACCGAACTTATTGTTGATGTCCTCGTATTCTGCGAGTGCATCATAGATTTTCTGCACACCCTCCATCACGTTTTCCTTCACGGTCTTGTTCTCGTCGAGCGGAGGATCCTGAGGCAAGTAGCCCACAGAGTAGCCTGGGCTCCAAACCACCTCACCCTGGGTAGGTTGCTCAAGTCCTGCGATGATTTTCATCAACGTAGATTTACCGGCACCGTTCAAACCGATGATGCCGATTTTTGCTCCGTAGAAGAACGATAGGTAGATGTTCTTCAGAATCTGTTTCTGGTTTTGTGGGATAATCTTAGATACGCCCACCATCGAAAAGATAATCTTCTTGTCGTCAACTGTTGCCATATAATATTAAAATGTATGATTTTTAATTTTTCCGCAAATTTAAGAAGAAAATCGCAAATTACCAAATAAAAAGCGCATGAAGTTAGCTGTTAATTCATTTTTTTATCGTACCTTTGCACTCGCAATTGGTTTGCTGCCACCTTCTGCCGCCTCAGGCAGGATGAGTGCGTAGTGATTAAAAGGGAATCGGGTGAGAAGCCCGGACAGTCCCGCTGCTGTAAGCGTCTTATTGCGGTAAGCACCATGGTCACTGACATTTTTTCGGGAAGACCGCTTGCCATGAGTTTTGCATCTTTTTATGTTTACATAGAGTAAGATGCTGGGAGGACGCAAGTCAGAAGACCTGCCGTTGCCATCGGAAACAATATGATGAAAGAGTGTCTTTAGGATAAGAGATTCCGATGATTCTATCCAACCCCGTGGGATGGGTTCGTGATGGAGACACAGATAATAATATAAAAGATAGAATGAATGAAGGCATTGAGGATATTTTGTCTCGGTGGCTTGCTACTGTTGTATGCACAAGTGGGTATGGGGCAAGATTCCATTCGTACCGAGCACTTGCAGGAAGTAAAAGTGAATGCTCGGCAGCACTGGATACTTACGAGCACATCGCCTCTCCAGCTTTTGGACAAGGGGGATATGTTAAGGCTTGGCGTTACGGATATGGCCGACGCTTTGCACCGCATGCCAGGCATCAATCTGCGCGACTATGGTGGGGCAGGAGGAATGAAAACGGTAGCTGTGCGTGGATTCGGAGCGGGACATACGGGAGTGAGTTACGATGGTGTGCTGCTCAGCGAATGTCAGGGCGGCGAAATTGATGTGTCCCGTTATTCGCTCGGCCAAGTGCAGACATTGCGACTCACCATTGGTGACAACGACGACATCTTCATTTCGGCTCGGCAAGCCTCGGTGGCAGCTTTACTTGCCATCGAGACCATGAGCGAGATTCCCATCGACCAGCAGCCTCACCTCTCTACTCAGTTGCAGGTGGGATCCTTCGGATATGTCTCGCCTTATCTGCGCTATGTGCAGAGATTGTCTGATAGGTTCACCCTCCAGGCGATGGGTGAGTATACCTATGCCGAAAACGACTATCCTTTCCTCTTGCGCAACGGTAAATATACTACCCATGAGCGAAGAACCAACAGCCGGATGAACTCGGGGCATGGCGAACTGAATATGCACTGGATGATGGGCAGACGATCCGATGGCATGAGCCGGAACCAATTGTGGGCAAAGCTCTACTATTATGACAACGACCGACAGTTGCCAGGCATCGTGAGATTTTATACCGATGTAACAGCCGAACAGTTGCACGACCGCAACGCCTTTGCTCAGGCGAGATGGCAAGCCAGAAGTCTTGATGACCGTTGGATGCTGAAGGTGCAAGCCAAGATGAACTGGGTGAGTTCTGCCTATCAGGACACGCTCGTGGCAAATCGGCGCAATGATGCTACCTACTGGCAGAGGGAATATTATACTTCGGCAGCACTGATGTGGATGCCGGATGATGGCTGGGCGGTGGATTACTCTGCCGACTGGATGATGAACTCGCTCAACAGCACCCTCGCCACCGATCTGCGACCTCATCGACATGGCATCCTGCAGTCGCTCTCTGCCCGATATGCGAAGGGAAGATGGGTAGCTCTAGCCAGAATGCTGGCTTCGGTTTACCTCAACAGCGTGGGGCGCAAGATAGAGACTCAGCCAGGCAGTGCCAATCCTACCAAGGCAGGACAGGCTGCCAAGGATGCACGCCGGCTTTCGCCATCGCTTTCGCTTTCTTATCGGCTCCTGGGGAATGGTACTGCCAGCGATGAACTTTATCTCAGGGCTTCGTACAAGGACATCTTCCGGGTTCCTAATTTCAACGAGAACTATTTCTTCCATTATGGAAGTTCTGATCTGAAGCCTGAGAAAACCCGACAGTTGAATATCGGGCTTACGTGGAAAAAAACTTCTTCAGAAGATGGGGGAAACGGCGAATCCCTGCGTTACAGGGGATGGAATCTTCAAGCAACGCTGGACGGCTACAACAATCGGGTGACCGACAAGATTGTGGGCGTTCCTTACAATATGTTCGTTTGGCGTACCGTAAACCTGGCACGGGTTGATGTCGTTGGCGTGGATGCTTCTTTGCGTGGCACTTGGCAGATGGCTCCGGGGCAGCAACTCTCGCTGCAAGGGTCGTATAGCTACCAGCATGTGGTGAACCATACCGACCGCTCGTCCAAATATTATGGCAATCAAGTAGCCTATATCCCTCTGCACTCGGGCAGTATTGCCTTGGGGTGGGAGAATCCCTGGGTGAATGTCTCACTCCATGGACAGGGAATGAGCAAGCGATGGGCCAACAATGAGCATTATGAAGGCACCGAAGTGGATGGCTACTGGGACATGGGGTTGACGCTCTATCGTCAGCTGGACGGACTGAGTCTTTTGGGGAAATCCCTGAGAGGTGTGAAGGTCAGAATGGATGTGAAGAACCTGCTGTCGGAGCAGTATGAACTAGTAGGGCATTATCCGATGCCTCGCCGCAGCTGGATGTTAAGCATCGGGTATAACTTCTAGATAGTAACAAATTAGATTCAAATATAAACAGATAAAAAAGAAAATGAAAAAGTATTTATTAGGTTTGGCGGTGCTCTTGATGGGCACTGCAGTGATGACATCATGTAGCGACGACAACGATGGTCCTGAGACTTATCTCCAGGTGTATAGTACGGGCGCTTATGTCGTGAATTCAGGTAACATGTATAACAAAATTGAGAGCTCTCTCACAGCCATCGACTATGCTTCAAGCACAGCCACACAGAACGTATTCAAGGCTGCTAACGGTCGTTCGCTCGGTAATACTGCCAATGACGGCATCGTTTATGGCAACAAGATTTATCTTGCCGTAGACCAGAGCAACACCATCGAGGTAATCGACAAGAAAACCAAGCAGAGTATCAAGCAAATCAAAACCACAGAGTTGCTAGGCAATGCTGAGGGTGCAGAGCCTCGCCATATCATCGCCGACGGTGGCAAGGTTTATTTCACTACATACGGAGGCTATGTAGCAGCCGTGGACACCACAAGTTTTGCTCTTCAAAAGAAGTGGCAGGTGGGCAGCTATCCTGAGGGCTTGGTCATCGGTAATGGCAATCTCTACGTTGCCAACAGCAACTATGGTGCTGGTGGTGGAAACATCTCTTGCATCAATCTTTACAACGACAATGTAGAGACAAAGAATATCGAGGGTGTGAACAATCCTACCAGCATCTATTATGCTTCGGGGCGTGTCTATGTCATCGACAACCCTGTGTATGGACCTGCTCCTGACTATGCGACCACTGGCGAGAATGCCCTCCGTGTGGTACTCTTCGACAAGGGCAAGTCACAGAAGGTGGCAGATGGCAACTATGCTGTATGCGTAACCCCTGGTGCTATAACACGTACGCAGGTGGTTCGTCCTTATTTCTTTGTGCTCAATGCACCTTTTGGAGGCACTCCTAGTGTGAGTGTGCTTGCAGCAGGAAGTACACAACCACAGGCGATGACGCTCTCTGAGATGCCTGTGAGCCCATGCGGCATTTTCGCCGACCCATTGAACGGTCATATCTTCGTGCTCTCTTATAAAATGGGCGATAATGGCTATGCCGACTATAATGGCAATGGCTACGTAGTGGAGTATGACAGCGCTGGTCAGAAGCAGCATGAGTATGAGACTGGCGTAGGTTCTTGCGCTATGTTCTTTGACTCTGCCTACAAGACAGCATACGCAGAATAAGATGTCGCGAGACAGATGATTATATAACTTATCCAATCCATGGGGAAGTGTCGTTTCGGCGCTTCCCTTTTTTATGTGTGTCGGACAAAGTATATTTTTTTTCTCTAAATTAATGCCACATCTATCACACTTGCACTTAACTCTTTGATTATAAACTGATAACGCGTGGCAATAAGCGCTTTTTTATTGCCACCTTATTGCCACGCATTGCCACGGTAAAGAAGAAATTACGTCCCGATGTAGCATTTGATACGTCCCGACGTAATAACCGTTATGTCCCGACGTACAGTCAGAAACGTCGCGATGCAGTTTCCAGAACGTCCTGGCTGCCATCTGGTAAGGCTTTTCCAACTTTAAGTGAGTCTCTTTTGGACTTCAAGTAAGCCTCTTTTGAACTTCAAGTAAGCCTCTTTTGGACTTCAAGTAAGCCTCTTTTGAACTCCAAATGAGCCTCACTTGAACTTTACGTAAGTGTTATTCCAACTTTACGTAAGTGTTCTTTATCGGTAAATAACTCTCCGTCGGTAGAGGAATTAGACTTGGCTGCAATACGCTTTTTTCTTGAATTACCAAGGAAAAAAATGTTTTCGTCATAAAATCAATAGATTTATTTTGTATTGTCTTCGAATTATATTATCTTTGCAAGCAAACTTTAAAAGAAAGGATATTTTATGGATGCAACTTATATTGACCTGACCATTCGCCTGTCTCTCGCCCTGCTTTTAGGAGGTGCGATAGGAATAGAGCGAGAATATCGTGCCAAGGAGGCTGGTTTCCGTACTCACTTTCTCGTGGCATTGGGAAGTGCGCTCTTCTGTGTTGTTTCCCAGTATGGATTTGGATTTGATTTAAAGGATTCTTCCCGTGTGGCTGCGCAGGTGGTTTCGGGCATTGGATTCCTGGGCGCTGGAACGATTATCTTCCAGAAAAACGTAGTGAGAGGTCTTACCACGGCGGCTGGTTTGTGGGTGACAGCGGCTATTGGTCTGGCGTGCGGTACGGGAATGTATATGGCTGCAGCTATTACCACGGCGATGGTGCTGCTGGGACTGGAAGTATTGAACTACTGGATTCCGCAGTTGGGAACAACTACCGTCGACTTGACCTTCTCCGCGCCATCGCGTGAAAGCGTGAAGGAGTTTATCAAGCAAATCAAGCAGAAAGGCCTGGAAGTTCATTCCTATGAGCTGAAAGAGCGCCGCTTCTCGAAGGAGGAATTCCTGGAAGCGAACATAGAAATCAAGGCAAAGCGCGATTTCCACACCATGGAGATTCTTGATTACATGAAAGATTTCTCGGATGTCACGATTTCAACGATAAAATAAAATAGGTTAGGAGGAAAAAATGAAGGAGCCAAGAACATTTGTCTTAGCTCCTTCACTTTTTTATGATGTTTTTTAGAAAATCCTTTTATGAAGTTTCAAAAAATCCTTTGAAATCATTAGAAAAACCTAGCCAGATAGTCATAATGCTCGCCTTCTTCCACGAGTTCACCATGCAACCCGCAGGTTTCGGCAATGGACTTGAGTAATGGGAAATCTACGTAGAGCCAATCGAAACGGTCGCCCTTTACATCCTTGTAGATCATCTGATAATCTACTTCTCCGTAATAGGCTCCATTCAGATTGATGTCGAAACTCCCATCCTCATTCTCGTAGATATATTTCAGATCAGAGGAATCGATGAGAATCTGACCGCCCGGATTCAGCAACGCTTTCAGACGCAGGAAGAGAGCAGGGAGATTTTCTATTTTTCCGGCAATTCCCGTTCCGTTCATCAGAAGGAGAATCGTATCGAAACCGCCTTCAAACTGTTCCTGGTTCTCTTCGGAATGAGTCTCCTGGTGCTCTCTGGAATGATTCCCACTGCTCAGATGCGGATCGAAGAGATTGATGCATTCCGCATCCTTCACCCCTCTCAGCTTCATCGCTTCGCAGCTCAAGGGCGAAATATCAATCGCCTTCACTGCCAGTCCCTTCTCCTGCAAGGCGAGCGTATGGCAGCCGGCTCCGGCTCCAATATCCAGCACCCGTCCCTTGGCAAGCTGTAAGGCCTTCTGTTCCAGCATCGGCATTTCCCGGGTGCTTCTGAACAGATGTTTCACTGGCATTTCGTCTTCCTCGAACATCGAAGAGAGCACTCTCAGTCGGGCTGCTTTCCCATGCTGCTGGAAGTCGAGAATAGCTGCGCCCATCGGGTCTTTATCTGCTGATAATATTTCTGTATTCATTTTCTTTCTATCTGTTTTATCTTAAGTTTATTGAATTCTTCTGCAAAAATACAATAAAGTTTGGATAAAACAGATATATTTCAGAAAAAACTAATCAGTTTTTTACTCGTATCTGATTGCCTCGATAGGGTCGAGTCTTGCAGCCTTCTTTGCCGGATACCAGCCGAAGAAAACGCCGGTGAAGGTGCAGACGGCGAAGCTCATGATGATGCTCCAAGGCTCTATCTGAGTGGCAATATGCAGGAAGGCATTCAGACTCAGCGACAGACTCACACCCAATATCACTCCGATGATTCCGCCGGTCACTGAGAGCAGAATCGCCTCGATGAGGAACTGGTTCAGAATATCGATACCCCTGGCTCCCACACTCATTCGGAGACCGATTTCGCGGGTTCGCTCGGTAACTGAAACGTACATGATGTTCATGATTCCAATACCGCCCACCAACAGGGAGATTCCAGCCACACTACCCAAAAGGATGGTGATGGTGGACATGGTGGAATTCATCATGCTGGAGATTTCCTCCTGCGAACGGATGTTGAAATCATCCTCATCTGCCTCGGTGGTCTCGGTAGCGTCTTTCAGCTTATGGTTGCGACGGAGGATTTCTGAAATCTGATCCTGAGCCGGCTGCGAAGCTTCCTCGGTAATGGCAGAACATACGATTCCGCCCAGATAGGTCTGTGCCAGGATTCGCTTCATCACGGTGGTGTATGGGGCGAGTACGAGGTCATCCTGGTCCATTCCCATGGAGTTGTAACCCTTCTTCTGGAGCACACCTACTACACGGAACGGGATGCTGTTGAAACGTACTACCTTGCCGATCGGGTCGCTGCCGTCGGGAAAAAGATAATCCACTACGGTCTGACCCAGGATGCAGACCTTGGCAGCTGCCTTGATGTCGGTATTGGTAAACAATTCTCCATCTGCCACCTTCAGCTGTCGGATGCTCAGGTAGTCCTGATTCACGCCATAGATGGAACTCTGCGTATTGTTATTGCCATAAATCCACTGTCCCGAACTGTTTACGGTAGGCGAAATGGCACTGATGTAATTACAATCCTCCTTGATGCTCTGGTAGTCTGCCTGCTTCAGGGTCTCCATCGAGGAAGCATCCTGTCGCACACCGCCTCTCATGTCTGCACCCGGCGAAATCATAATCATATTACTACCCATCTCGGCGATGTTCGCCTTGATGCTCGCCTTACTACCCTGTCCGATGGCAAGCATCGTAATCACGGCTACAATACCGATGATGATGCCCAGGGCTGTGAGGAAGGAGCGCATCTTGTTGGCTGCTATCGCTCGAAGGGCTATCTTTAAAAGATTCTGATAATTCATTTACTTTGAACTTATTTACTTTGAACTTTGAGCTTTGAACTTTATGATTAGTAAAGCTGTTGAATTCTTCACTCTTCACTCTTCATTCTTCACTCTTCGTTCTTCACTCTTCGTTCTTCACTTCCCTTATTCGTCCGTATTGTCTGGCAGGGCGGCAAGGCCTTCTGCTGCCGAAAGGATGTGGTCATTATAGGTATCGCTGATGATGTGTCCGTCGCGCAATTCTATGTTGCGGCTGGAATATTTGGCGATATCCGGGTTGTGGGTTACGAAGATGATGGTTCTGCCCTCAGCATAGAGCTTCTGGAAGAGAACCAGGATCTCGAAGCTGGTTCTCGTATCCAGATTACCCGTTGCCTCGTCGGCGAGAATCACGGCAGGATTGTTCACCAGCGCACGGGCGATGGCTACACGCTGCATCTGTCCACCCGACATCTGGTTGCTCTTATGGTAGAGTCTCTCGCCCAATCCTACAGCCTTCAGAGCTTCGATGGCACGCTGCTTGCGCTCTTCTGCGCTGATGGCAGGATTGTGCATCAGCGGTAGCTCTACATTCTCTACGCTCGTGGTCTTTGGCAGAAGATTGTAGTTCTGGAAGATGAAGCCAATCTTGCGGTTGCGCAGGATGGCTCTGTCGTTGCGGCTCATCTTGCGCACGCTTACGCCGTCCAGGTAATATTCACCCTTGGAAGGGGTGTCGAGGCAGCCCAGCTGGTTGAGCAGGGTGGATTTGCCGGAACCCGACTTACCCATAATGGTGACGAACTCGCCCTCGTAGATCTTGAAGCTTACGCCTTTCAGGGCGTGGACGGTTTCATCACCCACAAGAAAGTCGCGACGCACGTTGTCGAGCTCTATCACCACTTTCTTGTTCTCGTTGTTATTTGATGTTTCAGACATAATTATTCTTTTATGGGATTTGATAGGAGTTAAGGAGTTAAAGGAGTTATCGCTCCCTGCGGTCGCTGAGGAGTTAAGACAATAGTCTTTTGGCGTAGTTTTCAAGCAGCAAAACATATGTCTTAACTCCTTAACTCCTTAAATATGTCCCTCCTTATAGAATTTCAACATATTGATATTGAGGATGGCGAGGTATTTGGCCTGGAGCTCGTTCTGCTTCGCCTTGAGCAGGTTATCCTTTCCTGTTCGGAGCTCAACGATATTCTTCAATCCCAGCTTAAACTGCTCGCTCAGCAGATCGTAACTGGTCTGAGCACTCTCGCTGCTAACCTTAGCCGCCTTGAACTGACTCTGGTTGGTTGTTGCCTGCAACCAGTAATTCTCAATGGTAGAATAGAGCTGAGTCTGCTGGTTCTTCAGGTCGAGCTGAATGCTTTCGCGCTGAATCAACGCCTTGTTCACCTGTGTCTTGGTAGAGCGGTTCTCAAAGAGAGGAATGCTGACACCAATGCCGCCTCCAACATTGAAGTTGGTCTTCAGCTGCTTGCCCAAGCTTGTACTGTTCATGGAAGTATTGCTGGTTGTAATACCACCGTTGGCGCTGATGGTAGGCAGTTTGCCCGCCTTTGCAATCTTGATGCTCAAATCGTTCTGTGCCAATTGATTCTGGAAGGTCTTGAACTCAGGACGATTGTCGAGTGCAGCTTCATAAATACCATTCAGGGCAGGAACCGCAGCGAGTGCCATCTCATCGGTAGTGTTAGGAATCTCGATGTCGAACGCCTCATCGCTTGTAATCTGAAGCAGTTCTTTCAGCTGTCGCTTGTAGTTCTTCACATTGCTTTCAGCCTGTACGATGTTGAATTCATCCTGTGCTCTCTGAGCGGTGAGCTGCGCCAGATCAGCCTTGCTCATCTTTCCAATTTTCACCATCTCCTTGCCCCGTTTTTCGTTCTGCAAGCTCGACTGATAGCTCTCCTTGTTCACCTGGATAGCCTCAGTAGAATAGAGAATCTGAACATAGAGCTGTGCAATCTGTTCCTGCAGCTTGATAGCCTGAGTGGCAGAATCAAGGTCGGCAGCCTCGGCAGCAAGTTTGTTCAGCTTAATCTGATTGTGATTCTTGTTTCCGTTCCAGATGGTGTAGTTTCCCGATACGGAATAATTTCCATTGTAATAAACCTTGTCTATACTTGCTCTCGAGAAACCGTCTCCGCTGATTCCGCTAGCTACCCACGGCGTATAGTTCACGCTTTGGTTGGTGCTGGCGCTGAGCGAAGGAAGCAGAGCAGCTTTCGACTGCAGATAATCTTCTTGGGCGCTGGCCTTGGTGAGTTGCGTCTTCTGAAGAGAAATGTTGTTGGCAAGCGCATAGTCGATACAGTCTTTCAGCGACCATTGTTTTGCCTGCGTAGCCAATGGTGCCGCCACAAGAAGCAGAGCAGCCATTGCGTTTTTTACTTTTCCGTTCATAATCTTCTTCTATTTTCTTTTTATCCCGTTTTATTTATTTCAGAAAGATATTAATCTGATTGCATTTAGACGGAAAAGTTTATCTTAAAGTTTCAATTTTAACAATCCTTGTGATTTTTGTAAAAAATGGAAAGGGAGGGGAAAAGAAAAATCCGTGGTTATCTGGTATCCGTTAGGCGTCCTGCCGGATTTGCAATCCGGCATCAAAAAATGACCTAACCTTTTATACTCTGCGGATTTGCAATCCGCATCAATCACCTTATTTATTTGCTATTTCTGATGATTTCCTCAGCTTTTTCCTTTTCGCTGTCAAAGCTGAATACTTTATAGATGAGGCCTGTATTCTGAAGATCCACGATATGTGGCGCCATCATTTTGAGCGCTTTCAGCTGTTCGTCGTCGAAAGGGAATATCTTCATGATGCGGACCACCTGGGCGCAGGAATAATAGCAGCCGAGGCTTGCCACATCTATCAGGTCGAACTTGTTGTCGTTGAAGCTTGCTTGCTTTACCTTATTATATAGTTTGGAGAAGGAAGCATCATCGAGGCTGTAGCCGTAATCCATTCTGTCATCGGGATCACATCTTCCATCATAGAGGGGTGGAGTAGGGTGTTGAGGCTGCTGAGCATTCGACTGCTGGCTGTTCGGTTCTATGATCCTCGTGTTGTATTGCACCACCTTCCCGTTTCTGTCGAAGAAAACCGTGATGTACTTGGAATCTCCAAACAGATTATTATATTTGGCATATTCCCATTTGTCCCCAAACATGTCGAAACTGGTGAGCTTAGGTTCTCCAAGAATGGCGATTACCTCCTGCTTTGTCATTCCCCGCTCCACGTTTCTTTTTCCCTTAGCCGAAGCCGAGAGGCATACGGCAAACATCAATATGGTTGTGGCGATAAGCGCCATTACTTCATTTCTTTTCATAAGCGATACTGTTTTTGAAAGTTATAATCTTGAGCCCCTTTAAAAAAGAGTGCTCGGTCATTATCTTGTTTGCGCCTGCAAAAGTACTACTTTCTTCCGAAAAGAAACGAGAAGGATTCCCTAAAGTAGAAGGGGGAATCCCTATTTCTGATTAGGGTGAAAGGTTACGACCTCAGGGGTGAAAAAGACACACGGTCGCTCACGGCAGTAGCATACCAGAGCTTCTTACCTGCGTTCTCACCCGTCTGAGGGGTACGTGTAATCTTGCCTTACTAGTTCCTTGTCCCATAGTCAATCAGTTTTTTAAAGGGTTAATAATTCAATTTTAATGGTTACTCATTCAGTTTTTTTGTCATTCTTCCGATAAGTCTCCTTATCTCTGAATGACGGTGCAAAGATACAGCTTTTGTCTGGAACCACCAAATTTCTGGGTGTGATAAGGGCCGATTTTCAGCAGCTTTCAATTTGAAACTGCGTTAATAATCCTAACTCGTAAGAAAGAGAAGAGAGAAATATAGAGTTGCTGGCAGAAAAACATAGAGATTCAGTCTAAACTACTATTAAATAATCATTTAATCCATTATAAGGCGTCTGTCCGTTCTTCCTCGAAATCGTACTCAATTACTCAGTTACTCAATTACTCAGTTTTATTCTGCCCGTATGTTTCTTCTTGTATAGATAGTATATTATATATTTATATAAATATATAATATAAAAAATATACTTTCAATTTATAACCAAGTTCCAGGTATAGGGGGCTAGAAATAAACTGAGTAATTGAGTAACTGAGTAATTGAGTCAAACCGGGCCAAATCCTAGGTTCGTGTCAGTATCAACAGATAATCTCCATGTGACTTCTTTCGATGTAAATAAAACTCCAAGGATGCCTCTCGAAAAAAACGCTCAAAGATTTGCATATATCGTAGAAAAAGCTTATCTTTGCAGATGAACTCTTTGGTCTTCGCTGTCATGGCTAGGCTATCCTCCGCTTTAGTGAGAACTTATGGAATATGAATCACTTAATAAAAATTAGTATGATAACAGATACAATGAGCTATGCAGATATTGCAAAGGAATTGGAAGAGGATTATAAGAACGTAGTCAGATACCAAGTCCACCTGCCCGTTAAGAAGTATATGAAAGAGGTTATGAACCGACCTAATGGCAAGGTCTTGTTCAAGACTGTGGAGTGGACATCTCCCAGACACAACAAGATGCTGCTTACACCATTAAGCAGGAATAAGAAGGAAACACGGGAAAATGGTCCTTTTATTAATGTTTGCTGTGTTTTCCTATATAAGGGTGAGCTCAATATGGCTGTATATTCACATACGGTATTGCCATGGATTCATGTGCAGTTTTTCACTCATCATTTTTTTCAGCGTTACAACGAGCGATACCTTCATGATTCTTCATTACAGATGATGGATATAGTGAAGCATTTTATACGCTCTCAGTTTGTTGAATCGTTTTTTAAGATAGTGGAGCATCCCAAGCTCGGCATGGAGAGCTTTACGATATTTCCCAATGGTTGTTCCTTCTCTGAAATTGCCGATTACGATCCGTATATATTGCATCATACCTTTGTATCCTTTGACATGCTGCATACCGAGCAGCTGTTGAATTTGGCAGAGCTGTTATATGATCAGCGTCTGGATAATTATCCTGGCAAAAAGTCTGATGACAATTTTTTGTATGAAAAACGAAGAGTGGAGAATTTTAAAAAATATGTCGCTACATTCCCGATGTTGAAGGCTGATTTTCAGAAGCGCCATGAAAACTTCAGAAAATTTAGTGAATTGTGTTTTTATTTGTCCATTGATATTCTTGATCTTACAGAAGGGGTGGATAATCCGGTACTCCATCAGTTTGGCAAGCGCTTGCTAGACATTTCGGCATTACCGGAAAAAGAAAGCAAGTCTGAACTAATGAAGTTGTAGGCAGTGGGCTGATTGAACTTTATTCAAAACTTTTATCGGAAAACTCTTGCGAGTATGAAAATAAAATCGTAACTTTGCTGATGCAATAGAAATATTAATAACATTGGGATTATGAAGCAGGTAGAAGAAAGATATATCAGTTTGTTGACCGATTTCGGTTTCAAGCGAATTTTCGGATCAGCTCCCAACAAGGATTTGCTGATCTGTTTCCTTAACAGCTTGTTCAACGGAAGACAGGTTGTTAAGGACGTGAAGTATCTGAATCCGGAGAAAGTGGGCGACATATATACCGACCGCAAGGCCATCTTTGACGTATATTGCGAAGGAGAAAACGGCGAGAAGTTTATCGTGGAAATGCAGAATGCATACCAGACATACTTCAAGGACCGTGCCCTGTTCTATTCCACCTTCCCTATCCGTGAGCAGGCTCCCAAGGGTAATGAATGGGACTTCAAGCTCAACCATATCTACACGATTGCCCTGCTTAACTTCAACATGAACGAGGATGCCTTCGATAAGGAAAAAATCCGACATCACGTACAGCTATGCGATACTGCCACGCACAAGATATTTTACGATAAGCTGGAATTTATCTACGTGGAAATCGCCAAGTTCAACAAATCGCTGGACGAGTTGGAAACGCTCTACGACAAGTGGCTCTATGCCCTGAAGAACCTCTATAAGCTCACCCAGCGCCCTGAGGCCTTATGCGATAAGGTCTTCGACCGCCTCTTTGAAGAAGCCGAGATAGCAAGATTCACTCCGCAGGAGCAGCGGGAGTACGAAGCCAGCAAGATGGCGTATCGTGATATCAAGAATTCGATAGATACAGCCAAGAGAGAAGGAAAAGAAGAAGGACTGGCTGAAGGAATGGAGAAAGGGTTGGCTGAAGGAATGGAGAGGGGTATGACCCAGCGTAGCCTTGAAATAGCCAGGAAGATGCTGGCGAATGGTATGGATACAGCCACGGTGATGAAAATAACAGGGCTGTCGGCTGAGCAGCTGGAGTTAAAATAGTAGAATGATAATATAATAGCCTATTCTAAAAGAATAACAACATAACAATAAAGAACGCAAGCCCCGCCTAGCAGAGTACAACGCTCTCGTTAGGCGGGGCTTTTGCGTATACTTAAAAACCATAATAATATGAATGAAGAAGAACTACAACCAAAAAGCAACCAGTGGGCTCCTGATGATGAGGGAGCCAAGAAAGGCGAATTGAACCCCAAGCGTATATCTGAGCAGGAGTTTGCTTATGCCATCGACCAGCTGAAAATACCTAATTGTAAATCCCCGGGACGCCTGGCGGGGGGCTTTATGGGGCAAATGGCAGGCTATGGTAATCATACAGTTCCAAGTTCAAAGTTCCAAGTTCAAAGTAACGGAGTTCAAAGTTCCGAAGACGAGGATTATTCTGCTCCGCCTCCGATGCCGAAGAAGCTGCTGAAGCTGGTGGAGCAGCTGATTTTCAAGACTCCGGAAATCTATCAGCCGGCTGTGGCTTGCGCCATTTTTCCTCCGCTGGCTACCCATCTCTGAAGAACCAGATTCAGATATATCGATAACGTGGAGCACGAAGCTACCCTGGCGAGTGTGCTGCTTGCAGGCACAGGTGCAGGTAAAAGTTGTGTACAGAAACCTATCGATTTCATTATGGAGAATATCCGTAAAAGAGATGCCGAAAACCTGAAGCGTGAGAAGGAATGGAAGGATGAAATGATGCGCAAGGGTGCCAATAAGGATAAGCGCAAACGCCCTGAAAAACTGATTATCTAGGAGATTGATACTGCCAAGTACAGCCTTATATAAAAAAAGTCCGTGAACATTCGTTTGCCCACGGACTTTTTAAAATTATCTGATTCTTATAAATGTCTTATGCCTTGAAGCTCTCCAAATCTTCTGCCTTGAAGTTCTGGATGTATGCAGAATGACCGAGAACTTCCTCCTCTGCCATGCGAACATATACGTTGGCACTCTTGGCAAACATCTCTGGTGCCTTGGTAGCATCATCGAGGATGAGGAGAGACATTACGATGTCGCCAGTCATGTTGTAGAGACGGCGAGCCAGGAAGTCGTGAATTGCCTGATCGTTAGCTTCCTTCACCTTGTTGATGGCTGCCTCGTAAAGATCTACGAGCTTGGCAACACGCTCCTTCAATGGCTTCAAGTCATCTGATACCTCGCTCTCCAACATCTCCTTGATGATGCTGAGATAAGTACCGTTGGTGATGTAGCGGATAGCTGCAACAACCTGAAGCTGGGTGGTACCCTCGTAGATAGAGAAGATGCGGGCATCACGGAACAGGCGCTGGCACTTGTACTCCATGATGAAACCAGAACCACCGTGGATGCTGATGGCATCGTATGCATTCTGGTTAGCATACTCTGAGTTCATACCCTTAGCCAATGGTGTGAATGCATCAGCCAAGCGGGTGTATTTCTTCATCTCCTGACGCTCCTCTGGAGTGAGCTTAGTGTCGCGGGCAATGTCTTCCAAAGCCTTGTAGATATCTACGTAGCGAGCGCAGCAGTAGAGGAGTGAACGGCCTGCATCCAACTTAGCCTTCATTCTTGAAAGCATGTCATAAACGGCTGGGAAGTTGATGATCTTCTCACCAAACTGAGCACGCTCCTTGGCATAGGCCAAACCCTCATTGTAAGCCTCCTGCTCAACACCTACACTCTGAGCTGCAATACCCAGACGGGCACCGTTCATCAGAGCCATCACGTACTTAATCAAACCGAGACGGGTGTTACCGCAAAGCTCTGCCTTGGCATTCTTGTAAACCAACTCGCAGGTAGGAGAACCGTGAATACCCAACTTGTGCTCGATGTGACGAACGGTTACGCCACCATCACGCTTGTCGTAGATGAACATAGAAAGACCACGACCATCCTTGGTGCCTTCCTCTGAACGAGCCAGAACCAGGTGGATGTCTGAGTCACCATTGGTGATGAAACGCTTCACACCATTCAGACGCCATGTGCCGTCCTCATCCTGTGTAGCCTTCAGCATCACGCGCTGCAAGTCAGAACCTGCATCAGGCTCAGTCAAGTCCATACTCATGGTCTCGCCAGCGCAGATGCGAGGGATGTACTTCTGGCGCTGCTCCTCAGAACCGAACTCATAAAGAGTATCGATACAGCTCTGGAGCGACCAGATGTTCTGGAAACCTGCATCAGCTGCAGCGATAATCTCTGAAGCCATAGAGAAGATGGCGTTAGGCAGGTTCAAGCCGCCGTAACGACGAGGCATTGACAAGCCCCAGAGGCCAGCCTTGCGGGTAGCATCGAGGTTCTCGAATGTCTTGCTGGCATAAATCATGCGGCCGTTCTCCAGGTGTGGACCTTCGAGGTCAACATCCTCAGAGTTTGGTTCGATGATGTTAGCAGCTACATCGCCGGTAATATCCAGCAATCGCTTGTAGTTCTCGATGGCATCCTCGTAGTTGACAGGAGCATCTTCAAACTGGTCTTTTTCAGCGTAGTTGCGCTCCTTCAAGTCAACAACACGCTTCATCAATGGGTGATTGAGATGAAATTCAATCTCAGGGTGATCACTATAGTAATTAGCCATTTTGCTTTTCTTATTTAAATAATGTATAATGCAGATTACTTAGAATTCTGCTTGTAGTACTTGATGAGCTTAGGAACCACATCCTCTACATTACCGTTGATAACGTAGTCGGCAATCTTGTTGATTGGAGCATCTGGGTCGTTGTTTACAGAGATGATGATGCCTGAATCCTGCATACCGGCGATGTGCTGAATCTGACCAGAGATTCCGCAGGCGATATATACCTTAGGATGAACGGTAACACCAGTCTGACCAATCTGACGGTCGTGATCTACCCAACCTGCATCTACTGCAGCACGAGAAGCACCAACCTCACCATGGAGGAGATGAGCCAATTCGAAGAGCTGGTCGAAGCCTTCCTTGCTTCCTACGCCATAACCGCCGGCTACGACGATGGCAGAACCCTTCAGGTTGTGCTTGGCAGCCTCTACGTGGTGGTCGAGTACCTTTACTACGAAGTCCTCAGCAGGAACATACTTGCTTACCTCAGGGTAAACCACTTCCTTCTTGCACTCACCCTCGTAGATGCTCTTCTGCATCACGCCAGAGCGGACTGTAGCCATCTGTGGACGGTGGTCTGGGTTTACGATAGTAGCCACGATGTTACCACCGAAGGCAGGACGAATCTGATAGAGCAGACCCTCGTAGTGCTTGCCGCTCTTCTTGTCGTCGTAATCACCGATTTCAAGCTCTGTACAGTCGGCGGTAAGACCGCTGGTCAATGAAGAAGAAACACGAGGACCGAGGTCGCGACCGATAACGGTAGCACCCATCAGTGCAATCTGAGGCTTCTCCTCCTTGAAGAGGTTGACGAGAATGTCTGTATGAGGAGCTGAAGTATATGGGAACAATCCCTCAGCATCGAAAACAAATAATTTATCTACACCATAAGGGAGAATCTGATCCTCTACCTTGCCCTTGATGCCGGTACCAGCTACGATGGCATGGAGCTCTACGCCCTGCTGGTTAGCGAGCTTACGACCCTTGGTGAGCAATTCCTGAGATACTTCGGCAACGGTTGTGCCTTCTACCTCGCAATATACAAATACGTTGTTCATTGTCTTTTCAAAATTATCCGATAATACTTTCGTTCAACAATTCCTTCATCAGTCCGTCGATGTCTTCATCGCTGCTGGTCAAGGTCTTGCTTTCCTTAGCCTGGAACACGATGTTCTTCACGGCCTTCACCTTGGTAGGTGAACCGCTCAAACCGCACTGTGCAGGGTCGCCGTCAACATCGGCAACACTCCACTGGTTCAGAGTCAAGTAAGGGCGCTCTTCATAGAGGTTGGCCCAAGGCTCATCACCCTTGCGCTCCATAGGGCAGGTAGCGTATTTATATTTCATTACGAGCTTCACGTTGCAAGGGCGACATGGAGCAGCACTTCCGTTTACGGTGATAACCAATGGCAATGGAGCCTCAACAGTCTCCACACCACCATCAATGAGGCGGCGTATAGTAGCCTTGCCATCCTCTACCTTGAGGATTTCCTCTGCGTAGGTTACCTGGTTCAATCCCAACTTCTGAGCCACCTGCGGACCTACCTGGGCTGTATCACCATCGATAGCCTGGCGACCACCGATCACGATGTCAACGTCACCAATCTTCTGGATTCCAGTAGCAAGGGCATAGGAAGTAGCCAAAGTATCAGCACCGGCAAAGAGACGGTCGGTGAGCAACCAACCCGTATCTGCACCACGATAAAGACCCTGGCGGATGATTTCTCCAGCACGTGGAGGACCCATGGTCAAAATTCCAACTGTAGAACCTGGATTCTGCTCCTTCAAGCGGAGAGCCTGCTCCAATGCGTTCAAATCTTCAGGATTGAAGATAGCAGGAAGGGCAGCACGGTTTACGGTGCCTTCAGCTGTCATCGCATCCTTACCCACATTTCTTGTATCAGGTACTTGCTTGGCAAGTACTACGATTTTTAAACTCATATCAATTAATGGTTATTGTTAAATTTTTCCTAAGTTTGTTAGTGCTTGATTCTCAAGATGTCTGTTTTCGAGTTCATAGTCAGACGGTAATCTGTCCGATACAGGACTTTCAAATGTCCATATTGGGTCAAAACACAGCCGCAAAAGTAACACTTTTTTGCGTGTTACCCAAATATTTCGTTAGAAAAATGCACAAAATAGGATGGTTTGTGCGCAAAATGGAATATTTGTGCAGGTTTTTCTTGGAAGAATGAAAGAAAAGTTGTAGTTTTGTAGGCAAAAGATTCATGTCTTGGAAACTGAGGGACAGAAGTCTTGGAAACAAAAAGAATAAATCTAAGAAAAGTAGCTTAAATAATAATGAAGAAAGTTTTTGTAAGTGGTTGCTATGACTTGCTGCATAGCGGTCACGTTGAGTTTTTCCGCCAGGCGTCTCAGTATGGCGACTTATACGTAGGTATAGGTTCCGACCAGACGATTCTCGGCTACAAGCATCATAAGACGTTCTATCCCGAGCAGGAGCGCCTTTTCATGGTGAAGTCTATTAAATATGTAAAGGATGCCTTTATCAACCAGGGTGATGGCATTATGGATTTTATTCCGACGGTGGATTTTGTGAAGCCTGACATCTTCGTGGTGAATGCAGACGGCAGCAGCGAAACCAAGCGCAGGTTCTGCGAGGAGCGAGGCATTGAGTATGTTGTGTTGCAGCGCACGCCTGCCGAGGGCCTGAAGGCACGTTCCAGCACCGACATCAAGGATTCCACCTGCCAGCTTCCTACCCGTCTTGATTTGGCAGGTACTTGGATAGACCAGCCTTACGTCAGCTGCCATGCTCCGGGCTGGGCGATAACCATGTCGCTGATTCCTACCTTCGAGGTGCGTGAGCGTTGTGGTCTTTCCACTTCTACCCGCAACATGATCAAGAAGATCTGGCCGGTGAAGTTGCCTGATATGAATCCGGAGATTCTTGCCAAGCTGGTGTTCTGTTTTGAGAACGATCCTGAGCGCAACGATGGCATTGTGAGCGGGGCACAGGATTCCATAGGGATCTGTATGCCTGGACTGGTGCGTCACTATTACGACAACCGTTTCTGGCCGGATAAGTTCGAGACCTGTCTTGACGAGGACGTTCTCACCTGGGTGGAGAGTCATGTCTGCATGATTCCGATGGAGCCACGCCGTCCGGGCTGTTCCGTGGTAGAAGGCAAGGACATTACCGAGCCAAAGGTGAAGAATCTTGCCAAGGCAGCCGATGACTGTTGGAATGCCATTCTCCGGAAGGATTTCCCTGCCTTTGCCTCTGCCTTCAAGGCGTCGTTTGATGCTCAGGTAGCCATGTTCCCTGCCATGATTCAGGGTTGCGTTCAGGGCTTCATAGATGAGTATTCCGTCCTTCCTGAGGTTCATGCATGGAAGATGCCGGGAGCTGGTGGCGGCGGCTATCTGGTACTGGTTGTTGATGATGTGAAGGCATTTGCCGAAAAGCATCCGGAGACTATTGATTTGACGATTAGAAGAAAGTAGCGAGGGCGGTTGAACCATCTGCCCTGTGTATAGATTAGGCACGGATTGCACGGATTTTCCTTTAAATTATAAATGCGCTTTTTGCATTATCGTCTAAAATCTCCGTGTAATCCGTGCCTAAAATCTGCTACACCCTCTTATTCGAAGCTTTTCAGTCTTGCAATATATTTGCCGAGAATATCGAATTCGATGTTCACCACGGTTCCCACTTCGATGTTGCAGAAGTTGGTGTTCTCTCGTGTATAAGGAATGATGGCAACGGTGAAGGTGTTGTCGGTAGGCTCGCAGACGGTGAGCGAAACGCCGTTCACGGTCACGCTGCCTTTGTCGACCGTGAAATAGCCTTTTCTTGCCATTTCCTTATTGAGCTTATATTCGAAAGTAAAATAAGTAGAGCCATCAGCGTCTTTCATTGCGATACATTTGGCAGTCTCGTCCACGTGTCCCTGTACGATATGACCATCCAGACGGCCGTTCATCACCATAGAGCGCTCTACGTTCACCTTGTCGCCCACCTTGAGCAGACCCAGATTACTGCGGTCCAGGGTTTCCTTCATGGCAGTAACGGTATACGTGCCATCTTTTATTTCCACTACGGTGAGGCACACACCATTATGAGCCACACTTTGGTCGATACCGAGTTCATCAACGAAAGAGCACTTCAACGTAAAGTCGATGTTCTCCTTATCATGCTTGATAGCTACTACGGTAGCCATTTCTTCTACGATTCCACTAAACATATATTCTATTTTTATTTGGTTTCATTATTATTTAGAATGCAAAGATATTGCATTAGCTAGAAACAGCCAAATTATTTAAGTTCTTTTGATAAAATAAGCAAGATATATTTGTTTAATTGCCATATTTTTTATATTTTTGCACATTATAATATATGCACATGATAAATGTGATATACATGTCTTTCCAAAACTCCACCGAATATGAAGAATAATGAAACCCAAATGTCGCAAAACAATGACTTCGATGGTCTTGTAGCCCATATTCAGCAAACGCAAGATGTATTGCAGAACAATGCTCGCTTAGTGATTAATCGCCACGTCACAGCCAAGGCTTGGTTGACGGGCTATTATATTGTGGAGTATGAGCAGAAGGGAGCTGATAGAGCTAAGTATGGTGAGCAACTTTTGAAGAAGTTGGCAGAGAAGTTGAAAGACAAGAAGACTTTCAGCTATAGAAGCCTAAATATTTATCGAAAGTTTTATTTGACCTATCCTGCGTTGAATGACCAAATTAAGCATTTTGTTTTGTCTTTGCCGTCAATTGTGCAGACAGTGTCTGCACAATTCCAACTGTCTGTTAGTCAGAATGTAGGAAAAATGCAGACGGTGTCTGCCAAATTGCCAATAGCGACGTTGGTTGATAAAGAAATACAGACAAAGCCAGAATTGTTATTCAATAAAATGTCCTTTTCGCATCTGTCGCTATTGCTTTCTATTACTGACCCTCTGGAGCGTGCTTTCTACGAGACGATGGCAATTCGTGGCACTTGGAGTGTTAGAGAATTGCAACGCCAGATTGATTCCAACTATTATTTCCGCAGTGGATGGAGTCAAAAGCCTGAAGCGTTGGCGAAGTTGGTGGAAGGCAAGGCTGAGACAGATACGCTCGCCCTTGACATCAAGTCGCCATTTACCTTTGAATTTTTGGGTTTACAAGCCAAGGATGTAGTGGAAGAGTCTGACTTGGAGACAGCCCTCATCACCCATCTTCAAGACTTTATCTTGGAGCTTGGTATGGGCTTCTGTTTTGAGGAGCGTCAGAAGAAAATGTTGATTGACGACCGCTATTTCAAGGCAGACCTTGTCTTCTATCATAGGATATTGAAACGCCATGTCATCATCGAATTGAAAGCGAATCGTTTGAACTATGCCGATGCCGCCCAACTCCACCTGTATCTTGCTTACTATCGAAAGAATATCATGCTGCCAGATGATAACCCACCAATCGGTATTCTCCTTTGCTCGGAAGTAGGACAGGAAATGGCAGAGTATTCTTTGCTTGATTTGGATGAGAGTGTGTTTATCTCCAAGTATCAACTCAATGTGCCTTCAAAGGAACGAATGACAGAGTTCTTGCGTAAGGAAAATGAGGGACTATATAATTAGGAGCAGCAAAATTAGATAACACAGTTTAGGTAACAATAAAAACATTTGAAGACAATGGAAATCAAGGAAGGATATATGCCCTTCATGGGCTATCAAACATATTATCGTATCGTAGGTAAAACAGAGGAGGGCAAGAGCCCTATCATCCTCTTGCATGGTGGACCAGGCAGTACCCACAACTATTTCGAGCTATTGGATAGGGTAGCGGAATCAGGTAGAGCTGTCATCATGTACGACCAGTTGGGCTGTGGCAACTCATTTGTGGAGGGACATCCCGAACTCTGGACTCCTGAGACTTGGCTCAACGAACTCTGTGTGCTCATCGACTATCTCCACATCGACCATTTTCATCTCTTGGGACAGTCGTGGGGTGGCATGCTCGCCATCATCTATCTGATAGAGAAGCAAGCAAAGGGCGTGAAGTCTGCCATCCTCAGCAGCACTCTTTCGAGCAGCAAGCTTTGGGCAAGTGAGCAACATCGCATGATTAAGTTTATGTCGGAGGAAGACCAGCGTGCCATCGCTGAGGCTGAGGCGAAGGATGACTTTTCGAGCGAGGCGTATGCCAAGGCGAATGAACACTTCATGCTCCTGCATTGTGCCGGTGAGGTGACGGAGGATAGTCCAGAGTGTCTTCGCCGGAAGAAGCGTGCTGGTGCTGAGGCTTATCTCCATGGTTGGGGACCAAATGAATACACCCCGACTGGCACGCTTCGTGATTATGATTACACCGACCGCCTTGGCGAGATACAAGTGCCATGCTTGGTGATGAGTGGCACCAACGATCTCTGCACTCCTTTGGTAGCAAAGACACTTTATGATGGTATCCAAGATTCCAAGTGGCATCTCTTCGTAGGAGCCCGCCACATGCCATTTGTCGAGCAAAACGATGAATATTGCAAGGTGTTGGAAGAATGGATGGAGGAGAAAGAGGGAAAGTGATTTGGCACTTTCCCCTTTTATTTCATGATTCCATTGTCAGTATCAGAGAGGTTGACTCTCTTTTTGTCCAATTGATTGGATAAAATAAGCATAAAACCGTCCAATTGATTGGATGAAATCAATGGAAAAAGTGCTGATAGTGGTGCCAAAAGTCGTTTTTTAAAGCACTTTTGGCACCACTATCGGCACTTTTATAGAGAAACTATTGTTTCTTGAGAGTTAAGTTGGGTTCAATTCCATTGATACCAAGTCCTAAAATATCGGTTACTTCTCTACATCCACAATCACAATGCTGGTTAGTTGAACAATCATTGCAGAAGGTAGGTTGATAAGAGCGGGATGTAAATTTGTTCCAATAATCTGTATCCTTAATCCAAGGTTCTTCGCATACATTTCCTACGATGTGAGGAGAATGATTGCAGGTTCTTATTTGTCCTGCTGGATCAATAACGAAGAATCCTTTTGCCGCAGCGCATAGATACCCTACATGTATTCTTTTGTATGAATTAGCAGAAGCTATGATGCACTTTGGTATTTCTGTACCCACATTTCCATAGCGATTAGCTAGTGTTAGTACTTCTTCTGCAGTATCAAGCATTCCGTTGATTTGCTCTGTGGAAAGGCAAAGTTCATTCATATATTTCAAACCACGTCCACCAGGCAGAAAACGGTTGAGAAGAATTTCTGTAGCTCCATTGATGAGGGCAAGCGATATGGTCTCAAATAGCTCATGATAGTTCTTTTTTGTAACGGTAATGTTTGCTGTGCATTCTAAGCCGATTTCTTTGGCTTTCGAAAAGTATTCTAACACATAATCTGCATTAGCAACTCCTGTATGCTCTTCAAATGATTGGTAGCCAGGAAGGCTCATGCTAAGATGAACATTCATTTCCTTGAAGAATTTGAGATGTTCTTCATTCATGAGTCTTCCATTGGAGATGAGTATGATGGGATAATCTATTTTCCTCTGATTACCAATTGTTCTGATGTGCCTTATGATTTCATGAAGGTCTTCTCTTAGCAATGCTTCTCCGCCAGACAAAGAAAATGTCTTTACTCCATAGTCGTATATTTTTTCTATTACCCATTTCCATTGTGTGGTAGATAGCTCTTTCCCAAATGGATACGAAGAGATAGGCGCATACCAAGGGCATGAGCAAAACAAGCAATGGTGATTGCACCTATATGTCAGTTCCAAAGCGACTGACTTCGGAAGTATGGGTATGCTATTCTTCATTGCTATCATTTTCTTTTATTCCTATTCCTGTCATTCTCTTGATAGTATCTTGCTCATCCATGATGCTATGGTAGCGATCATAACAGTCTTTAAAGTAGGCATCCCCTTTCAAAAAAGCCAATACGGCTTGGTAGTCATCAAATGACTCTATGTCGGTTATAGCTTGATGATAGTCTTTATCGCTTTTTGCCTTGAAACAGAACAAATGATATGTTCCTTCTTCGTAGATGTCATCCTCGGAGGTTAACGGTAAATCGAAAAAATCTGCCTCTTCCTTCGCCTTTAGGGCGCATGAACCACATATAATTTCAAATGTAACATCATATCCCAAATCTTTTATCTCACTGATGATAGAATTAAGCTTTTCTTCATCGTTACGGAAAGCCTGATAGACCAATGGGCGATGGCAATGTTGACATGTAGCGGAGAAACTATCTATCATCGAAGGTGCATAGCACATGGCTCCTATGTGATTTGCAAGATACGTTGGCAGTTCTTGAGCAGCCAATTCCTTTAGCTGCTCAATAAGTTCTTCTCTATTTAATGAATGTTTCATATTTCCTTCCTATTTAAATTGCGTAATTCTAGTGCGTTGGTTGCATGATGATGCATAGCATCTTTTCCTGATGCTTTTGCATATCTTCAGCATTCCACTCGTATCCAAATTCACGCTTGATACCATTTTTAATGCCTTCATCATAATTGTCTTGACACATCTGTAGCATGATTCTAAATTTCAAGGAAGCCACGCTTACTTGATTTGATTTGGAATCAAGATAACGATTCTTCTTATCTATAGGATTCCAGTTGGAGCCAGAACTATTGGCATCGGAACCAATCATGGCAAAATTGCCAAAGCAGTTTATCTCTTCTGATGTGATAGGCTTATCTTCTCCAGCTTTTGCCTGAGGATAGTAATGCTCAAGGCTTTTGCGAGTTCGAGAGAAATAGAAATTGTCAAATGTATCAAGGCCAAAGTCGCTGCATCCCAAGGCGGTAAAGAATTCAATTCTAGCTTTTGAACCTTTCTTGGCTCTGTTTCCTCGCAATACTTCTGCGTATTTCTTCCACAATCTATAGTCGGTATAGTTGAATACAAAGAGAGGTATATTGCTTGAACCTTTGGGATAGACATCATCGAAGGGACGATCCACATTTTCCAATTCAACACTCTGTTTGCCATTTCGAATGATGGTTTCATCGAAACTATTTGGCTTTGGCTGGTTTCTTTCATTCAGTTTGTTTGCATCCAAATATACATCGAAGAAGTACTTGTCTGCTAAATTTCTCACGAACTTCAAATAGTTATCTTCATTCCAGTCCTGGAATAGGTGCAACAAGCAGTAGAAGAGATAGTTCTTGCGTTGCTTGGCTGTAAATGCCACCTCAAACATAGATAAAAGATGAACCAACTCTCTTTGTTTAGACTTGTCATTGTCAATCAAATCTGCCATGTAGGCAGACTTGCCCTTCTTGCAGTAATATTGTAGTTTCCAAGGATTCTCAATGGCTTTATCTTCACCATTTATGTGGTGCACCATGTAGTTGTCGAGATAATATTTTGCCAATAGCAGGTTATAGGCAAACTGCTTGACAAATTCTGGAGTGAGCTTGACTTTGTCAAACTCATTGATAAGTTCCTTGTCATCGAGTGTGAAGTCTGATGGATTAAAATCTTTCTCTTGCATTCTTGTAATTTTGAGAACAATCAACAGAAAATTTGGAAAATCAATGATTGGTTGGAACGAATCGTTATAGTCAATTTCGCTCACCTCCTTTTCCTTTTTTACAGGAATATCGAGTAGTTTTTCTATTGTCTTCATCCCAAAGGAGTTGTCTAATTGTTGTGGCGCAATAGGAAAATCGTCAAATCTCTCCAACTTGAAGTTGCTCATATCTTTACCGAATATCTCAGTCATGTTAGGTAACTTTTGTTGGATATAGAAACTCATATCGCTACAAGCCTCCCAAATTTTACAGAACTTTTCCATCGCTTTATTGTCATTCTTCAGTTGATCACTCAATTTGGCTTTTACAATTTCATGCTTTTCAAGTTGCTCGCCACGAGAGTTCATTACTTCAAAATAATGATTCAACTCAACATCCTTAGGCACACGATAATGTATGATATGCACATGGTTCAAAAAATACTCCTTGAATTTGTCCATATCAACTTGATTTTCACCTACTATTTCCTTTAGTGCTTCTTTGGCAAAGTTATAGCCATTCTTTATGCCAAGGTCATATTCCTCCCCAAAATCAGAATCTTTTACTTCCTTATTTTTCTCAAACTTAGACATGACTTCTATGGTTTGAGTAGAAGCTTTGCGTGAGGAATATGCAAGTTTGTTGGTAACCTTCTCGCCCATAGCAGTGAGGATAATGTATATTGTAGTAAGACGTTGTTGTCCGTCTATAACCTCGAATACATTCTCGTCACGTTTAAAGGTTACAAGTGTTCCGATATAGTATATAGGCTTGTCTATGACCATGGAGTCATAGATATCCTTTATTAATGCAGAAATCTCATCTCGTTCCCAGGCGTAATTACGCTGATAGATGGGAATTTTGTAGTAGGTAACTGTTCCACTATTGACATAATAGATGTCTTTTACAGAACATTCTTTCAGAATATGTGATAAATCTTTCATGCTTGTCATTATTTATAAAATCCATTTTCCTTGAAGAAATAGAGGTAATTGCAAGAAATTTCATTCTCATCTTTGGCATCTATATTTTTGCTAGTACTGCTGCTTTCAAGTACTCTACCGTCATATATGTCTCCGATTGATAGAGAACATAATTTGTCGGCAAGGGCACAGAGAAGGGATGTTGGGGAATCTTGTCGAGCAATTAATTGGTACATGTTAAAGCCATTGATGATACCAAATTTGTTGCTTTCGCCCATAATGTAATTCTGCGCAGACAACCAGCCCAAATTTCTATATTGTGCTCTCAGAGAGTAAGCCCAAATGAAGGCATAGACTACGAATTGTTCAAATTGTGCCAAATCTTCCTTGGATGGGTAAGTTTCAGGGCAGAACCGATCTACGTAAAGCAAAACTGATGTGTCAAACAGCAAACGTGCTATGCCATTCCCCGTTCCTCGCTTGAAATATTTATCGAGAGTCTTTACAATCTCATTGTCGTTGATGTAAAAACCTTCGTACTTACTATTGTCTTGAATATCTTTCAAGATGTTATAGTAATGTTTGGTATATTCGAAAAAAGGCTTACCTGCAATGATTGGTGTATTCAATTGGAAAGCGTTGATGTTACGTATGCCTGATACAAATGGCATTGCAGATGAATTTACCATGTCGGCATAGCAATATGCTGCCTTGAAGAACTGGGCATAAGGAGTTTTGGCATAACGAGTAATGCCCTTGAACATTTGAATGTTATGTTCATTGAGTACATTAGCTTTGTTACCATTTACCCATTCCTTGATGCGATAGAGATAGTTGCCAAAAAGATTAGCCAAGTTGCTTTGGGAGACTTGTTCCCATCCTTTGACAATTTTTTCTGTTTCTTCTTCGCTTACACCTGCCATCTCTCGTAGATGATATGCCTTCAACAAGTCGTGAGGATAGAGAGCCTTGCCACGAGCATTTTGAGAATCGAAGAATTGGAAAGCTTCTGATATATCTTTTGTAATTACAACAATCAGTTCGCAATTATTTTCAATATACCCTTTCAATCTTTCTTTTTCCTTCTCGTGCTCATCATTTTTATCTTCAGACTTCTTACCTATGCGGCGACACAAAGCCTGATAAATGTTTGGAATATTACGACTGTTATGCTCATTGTTGTAAACTGACTGCTGTAAGAAACTGATATTCTTTTCGCCTAATGCAGTTAATAACAGAGAGAATGTGATGGTACGTTGCTGCCCATCTACAATGTCATAACGGTCTCCTTTTTGCTGGTGCAAGATGAGAGAGCCTACTCTATACTTTTCTTTGTTGCTATTCATCGCTTCGATGATGTCATCAAGCAATTGGATGGCATTGCGTGCTGTCCATTTATATGGTCGCTGATAGATAGGGATGTTGAGGCTAACATCTTCTATGGGCTTATCACCATTCGTTATCTTCTGGCGAAGAAGTAAATCACCGATGGTTGTTATTGATAATGTTAAGTTGCTCATTGTATATTATATTTTTTGTGACATAGTTACCAACATGGTTACCGACATAGTTACTAGCTCTGTTACTAGATCTGTTACCAGCTCTGTTACCAGCTCTGTTACTGTTTATACAGTCTCCAAGAACAAAAGTCCCTTTTTGGTTGTTCTGTATTGCTGTTTAGGGCTTGTCGGCTTGTCTGAAACCGTAAGTTCCAGATAATCATGTTGGAGCAGTGGCTCGATGAATGCTTTGAAGTTCTTGAATTGGTAAGTAACACCTAGTAGTTCAAATATTTCTTTTCTAAATTTTGCTTCTTTGCAGAATCTAAGAATGGATACAACTTTGTCTGTGGCATCGATATATGTATCATCTTCTGCTCTGTCACTAGCTCTGTCACTATCCAGCCAAAAAGTGACAGTGCTGGTACAAATATCACTCTCGAAAGTTACGTCATTGCCTGTGATTTCTTTCCACTCATTCATCATGTCGAAACCATAACCGATAGTTTCTGATAGATTTACGAGTCTGAATATCTTGGCGAACTACTCAGCACCCCTATGGGCATGAGTAATCGTCTTACTGTTGTACTACAGCAAGAATTGCATTGAATTTAGAATTTCCGTTCTTCATAGCAGTTTCAGCAATGGAGTG
>NZ_JBQKHJ010000018.1:0-75202 GCF_052118345.1 Prevotella sp. LCP21S3_D2 | reverse complement strand
GGATGGTGTGCACAAATCGGACAAAATTCACGCTCATACTATCATGATGCATAGTGTTCAAGCTCTTTACTGCAATTGAGATTGTCATTGAGATTGCTTGCGGATTTTAGGGTGTAGAGTCAAAGTTTAAAATACTTTTATGGAATGTAACAATGGGCAAGCCTTGCTGTCGTCGATGACAACCTTCAGGCCTTTCACCTGATAACCCTTGCCGTAGCTGTCGGATGTGCTGCCGTTCAACGGGATGATGCGCTTGTATCCGATGGTTGTGGTGGTGCACTTCTCTGCGATAGGTTTCCATGTCTTTCCGTCTTCAGAGATTTCGATATGGAACTTTCTTACTCGCTGACCCTTGCGGATGTACTCCATCATATCCACATAGCGAACGGTCTGAGGCTTGTCCCAGTTGAAGGTGATGGTAGCCTGCTTCACGCCATCATCAGTAGCCCAATAGGAATTCTTGTTGTTATCGGTCAGGTTCTTGGCTGCATAGTTGCGGTTGGCACCAGCCTTTCGGGTGTTGCTTACAGTAACCTTTGCCTTCTGTGCCAGGTCCTTGCCCAGACGGGCACGAATCATGTTGCCCATATCCTTGAGGACACGGACGTCAATCTCTGGCAACTGACCACTCTTGTCTGGAGGGCAGTTGAGAATCAAGGTAGCATTTCTACCTACAGTCTCCAGATACATCTGGAAGAGTCGCTCTACAGAGAGAGGCTTCTCGCCCTCGTGCCAGAACCATCCCTTGTCAGTAAGTTTGGCATCGCTCTCTCCCGGGTCCCACTGCCATCCGTCTTCGGTACCATACATACCGTTGCTTTCAGGAGCATAACCTCTTTCGTCGGTGAGCCAGTTTGTTTCGCCAGCCCATCCTGCCTCGTTACCAATCCATCTTGATTCAGCGCCCACCCCCCAGAGGATGATGTCTGGGCAAACCTTGTGGATAGAATCTCTGAGGTTAGGAATGTCATAATAGGTAGAACGGTCTACATTGACGGTGGTATTGCGTCCGCCGTAGTATCCGTCGCCACCGTTGGCACCGTCGAACCACATTTCGAACTGGTCTTTACCATACTGAGCCAATTCAGCGCACTGGCGGAGGAAAACGTCGTTGACATATTTCTCTGTGCCGTAGTATTTGCTGTTTCTGTCCCATGGAGAAACATAGAAACCATACTTCATTCCCAAGCTTCGGGCAGCCTTGGCAAAGTCGCGTGGAATGTTGGTGGTCTTACCGTTCTCATTGCCGGCATTGACGATGGAATGGTCAGTAGTAGATGTAGGCCAGAGGCAGAAACCGTCATGATGCTTGACTACAGCTATACCGCCCTTCATGCCAGCAGCCTTTACAGCCTTGAGCCATTGAGTAGGGTTAGGCTTCTTGGTAGGTGCAAAAAGGGTTACGTCTTCACTTCCCAAGCCCCATTCTCTGTTGGTATAGGTGTTCATTCCGTAATGGAAGAAGGCATAGAATTCTGTCTCCTGCCATTTTATCTGGCGATCGCTAGGAACAGGGAACACAGCTGTAGGCTCGTTGTCCGGATTAGGCAACGACTGCTGCTTAACTTGGAATACACTCTGAGAGTGGCCAGCCATGGTAGACATGATGAAGGTCACTCCAAACAAAACTTTTTTGATGTTCATGGTTGTTGTATTAAAATCGATACACTTTATTCTTGCCACAAAAAGAAGTTGATAATTGTTAGTTATTGTCGTTATTGGTTATTGTCGTTAATATATATATTATCTTTTGCAAAGATAATGCAAACGAGCGCAATGAAAGCTAGCTTTCAAATTGCCGAGTGTAGCTTATCTTATGCAAAGATATGAGTTTTCGGAAAAGTTTCAAAACTTTTCTGGTTAATTAAATATAAACGCCCGCAATTTGTGGTTGCGGGCGTTCATATATGATTAATCCTGTGTAGGATAAATCAAGTTAGCTTCTGTGATACAGTTGAGCACCTCTTCGAGATATTTCTTCGATTCGTACTTAGCCATAGGCAGGTCGTGGAGCAGATAGTTGCCGCAATCCTTGGCTGCCTGTCCAGGAATTTCGCCTTCGAAATCGGCAATGAACTGGAAGGTACGCTTCATCAGTTCTACGATGTCCTTGCTCTCCAGATCGCCACGGATGAGGAGGTAGTTGCCGGTAAGGCATCCCATTGGTCCCCAATAGATGATGCGGTCTTTCCACTCCTCGTCGTTACGCAGGTAAGTGGCAGCCAGGTGCTCGATGGTATGGATGGCACCGTTGTGGAGACAAGGCTCCTGGTTAGGCACCTTCATGCGGATATCGAAAGTGGTGACTACTTCTCCGCCTACCTCGTCCTTGCGGCTTACGTAGATGCCGCGGAGCAACTTGTTATGATTGATTGTGAAACTTGGAATCTTATTCATATAGTTTATAATTTACAATTTATAGTTTACAGACTTTCGAGGAAAGCCTTGGTGACATTGAATGAGCCTTCTGCCATCTTAGCCCAGAAGTCGAAGTACTGCTGTGCCTTAGTGTCCTTCAGTGGCACATCGCTGATGATGCGGAAGGAGATGAAAGGAGTCTTGTAGATGTGGCAGGTCTGTGCGATAGAGCAGCTTTCCATATCCACAGCCATGGCATGAGGGAAATGTTCCAGGATGGAGCGCATCTTCTCCTTGCTGTCTACAAACCATTCGCCGCTAACAATCTGTCCGGCATGAATCTTCGGATGCTGGTTGGCGGGCAGTTCATTGATGGCAAGTGCTTTCTCCACATACTCCTTTGGAGTCTTGAAGGTGGCTGGCATACCGAGAATCTGTCCAAACTCGCATTCATCACCGCAGTAGGCATCGTGATAAACACAGTTGGTTGCCACTACTACTTCAGTAACATTGAGGTTGATGTCTGCACCGCCAGCCACTCCCGAAGAAATCACGAGGTCCGGGTGATAATTATCAATCATTTCCACAGCTCCGATGGCGCTGTTCACCTTTCCAATGCCACACTGCTGCATCACCACCTCGTTCTCGCCGATTTTTCCGATGACGAAGTCCTTATGATTCTTTCGCTCTGTCTGCGATTCTGTCAATAATGTCTTGAGCTGCGTGAACTCCTTGTCCATCGCAACGATAATTCCTATTCTCATACTGATTTATTTCAAATTTGGGTGCAAAGTTACAAAATAAATCCCATAAAAGAACAATTCCCCACCTATATTTTATAACAGGCAGGGAAATGTATATCAAGTTTTAACTACAAAACGTATGGTTGTTTTCTTCTGTTAGAAATTTACGCCAAAATTGAGCATGACGGCTCTGTTGCGTGCCTTGTCAAATGTATCGTGGCAGATGTTGGCAAGACCGAGGTCGTAGGTGAGGTCGGCATAGAACATGTCGTAGCCGATACCGCAACCGATGCGGAGACCGCCATCCAGGCGACGGAAGTTGTTGCTTCGGAATGAACTCTGAGCCTCGCGCTCAGCAAAGTTCTTGATCTTGCCACCCACGCCTGCTGCAAAATATCCACCGGCAAACGGCTCTATGGTTAAGTCATCATCTATCTCATATTTATATTTTACTACTACCGGAATCTCCAGATAGTTGAGGTCGTAGGTCATCTTCTTGCCTCCGCCTAAGGATTTCTTTCCACCTTTTTCTATATAATAGAGACCAGTCTCCAGATAGAGTGGGTCAGAATAGGTAAGCGGGAAGCCGGCTACAACACCTACGTTGAGACCTGTCTGCCAGTCGCCACCATCGAGACGGCTGTCGTCAGAAGTGATGTATGAGAATCCGGGTCCGATGCGGATGCCGTAATAGGTATCGACGCCCTTATTGTTGAATCCATAGTCGAGATGCCCCGTCTTCTGGTTATAATATTTACTGTGCTTGTAATTCTGTGCAGTAGATGGGATGACTGCCATCAGCATCGCCATCAAGATAAATACGATTTTTTTCATAATCTTACTCATTTTATGTTTATGGATGCAAAGGTATGGCTTATCGGCAGATAAACCAAGATAGTTTCCCTAAAAGTTAGGGGGAAACCCCTATTGTGACTTTTCTTCGATAAAAAAAGTAAAAAGTTTCTTCTTTTATTTTGTAGTGTCTTCGATTTGTGCTAACTTTGTCCCCAAAATTATAAACGTTTATAGAAAATATGAAATTTTTGAAGAAGTATCTACTGGATATTCTGGTAGTAATTATTTTTGCGGTAATCTCCTTCGCCTACTTCATGCCAGCTGACATGGACGGACGAATCCTGTTCCGTCATGACTCTGCGGCAAGCAAGGGACTGGGACATGAGAAGGAACTTTACCAGCAGCAGACTGGCGAGACTACTCGCTGGACCAACTCTGTATTCGGCGGAATGCCAACTTATCAGATGTCGCCTTCGTATGGCAGTACCAAGGTGCTCGACCAGGTAACTAAGGCTTATCACCTGTGGCTGCCAGATTATGTATGGTATGTATTCGTATATCTTCTTGGCTTCTACATCATGTTGCGTGCTTTCGATTTCCGACAATCGCTGGCGGCATTGGGTAGTATCATCTGGGCATTCTCGTCCTACTTCTTTATCATTATCGCAGCCGGTCATATCTGGAAGGTATGGGCACTGGCTTATCTGCCTCCTATGATTGCGGGAGTGGTGCTGGCTTATCGCGGCAAGTATCTGAAAGGTTTGCTCCTGACAGCCATCTTCTCGGCTTTCGAGGTGAACGCCAACCACGTGCAGATGACTTATTACTATCTCTTCATCATCCTCTTCATGGTGATTGCCTTCCTGGTAGAAGCCATTCAGAAGAAGCAGCTGGCTCGTTTTGGCAAGGCTACAGCGGTATGCGCAGTGGGTGCCCTCATCGGTATCTCGCTCAACCTGTCCAACCTTTATCATACCTGGCAGTATGGTCAGGAAACCATGCGCGGAAAGAGTGAACTGGTCAAGAAAAACTCTGCTAATCAGACCAGTAGCGGTCTGGATAGAGACTATATCACTCAGTGGAGTTATGGTATTGACGAGACTTGGACGCTCCTGGTTCCAGATGCCAAGGGCGGTGCTTCCGTGCCTCTTGCCCAAAACGAGAAGGCAATGGAGAAGGCAGACCCTAACTTTGTTCAGATTTATCAGCAGCTGGGTCAGTATTGGGGTAATCAGCCTGGTACCAGCGGTCCGGTATATGTTGGAGCATTCGTATGTATGCTCTTTATCCTTGGGCTGTTTATCGTAAAGGGTCCGATGAAGTGGGCTTTGCTCGCTGCCACCATTCTGAGCATCCTGCTCTCATGGGGTAGAAACTTCATGCCGTTCACCAATTTCTTCCTGGATTATATTCCGATGTATGCCAAGTTCCGAACGGTGGCTTCCATCCTCGTTATCGCCGAGTTTACCATTCCGCTGCTGGCGATGATGGCGTTGAAGAAGATTGTGGATGAACCGGAAGTGCTGACTTCTAAAATTAAATATGTATACGCCAGCTTTGGTCTGACTGCAGGTTTCTGCTTGCTCTTTGCCATCATGCCGAGCGTATTCTTCCCTGATTTCGTCTCAGCCCAGGAGACTCAGGCGTTGCAGCAGTTGCCTGCTGAATATCAGGGTCCTATTATCAGCAATCTGGTAGAGATTCGCAAGAGTATTTTTACTTCTGATTGCTGGCGTTCGTTCTGGATTATCGTTATCGGTTCAGCCTTCCTGCTGCTTTATAAGATGAAGAAGCTCGGTGCAGAATTCATGATTGCCGGTATCGCCGTGCTCTGTCTCGTGGACATGTGGATGGTGAACAAGCGTTATCTCTATGACGATATGTTCGTGGACAAGGTAGAGCGTGATGCTCCTCAGCAGATGACAGAGACCGATAAGATTATCTGTCGCGATAAGGCACTCGACTATCGTGTGCTCAATCTCGCATCGAATACCTTCAATGAGAACGAGACTTCTTATTATCATAAGAGTATCGGTGGATATCATCCAGCTAAGTTGCGCCGTTATCAGGAGATGATTGATGCTCACATCGCTCCTGAGATGCAGAAGACAATGAAGGCTGTGGCTGAGGCTGGCGGTGATATGACCAAGGTGAATGGAGATAGTATCTTCCCTGTATTGAATATGCTGAATGCCAAGTACTTCATCATGCCTTTGCAGGGCGGTCAGACTGTTCCTGTTCAGAATCCATACGCCTACGGCAATGCCTGGTTTGTTGACGAGGTGAAGTATGTGAACAATGCCAACGAGGAAATCGAGGGCGTGGGCAAGGTGAACCTCCGTCATGTAGCCGTGGCTGATGCCAAGTTCAAGGAGCAGCTGAATCAGAGTGTAAAGCAGGATGATACTTCGGTTGTGAAGATGACTGCCTATAAGCCAAACAACTTGACTTACGAGGTGAAATCGACCAAGGGTGGTGTTATCGTATTCTCTGAAATCTACTATCCGGGTTGGTCTGCTACCGTAGATGGAGAGCCTGTAGAACTCGGTAGAGTAGACTATATTCTCCGTGCGCTCAATGTGAAACCGGGTAACCATAAGGTGGTACTCGATTTCCATCCACAGTCGCTCAAGAATACAGAGACTGTAGCATACGTAGGTTATGGCGTTCTTGTGCTCCTTATTATAATAGGTATAGGAGTGGAAGTCAAGAAACGCAAGAAGAATACTGAAGTAGTTAAGGAATAAAGGAGTAGAAGAGATGCTGTTTCGGACAGAAATCGATATTCCTAAGGCTGACTTTGAGATACAGCCGGCAGAGCAAATGCTCTTTGTGGGCAGTTGCTTTGCCGATAATCTGGGGCGCAGATTTGTAGAGAATCGCTTCCGGGCTACGGTGAATCCTTTCGGAGTGATGTATAATCCGGCTAGTATTCTTCATACGGTGGAGAAGAGCCTGGATGTTCATCCACGGGTTGCGGTCTTTACGTTGGGGACAAACCATGTGTATATATTGAAGGAGACGGGCGAAATAGTGGACAACTGCCAGAAACGCCCACAGCGTCTTTTCGAAGAAAGGGAACTGAGCGTGGATGAATGTGCGGACTATCTGCAAAAGGCGATAGATTTGCTGAAGGCAGAAAGAAAGCAAACTTCATCAGCAGACGGTGGCTTGAAGGTTATCATCACGGTGAGTCCTATCCGATATGCCAAGTATGGCTATCATGGAAGTCAGCTTTCCAAGGCTACGCTTCTGTTGGCTGCCGATAAGCTGGTAAAGGCGAATCCGGGAGTGGTGAGCTATTTCCCGGCTTACGAAATCATGAACGATGAACTTCGTGATTATCGCTTCTACAAGGAAGACATGCTGCATCCGAGCGACCAGGCTGTGGAGTATATCTGGGAGAAATTCCGGACAGTATACTTCGGAAAAGCAGCCGAGCAGTTTCTGGAAGACTGGAGACCCATCCGGGAAGCGCTAGGGCATAAACCCTTCAATCCTGATAGCGAGGAACACAAAAAGTTCATCGCCAGGACGGAAGAAAGGAAAAGAGAATTTGAGGAGAAGTATCTTCTCTTATAAAATATAGAATCATTAAAGTATTAAGACAATGACATATACTATTGAAAAGGTAACCACACTGATAGGTGCGCGTCGCTATGGAGACAATGATACCAACATCGGTTTTATCCTGACCGATAGTCGTTCACTTTGTTTCCCAGAGGAAACTCTATTCTTTGCGCTCAAGTCGGAGCGTAATGATGGTCACAACTACATACCTGAGCTGTATCGCAGAGGTGTGAAAAACTTTGTGGTGACTGATGTTCCTAAGGGGTACGCTTCTGATTATCCGGAGGCAAACTTCCTGAAGGTTGTCAATACGCTGGAGGCTTTGCAGCGTCTGGCAGAGCGTCATCGTGATGAATTCAATATCCCTATCGTGGGGATTACGGGTTCCAACGGCAAGACCATGGTCAAGGAGTGGCTCTATCAGCTGCTCTCACCAAGTATGTTCGTTACCCGCAGTCCTAGAAGTTACAATTCCCAGATAGGTGTGCCATTGTCTGTCTGGTTAATGAACGAACAGACTCAGGTGGGCGTGTTCGAGGCTGGTATCAGTCAGCCAGGTGAGATGCTTGCCCTCCGCGACATCATCCAGCCTACCATTGCTGTTCTTACCAATCTAGGTTCTGCCCATCAGGAGAACTTCTCTTCCCTGGAGGAGAAGTGCCGTGAGAAGCTCATCCTCTTCCATGATGCTGATACCGTGGTTTATGATGGAGATAATGAGGTGATTACCAAGGTGGTGGCAGAATATCCTGATTATAAAGGTGAAAAACTCTTCTGGTCGCTCAAGAATCCTGAGGCTCCTTTCTTTGTCAAGAGCATCGAGAAGCAGCAGAGCGTGAGCGTCATCACCTATATATATAAAGGTGAGGTGGATAGTTTCTCCATCCCATTCATCGATGATGCTTCTATCCAGAACTCTATCATCAGCGCTGTGGTGGCTTCTAAGCTCGGAGTCTCTGCTGAGGATATTGATAAGCGTATGGCGAAACTCGAACCAGTGGCTATGAGACTGGAAGTGAAGGTGGGACAGCACGGATGTACTCTTATCAACGACAGTTACAACAGCGACATCAATTCGCTTGACATTGCTCTCGACTTCATGAATCGTCGTCCGGATCATCGTGGACGCCGTCATACCTTGATATTGAGCGATATCTATCAGAGCGGCCAGACTCCGGAGGCGCTATATAAAGAAGTGAGCGATCTCGCCCGCAAGCGTGGAGTTGTGAAATTCATCGGTATTGGTCCTGAACTCTGCAAGCAGCATGATATTATTCAGATTTCTGAAAAGTTCTTCTTCCAGGATGTAGAGGAATTCATAGCCAGCGAGGTCTTTGCTTCCTTGCGTGATGAGGTCATTCTGCTGAAGGGCGCTCGCCAGTTCGGTTTTGACCAATTGACCGAGTTGCTGGTTCAGAAGGTGCATGAAACCACTCTTGAGGTGAATTTGAATGCAGTGGTAGCCAACTTGAATTACTATCGTGCCTTTATGAAGCCTGAGACAAAGCTTGTCTGCATGATTAAGGCTGACGGTTATGGAGCTGGAGCTGTTGAAATAGCAAAGACTTTGCAGGATCACCGTGTAGATTATCTGGCTGTGGCTGTTGCCGATGAAGGTGTAACCCTGCGCAAGAACGGAATCACCAGCAATATTATGATTATGAATCCGGAGATGACCGCCTTCAAGACCATGTTCGATTATGACTTGGAACCAGAGGTTTACTCATTCCGTTTGCTCGATGCACTGATTAAGGCTGCAGAGAAGGAGGGAGTAACAGGATTCCCTGTTCATATCAAGCTGGATACAGGAATGCACCGCATGGGCTTTGATCCGGAAAACGATATGGAGGAATTGATCGGCAAGCTGAAGCATCAGAATGCCATTATCCCTCGTTCTGTGTTCTCTCACTTCGTGGGAAGTGATGATGACAGCTTCGATGACTTCTCTGCACATCAGTTTGAACTCTTCGATAAGGGAAGCAAACAGTTGCAGGCTGCCTTCGACCATAAAATTCTGCGTCATATCTGTAATTCTGCAGGTATCGAGCATTTCCCGGAGCGCCAGTTGGACATGTGCCGCCTAGGTCTTGGACTTTATGG
The DNA here is from genome assembly GCF_052118345.1 of Prevotella sp. LCP21S3_D2. Taxonomy (NCBI): domain Bacteria; kingdom Pseudomonadati; phylum Bacteroidota; class Bacteroidia; order Bacteroidales; family Prevotellaceae; genus Prevotella; species Prevotella sp. LCP21S3_D2. The sequence continues at coordinate 65,636 of NZ_JBQKHJ010000018.1, read as the reverse complement.
AATCAACTCCCGCAACAATAAGACAATCAACTGCGTGAGTACCCTGAAGACTACCATCCTGCAGATGCACCATGTGAAGGCGGGAGATAGTGTAGGTTACAGTCGCAAGACCATTCTTGATAAGGATAGTGTGATTGCAGCCATTCCTATCGGTTATGCCGATGGCTTGAACCGCCGACTCGGCAATCGACATGCTTATTGCCTTGTCAACGGTCAGAAAGCTGATTATGTAGGCAACATCTGTATGGATGTGGCGATGATAGATGTGACAGGCATCGACTGCAAGGAAGGTGATTCTGTGGAAATCTTCGGAGAGCATCTTCCTGTTCAGACGCTGAGCGATATTCTGGAAACTATTCCTTACGAAGTTCTGACTACCATCAGCAACCGAGTGAAGAGAGTTTATTATCAGGACTAGGAAGTGAAGAACGACGTTCAATTCGTCAATAAATCGTGCAAAAACGGATAAAAATCGATAAATCCCATCCGAAAAGCTCGGATGGGATTTTTTTTTAAGTAATATTTTCCATCAAAACGTATTGAATATGAAGAAAAAAGTGTATCTTTGCAGCCAACAAATCATCTAAAAACAGGTGGAGGTGCACTTTTGGTGTATTTTCTTAACTATTTAACAAATTCAAAAAGTAATAATGGAACAGGTATTTAGCTATATCATCAGTCTGGGTGCAAGCGTGATGATGCCTATCATCTTCACGATTATAGGACTATGTATTGGCATGAAATTCGGAAAAGCGTTGAAATCGGGACTCTTCGTAGGTGTGGGTTTCGTGGGTTTGGGTGTGGTCACTGCTTTGTTGACTACTAACTTCAATGACCCGCTGAAGGCTATCTCCGACATCTATCACCTACAGTTGAACGTGTTTGACATGGGTTGGCCTGCAGCAGCTGCCGTAGCTTATAATACAGCAGTGGGTGCTCTGATTATCCCAATCTGCTTGGGTGTCAACTTCCTGATGTTGATAACCAAAACCACCCGTACGGTGAACATCGATCTTTGGAACTACTGGCACTTTGCATTTATCGGTGCCGTGGCTTACTTCGTAATGGGTGAAAGTTTGCTTTGGGGATACTTTGCAGCCATCGTCTGCTATATGATAACATTGGTATGTGCAGACTTCACTGCAGAAAAGTTCCAGAAGTATTACGATTTGGATGGTATCTCTATTCCGCAGCCATTCTGCCAGAGTTTCATGCCATTCGCTATCATCTTCAATAAACTCCTGGATATGATTCCTGGTTTCTCTAAGCTTGATGTTGATGCAGAGGGATTGAAGAAGAAGTTTGGCGTGCTCGGCGAACCATTGGTTCTCGGTGTCATCGTAGGTGCCTTGATTGGTTGGGCTGCACAGCTCGATATCAAGAAGATTCTCTTCCTCGGTGTAACCATGGGAGCAGTGATGGAGCTGATTCCTCGTATCACCTCTTTGTTTATCGATGGTTTGAAGCCAATTTCTGAGAAGACTCAGGAGTTGGTAAAGACCAAGTTCAACGGTAAGAAGGTTCACATCGGTATGAGTCCTGCCTTGGTGATTGGTCATCCTACAACCCTGGTAGTATCAGTCATTCTGATTCCTGTCATCCTGGCTATCGCTGTATTCTTGCCAGGCAACCAGTTCTTGCCATTGGCATCATTGGCAGGTATGTTCTACCTCTTTCCAATGATATTACCATTCACCAAGGGAAATGTGGTGAAGACTCTTATCATTGGTTTGATAGCCCTCATCATCGGTCTCTACTTTGTAACCGATATGGCTCCAGACTTTACAATGGCAGCCAATCAGGTTTATGCAGCTACTGGTGATAATGCCGCTCATATTCCTGACGGATTTTCGGGTGGTGCACTCGATTTTGCTTCATCTCTCTTTGGATGGGTCATCTATCGTGGCGTGAAGCTTTCATACATCGGTATGGGTGTGCTTACCATCATCACTATCGCCTTGTTGGTTCTCAACCGTCAGCGCATCGTGAAGGAAGAGAGAAAGGTAAAAGGGTAAAAAGGTAAAAGGGTAAAAAGAACCTTAACCCCTTCCTCCCTCTTTGCACCCCCGTTCCCAGCGATTCCATCGCTGGTCCCCTAAAGATAAAATATCAATAATAAACAAGATAATTATGAAGAAATTAACATTAATATTAGCAGCAATGGTATTAACAGCAAGTCAGGCTTTTGGCCAGTGTGGTAAGTGTGGATACGAGGTAAAGGCAGAAAATGCCTACACCAACTACAACGTTCGTTATGCTAGCAACCCAATGGATGCCAAGCATTACACAACAGACCGCCTTCGCAGCGAGTTCGCTATCGAGAAGGTATTCGCTCCAGGTGAGGTAAACTGGACATACACTATGTTCGACCGTTTCCTTATTGGTGGTGCAGAGCCAACAACTGCTCCTTTGAAGCTGACTTCTATCGCTCCTCTTTATACAGATAAGCCAAACGATCAGAAGAATTTGCTCGACAACCGTGAACTGGGTATCATCAACATCGGTGGTGAGGGTACTGTTACCGTAGATGGCAAGAAATATACTCTTGGTTTCCAGGAGGCTCTCTATGTAGGTCGTGGTGCCAAGAACATCGAGGTAAGCAGCAAGGATGCAGCTAAGCCAGCTAAGTTCTATATGAACAGTGCTTGCGCTCATCAGACATTCCCAAACAAGAAGGTGACTCTGAAGGATGCCAACAACATCAAGGCTGGTAGCTTGAAGGAGAGCAATGACCGTGTTATCCATCAGTTGATTATCGATGGTGTGGCTGGCGTTCGTACTTGCCAGCTGCAGATGGGTGTAACAGAGTTGAAGGAGGGTTCTGTATGGAATACCATGCCTGCTCATACTCATCTCCGTCGTATGGAGACTTATCTTTATTATAATGTACCAGAGGGACAGAAGATTCTCCACGTCATGGGTGAACCACAGGAGACACGTCCAATCTGGTTGAACAACGAGCAGGCAGTTATTGCTCCTGAGTGGTCTATCCACTGTGCAGCAGGTACCAGCAACTATACCTTTATATGGGGTATGGCAGGTGAAAACCTTATCTATAACGATATGCAGGTAGTGAAGATTCCTACATTGGAATAATAGAGTGAGAAATATTGGCATAACCTGGCTTGAAGATACAAGCCAGGCTTTGCCGTCTAATAACTGGAATAAATAATAAATATAAAAATAACGCTTAAAAACTTAGACAAATGAGTCCTATTTCAACGAGTAAAATGTCCAACTTCCGTTGGGTTATCTGTGCATTGCTTTTCATTGCTACCACAGTCAATTACATGGACCGTCAGGTTCTGTCATTAACATGGAAAGACTTCATCGCTCCAGAATTCCACTGGACTGATGACGACTACGGTACGATTACTGGTCTTTTCTCTATCTTCTATGCCATCGCTAACCTCTTTGCTGGTAAGTTCGTGGATTGGATGGGAACCAAGAAAGGTTATCTCATTGCCATCTTCGTTTGGTCAACAGGTGCCGTTATGCATGCAGGTTGCGGTTGGGTAGCTATGCAGATAGAGGGTTACGATTCTATCGAGGCACTCCGCATGGTACAGGCTGGTAGCGATGCAGCTGTTGCAATTGCTACCATCAGCGTATGGTTGTTCCTCTCTTGCCGTTTAATCCTTGCTGTGGGTGAGGCTGGAAACTTCCCTGCTGCTATCAAGGTAACGGCAGAGTACTTCCCAAAGAAGGACCGTGCTTTCTCTACTGCCATCTTCAATAGTGGTGCATCTGTAGGTGCCTTGGCAGCTCCAGCTACAATTCCATTGTTGGCTCGCAGCATGGGCTGGGAGTGGGCTTTCATCATCATCGGTGTGCTCGGTTATGTATGGATGGGTCTCTGGATATGGCTTTATGAGAAGCCATCAAAGAGTAAGCATGTGAACAAGGCTGAGCTTGCTTACATTGAACAGGATGAAGATCTCGAGAAGGTTGAGACTGAGAATGCTGAGACTACTGAAGAGGAGAAGACCATCGGCTTCCTCAAGTGTTTCAGCTATCGTCAGACATGGTCATTCATCGTTGGTAAGTTGATGACTGATGGTGTTTGGTGGTTCTTCCTCTTCTGGGCTCCAGCTTACTTCTCAGATCAGTATGGTTACTCTTCTGACTCTGGTATGGGTATTGCCCTTATCTTCACTCTCTATGCGATTGTAACCGTATTGAGTATCGGTGGTGGTTACTTGCCAACCTACTTTGTTGACAAGAAGGGTATGAATCCATATATCGGTAGAATGCGTGCGATGTTGATCTTCGCTTGCTTCCCATTGCTTGGTCTGATTGCTCAGCCTATGGGTGAGTACAGTGCATGGTGGCCAGCTATTATCATTGGTTTGCTCGGTGCTGGTCATCAGGCTTGGTCAGCTAACCTCTATTCTACCATCGGTGATATGTTCCCTAAGTCAACTGTTGCTACAATCACTGGTATTGGTGCAATGGCTGGTGGTATCGGTTCTTTCCTTATCAACAAGGGTTCTGGTATGCTCTTCACCTACGCAGAGGGGCAGGGTTCTGCCTTCAGCTTCATGGGATTTGACGGCAAGCCTGGTGCTTACATGATTGTATTCTGCATCTGTAGTGTTGCTTACCTCGTTGGTTGGTGCATCATGAAGGCACTGGTTCCTAAGTACAAGCCAATTGTGGTTGAATAATGAAAAGGTAAAAAGTAAAAGGGTAAAAAGGTAAAAAAAAGCACCTCGCTGGCTAACATTCCGCTAGGCTTTTTTACCTTTTTACCCTTTTACTTTTTTACTTTTAAATAAATCCTTGCTGTTTGAGGGCATCCAGGAATCCTACGCTCATCGCTTCACAGTCTTTCTTGGTATAGCGGATGTCTGTGAAAACTTGGGCGAGAGTCTCTACATTGTTGATGCGGACAAATTCCTTGTTCTCTTCCAGAGATTCCTTTTCTGAATAGAAATCATCTATTTTTTCTGGAGTGTAATCTTCAAAGGTCTCATAGTGAACGATGCTGCGTAATGGCAGACGGTCGGTTTGTGCAGGATTTTCATCTGGCCAGCCGATGGCTAATGTAGCTACAGGCATTACGAGCTTAGGAAGCTTCAAGGTATCAATAATCATCTTTGGCATATAGACCGTTGTACCTAGAAAGCAAGTACCCAATCCAGCCTCTTCTGCCAGATTGGTAAATGTCTGGGTGAAGAGGAGAGCATCTGTGGCTGCATTCATGAAGGAGAGAATGTTGTCGTAGCCAGGAGTTCCCTTGCGGTTTTCTGCCCATAGGGTGGTGCGACGATAATCGGCACAGATGGTGAGTACAACGGGAGCACCTGTCACCATCGGCTGGTTGAAATGAGCTGGAGCCAATGCCTTCTTGCCTTCCTCGCTACGGGTAATGACAACGCTGTAAAGCTGAAGATTACCCATGGTTGGGGTACGCATTGCATCTTCCAGCAATTGATTCAGAAGTTCGTCAGAAACTTCCTTCGTTGAATATTTTCTAATGCTTGTTCTGTTCTTGATTGATGTCATAACTTTCCTATTTATGTTATTATACCTTATTATATATAGTAGCTCCGTGTTGTTTTAGAGCCCTATTTTGATGCAAAGTTAGTGAAAGTTTTCCTAAATGGTACATATCTTTTATATTTTTAGTGAAATATATGGTAAAACGTTTCATATTTTAGAAATAAAATCTTAATTTTGCACCATAATATTAAACGTTTGATAGAATGAATAAAGAAAATACAAATTTTGAAGAGGCTACAAAGGTCTTGCTAGATGAGTTGAAAAACAATTTAGCTGCTCTTCATAAACAATATGAAGTGCGTCCGGCTGAATGGAGCAAGATGCATGATCAGCTGTTGAAAGTAGTTTCTGAGGAAACTCAAATTCCTTATGTACCTGAAGAGGTGGTAGAAGTGCGTCCTAGAGAATTGGAATGTGATGTCGTAAGATATCAGAATAATAAGGAAAAGTGGGTGGCTCTTGTTGGATTGCTCAATGGACATCCTTATGAAATCTTCACCGGCTTGCAGGATGAGGATGAAGGAATCATGCTCCCTAAGTCTGTTACTAAGGGTAAAATCGTGAAAACCGTTCTTGAGGATGGTGTGAAGCGTTATGACTTCCAGTTTGTCAACAAGCGCGGTTATAAGATGATTATTGAAGGTCTTAGTGAGAAGTTCAACCCTGAATACTGGAATTATGCTAAGTTGATTTCTGGTGTATTGCGTTATCGAATGCCTATTGAGCATGTAATCAAGCTTGTGAATCAGCTTCAGCTTACCTCGGATAGTATCAATACCTGGAAGAAAGGTGTAGAGAAAGCCCTCAAGAGATATCTCAATGATGGGAGTGCCTTTGATAGGGGGGACGACGACATGGAGGAAGAGGCTTAATGCTGAGGTCTATTGAATCAGAAGACTAAACTATTTATTAAATTAAACAATGTCTGTTAGTAGTAGGATTTATTTGAATAATGCTCGTTTTCATGCTTATCATGGCGTGTTGCCGCAGGAGAGAACTGTCGGCAACAACTATGTGGTGAATCTAGTCGTAGATTATGATTTCACTGATGCTATGGAAACGGATGAACTGTCTGCTACCATTAATTATGCAGAATTGTATGAAATCATCAAAGAGGAGATGGCTATACCAAGTAAGCTGCTGGAACATGTAGCGGGAAGAATCGGTAAAAGACTCTTTTCTGAATTTTCCGCTATTCGTCAAATACAACTGGCTATTACTAAAGAGAATCCACCTTTTGGAGCTGATTGTGACGGTGCAGGAGTTGAAGTTGTATTAACAAATGATAAAACTTACTAGTTAGTTTAGGTTTTCTGATAATAAAGTAGTAATTTTGCAAAGTCATCAGAAAGTATGTATAAAAAAATAACACTGATATGGGTGGTATTGTGGATGTTGGCAATGACTTCGTTTGCTGCCAATAGAAACTTTACACTTGTGATAGATGCAGGACATGGTGGTCATGATGCGGGTGCGCGTGGAGCTATTTCCATGGAAAAGAATGTCAATCTGTCTGTGGCGTTACAATTCGGCAGATATGTAGAGAAGTATATGCCAGAGGTAAGAGTGATTTATACACGTAAAACAGATAAGTTTGTCTCTTTGATAGAACGTGCCAATATAGCTAATCGTGCCAATGCAGACCTTTTCATCTCTGTGCATACCAATGCTTTGCCTGCAGGTAAGATAGCACGTGGATTTGAAACCTATACGCTCGGTATGCACCGTGCCATGGATAATCTTGATGTGGCTATGCGGGAGAACTCTGTAATTTCGATGGAGAAGGACTATAAGCAGACTTATCAGGGATTCGACCCGAAATCTTCGGAGAGTTATATCATCTTCGAATTCATTCAGGGCAAGAATATGGAGCGCAGTGTAGAGTTGGCAAGAATGATTCAGCGTAAGGTTTGCGATAATGCCAATCGTCCTGACAAGGGGGTGCATCAGGCAGGTTTCCTGGTGTTGCGTGAAACATCTATGCCAAGTTGCTTGATTGAGTTGGGATTCATCACAACGCCTGATGAGGAAAGAATTCTCAATAATTCTGATCGTGTTAATGATATAGCGAAATCTATTTATGATGGTTTTGCTCAATATCGAAATAAATATGATAAGAGGGTCACTGTACCTTATCGCCCATTACAATCTGGTGATGTAGAGGAATTGAAGGAGCAAGAATCTCAACATCAAGTTGAACCTCAGAGAAAAAATGAAGCTCAGAAGAAGGTAGAAGTTCTGAAAAAAACAGAAGCTCTAAAGAGAACTGAACCTCAGAAAAAGGCTGAAGTTCAGAAAAAAGTAGTAGCTCAGAAAAAGCCAGAGCCAAAGGATGCTCCTGTTTTCAAGCTTCAAATCTTCGTGAGTGACCGAATCCTGCGCAAGGGAGATGCCCATTTCAAGGGCGAGACTGATTATGAATCATTCAGGGAAGGTAATCTGGTGAAGTATACCATGGGTGCCTCTTCTAATTATAATGAGATATATCGTTTGCGTAAGAGTTTGCAGGAAAAATTCCCTGAGGCTTTCATCATCGCTTTCAAAAGTGGACAAAAGTATGATGTAAATCAGGCGATACGTGAATTTAAGCAGAATAAAAATAGATAAAAATGAAACTGACAAAGGAAATAAAGATAGCGCTGGTTGCTGTTGTAGGTATTTTGATTATGTATTTCGGAATTAATTTTCTGAAAGGTATCAATCTGTTTTCTACCAACAATGCCTATTATATGACGTTTGATAACATTCAGGGATTGGGCGCTTCTACGCCTATCTATGCGGATGGTTACAAGGTGGGTACTGTGGATGCCATCAGTTACGACTACAAGGAAAACGGACCTATCAGAGTAACGGCTGATATTGTCAAGGATCTGAGGATTCCGGCTGGTAGTCAGGCTGAGATTTCTAAAGATATGATGGGCAACCTTCAGGTGAACCTGCTCCTGGCTAATAATCCACGTGAGCGTATTGAACCAGGTGGAACTATTCCAGGCTCTATCAATGCAGGTATCATGGGAAAGGCTGAGCAGCTTATTCCTGTTATGGAAAAGATGTTGCCTAAGCTCGATTCAATCTTGACTAGTGTGAATGCTCTCCTGGCAGACCCAGCTTTGGCAGCTACACTTCATAACGCTGAGACCATTACCAGCAACTTGACAGTTTCTACTCGAGAGTTGAATACCTTGATGGCTGGTTTGAACAAGCAGATACCAGGTATGATTGGTAAGGCGAATGGCGTGCTCGATAATACCCATAAATTGACAGCCAATTTGGCTGCTTTGGATGTACAGGGGACATTGAACAAGGTGAATGCTACTTTGGAAAATGCACAGCAGTTTACTGAGAAGCTGAATAGCAATAAGGGAACTCTCGGTTTGTTGATGAATGATACCCAACTCTATGAGAATTTGAACTCAACCATGGGGCATGCAGATTCATTGATGATAGATCTGAAGGCGCATCCTAAGCGCTATGTGCATTTCTCAATATTTGGAAAAAAAGATAAGTAAACTTGATTTTACTTATATAAATATTATCTAAATAATAAAATAGATGTTTCACGCCCCGATATAACTGCCAAACTGTTTGTTTGTTAGCTATTTCGGGGGTGGTACATAAATGTTTCACTGCAAGAATATTAACGATTGTGGATAACTCTGTAAAATGCAGAGCATCAACTGGTTACATTTAATGTATTAAAATTAATTAAATGGGGAGATTTGCTGTTCTCCTTTTTTTTTCTTAATTTTGCAACTGATTTCGCATCTTTAGTGGTGTGAACACAATCAATATCTAAAAAATAATTAATATAAAATAGTCAATGTTAGCAAGTCCGAAAGCGCTTTGGGATAATAGTCTTTTGCTTATAAAGGATAATGTGTCAGAGCAGCAATATAATACATGGTTTAAGCCAATAGTCTTTGAGTCGTACAAGCCATCGACAAAGACTTTGTTGGTGCAAGTTCCAAGTCCGTTTGTTTACGAATACTTGGAACAGAACTATGTTGGCTTGTTGAGTAAGGTGCTACATCGCAATTTTGGTGATGGAATCCGACTCACTTATCGTGTTGTTACCGATAAGGAACATAAGATAGCACAAGATTTAGAGGCTGATCCTGCTGACGAAGAGGTTGCTGAGCGCAACAGAAAAGCGAAGCAGGCTCAAGCCCAAGGTGTCGTTCCTGAGGCTCTTCAGCAGGATGACATTGATACCCAGCTCGATCCTAAGCTTACATTCAATAATTATGTCGAGGGTGAGAGCAATAAGTTGCCTCGTTCTGTGGGATTGTCTATTGCTGAGCATCCTAATACCACTCAGTTCAACCCCATGTTCATTTATGGTCCATCGGGAAGTGGTAAGACGCATTTGGTGAATGCTATCGGTTTGAAGGCAAAGCAGATATATCCTCAGAAGCGTGTGCTTTATGTCAGTGCCCGTCTTTTCCAGACTCAGTATACGGATGCTATCTTGCATAATTCCAGCAATGATTTCATCAATTTCTATCAGTCTATTGATATTCTGATAGTGGATGATATTCAGGATTGGGCAGGAAAGGCTAAGACATTGAACACTTTCTTCCATATATTCAATCATCTCTTCCGTAATGGCAAACGCATTATCTTGGCGAGCGACCGTCCACCGGTGGAGTTGAAGGATATGCCAGACCGCTTGATTACCCGTTTCTCTTGTGGCTTGGTATGTGAGCTTGAAAAGCCAAATGTGGAGTTGTGTGAAGATATTGTCAGCAACAAGGTTCGTCGCGAAGGTTTGAAGATTCCTAATGATGTTGTGGCCTTTATTGCTCAGACCTGCAATGGCAGTGTGCGTGATTTGCAGGGTGCTATCAATGGTCTGTTGGCTTATAGCATCGTGTACAACAGTCATATTGATATCCGATTAGCTGAGCGTGTTATCAAGCGTGCTGTGAAGGTAGATGATAAACCACTCACAATTGATGACATCGTCGAGACCGTATGTAACCATTATAATGTAACTGTTACGGCTGTGAACAGTAAGAGCCGTAAGCGTGATTATGTGGTGGCACGACAGGTAACTATGTATTTGGCGCAGAAATTTACCAAGATGCCTGCTTCACGCATCGGCAAACTCGTTGGTAATCGCGATCATAGTACAGTTATCCACAGTTGTTCCAAGGTTGAAGAACGATTGAAGGTTGATGCTGCATTCAATGATGAAATCAATAGTATTGAGAACGGATTGAAGATAAAAAAAGGTTAGAAATGCACGGAACCTTGGTATAGTGGTTCTGTTTATATAAATGAAATAAAAGGAAGTCGAGCTTTTTGTATATGCTCAGGCTTCCTTTTCCTGTTTATTTGCTTTGAACTTTAAACTTTGAGCTTTATGATTAGTTTTCTTTTTGCTCTTTTTTCATCATCTTTTTCCATTTGAAATATCCGGCTACGGCGATGATGACGTAGAGACCATAGAGCCCAGCCTTGAATGGGATACCTTTTACTATATAGAGATAGCAGCAAACGGCATCTACAAGAATCCAGAAGAACCATTGTTCTATGTATTTCCGTGCCAAGGCCCACAGACCCACAAAGCTCAGGGCATTGGTGAAGCTATCCTGCAATGGTACCGTGGAGTTGGTAAAGGTAATCAGAATATAATAGGTGATTCCCCATGCTGCCAGAAAGAAAATAGCGGTAGGGAGATAGAGCGATTTTTTCATATAAGTGATCGGAAGCTCTTCTTCTTCTGTCTGGTTGTGTTTCTTGCCGAATTTCCAAACAGCATAGCCATAGACGGCTGCCACCGTATAATATACTGCCATACCTGCATCGCCATAAAGACCATGGCTCCAGTATAGCCAGACATCCAGAGCCGGCATGATGATGCCCACTGCCCAAAGCCAGATGCTGGCACGGTACTCCAGCAAGATGTAAATCAAGCCGAGTACCGTGGTAAAGATGTCTAAACCATGTGATGCAATATAATCCATCATGATGTTTTAGTTTTTGAATCTACTTTCTAGAAACCGTGATAATTAGAACTTCAATGTTACATGTCCCATTACAGTGATGCCTGCCATAGGAATATAGCTGATGGCACTGAGGCGGTGATCCTGAGTGTAACCGGCACTCTGACTTACCGCATTGTACCATACGGAACCGCTCGCTGCGTAATGACGGTTGAAGATATTGTTGATATCAAAACCGAAAATCATCTGCTTGATTCCCAGCTTCTTAGCTACATTTGTCTGATAGTTGAGGCTCAGGTCGCTCTGTGAATAGCAAGGCAATGAACGGTCTTTGCTCTCAGAATTGTCGAGATACTGACTGCTTACGAAGTCGGTGTGCCAGGTTGCTGAGAATCCGGCATAGTGCAGGTCGATGAAACCATTCAGAATAGCTGATGGAGAATATGACAAGGTTGAATTGTCGTAGTGTATCTTCAAAGCATCACCATCCCAATTATCTACATACTCATCGAAATCCTTGATTTTGTTCTTGCTCAAAGCAGCATTTCCCTCCAAGGACAACCATGACAATGGTGCCCAACCTGCTGTCAACTCAACGCCCATGCGATAAGAATCTTTGATATTGGTAGTCAATGGCTCACCGATTTCGCTCAACTGTCCGGTTTGAGCAAGCTGGTTGTCGTAATCCATGTAGTAGAAGTTGGCACCTGCATGCCAGTTGCTTCCCTCATACTGATAACCGAATTCCACATCGAGTAACTTCTCCTGTTTAGGGAAAGGATAGTTGAGGTTGTCGGTATAGTTGTTGCGCTCCGGCTCACGGTTGCTGTAAGCTACGGAAGCGTAAGCCTTATGACCGTCCTTGTTGAAGCTGATACCTGCCTTAGGATTGAAGAAATTGAATTTCTCGTCGATGTTCAACTCCTGATTCTTGTAGCTGCCGTCTTTCTGAGCGATAAACTTATCGTTGATACCATCAGTCTTGTATTCCACACGGCGGTATTGCAGGTCTGCGAATACATTCCAGTAGTCTGCAAAGCGATAGTTTGCCTTGATGAAGGCGCTGTAGTCGTATTTGTGGGCATCAGAATCATAGTACTTATACTTGCCGTTGCTGCCGAGGAACTGCTTCTCTGCATCCTGATTGGCGATATAAGTAAGATATCCCCAGTGGTTGCCACGGAACTGCTGGAGGTTCAAGCCTCCGATTACGTCCCAGTGTTCATCCTTGTAGTTGGTGTTATATACCATGCCGTAGGTGTTCTGGGTCAATCCCTTCTTGCGGATAAAGTCAGACAGCTTTACCTTGTTGCCCTCTGCATCCTTGTAAACTAGTCCGAACTTGGCAAACTTATATTGATTCTTGAACTCCTTGTAGTAGCCGTAACCATAGGTATAGTGCAGGGCGATGTTGTGGCTCCAGTGGCTGTTAGGAGTCCAGGCTGCAGAGAGAATATTGTGGTTCTGATAGAAATTATCCGTAGTTTTCTCCCATTTGTTGCCGTTTCTGAGGGTATATGGCTTGATGTTATAATCGCCCTTTCCATTGCGCACCAAATCGCCAGTCAGGACATTGAATTTCCCCAGTCCAGCCTCGTACATATCCTTGTATGTGCGTATTCCATCATCCATCAATGTGAAGTTGGTATTGTAGTCGCCTCCCAACACGCCATTCCATGCCTGTCCGGTCTTCTCGAAGTTGCCGATGTTCTTATAGCTGATCTTGAAGTTATCTCCTAACCAGGTCAGTCCACCATAGTAAGAGCCGGATCTGCCGTCTGTTCCGTCGATATAGCCATCTGTGGCAGTCTCATGATAAGCACCGTCAAAAACCAGGTGGTTGCCCATCAGTCCGGTAGAGAAGCTGACGCCCGTATTGTAAGTGTTGTAAGTGCCGTAAGAACCAGTTACTTCTGCCATAGGAGTGAGCGAAGGAGCAGCTGTAGCCATAGAGATGCTGCCGCCGAAAGCACCATCGCCGTTGGTAGAAGAACCTACGCCACGCTGCACCTGAACACTGCCCAGGAGCGAAGCATAACTGTTCATGTTAGCCCAGAAAACGGTCTGGTCTTCAGGAGAATTGAGAGCCACGCCATCGAGTGTCACGTTGATGCGGCTTCCTGCAGCACCACGGATACGCATGTAGGTAGTACCGGTTCCGATACCATTTTCGCCCCACGCCAGGATACCTGGTGTGCGAGAAAGGAGGAAAGGCAATTCCTTACCTGTAGAGGAAAATTGTTGGAGTTCTGATTTCTTGATGTTGGCAATGGCGTATGGAGCTTCTTTTGTGGCACGTACGCCTTTTACGATTACTTCATTCAAATGTTGCACCTTCAAGGTGTCGATTTTTGTCTGTGCCAGTGCAGCTTGGCTTGCCAAAGAGCAAAATGCTACACCGAGTGTGATCCCGTTGAATCTTTTCATTTATTTAAATTAAAACCTTTATATAAGGGGCATTCGTGTAAAGCTACCCCTTCGTCAGCGCTCTGCTAACTGGATGCAAAGTTAGCAATAATAACCGAAAGCGCAAAATTTTCGTAAGTTTTTTCAAGGTTTCAGTCTTTATATCATTCTTTTTTATTATATTTGCAGCTGTAATTGTATTGAACCTAAATAAAACGAAGATATGGTCAAGAATATTTGTCGTCTAAACCTTTGGGTCTTCTTTTTGGGGACTATGCTAGCATTCTCTTCGTGTCAGAATGAGCAGCAGAAGAATCTGCTCAGCGAGGATGCTATCAATGGTTCTGTGTCCGAAATTTATTCCAATGCCGTAGCGCCCCTATATGATTATATGGACAAGGATAGCCAGGAAACTTCTTATGCCGACCCGCTTTACCATGTCTGGGAATATATCTATCAGGGTATTTCTCTTGCCAATCATTCCCTTGATTTTATTGATGACAACGCCTCGCTGATTACTGCCGACCACAAAGACCGGTTGAAGGCTGAGGTGCGAGCCATCAGAGCCTTGCTTTATTATGAGGCGATGGATAAGTTTGGGCGTATTCCGGTGGTTTTGTCTTCGGAAGAATCTGCTATTTATGCCTCTGCAAAGTCCGATTCCACTGCTTCCTTTACTGATGTCTATCTTTCTTCCCAAAGTAAGAGAAGTGAGGTCTTTCAGTTTATTTTCAGTGAGTTACAGCAGGTTTTGCCTTATCTCTCCGCTCAGCATAGCGGTAAGGAGGGCAGTTTTTTCGGTCGCATTACGAAACCGGTGGTCAACTATCTGCTGGCAAAGATGGCTTTGAATGCAGAAATTTATACTTTTGATGATTGGACCAAGGGTTATAAGAAGCGTCCAAGGGGTCGTAATATTGATTTTATGGTTCAGACAGCCGATGGTGCCTCCCTGCTGAATGACCTCAAGGCGAGCGAGAATCGCAGCAAGAAGCTGAATGCGTGGGAAACCTGTATTTACTATTGTGATGCTCTGGCTGCTGAGGGATATTCCTTGGACGAGGATGTGATATTCTGCAGTACCGACAGCCGTACAGAGCTTCCTAGCCGTACCGGCACCCCAGTTGCGCGTTTCCTGTTCCGTTATACGGATGTCTTGCTGATGAAGTCAGAGGCAAATATCCGTAATGGTGAGGATGGCAGAACCGAACTGAATATGGTTCGCGCCCGCCAAGGCAAGCCTGCCCATAGGGCTACGCTCAATCGTATCCTCGAAGAGCGTCTTGCCGTATTGTCAAGAGAAGATATTCATCGTCAGGACCTTATCCGCTTTGGTATGTTTACTGATGCCTTCAATCTCTATCCATATCTTAAAGGCAAATCGTCCGGTTATATCACCGTTTTCCCGATTCCTCAGAAATGTATCGATTTAAATCCTAAGTTGGTACAGAACAAGGGATATGAAGAAGAAGGTTCATCTGCTTATAAAACAATGCGTTATGACTAATGGTGAGTGAAACGCCGTGTGGTTGGAATAGCATTTTTTATAAATCCAGCAACGCAGCGTTTCACAGCGTCGCTAGATTTATTTTTTTATTTCCTTTGGATAGCAAATTGGTTTACAACTGAATTTCCTGTAGGAATTACAGCTGATAGAACTTGGTGAAAGCCTTCACGCAATATTCGTGGTCGATAACGCTACCGGTTTCGCGGCAACTGTGCATAGCGAGGATGGCATTGCCCATATCCACACCCTTCAATGGGATGGAAGAGGCGAGGATATTGCCCAATGTGCTGCCACCTGCTACATCGCTGTGGTTTACGAAGCGCTGGCATGGTACACCGGCTGCATCGCAGATGTTGGCGAAGATGGCTGCTGATACAGCATCGCTCGCATACTTCTGGGCTGCATTGAACTTGATGACCGGACCACCGCCCAACTTAGGATGATTCGTAGGGTCGAATTTTTCGCTATAGTTAGGATGCCAGGCATGCGCATTATCGGCTGAAATCATGAAGGCACGCTCTACTGCCTGATAATAAGCCTCTTCTGTATGGCTCTGTGCCAGGGCGATGCGCTGGAGCATATATGAAAGGAATGGACTTCCGGCTCCCTGTTTGGTCTGAGACCCCGTTTCTTCATTATCGAAGATGGCGAGAACCTGGGTGGTATCATTGGCATCAGATGCAATCATCGCCTCTACACCAGCCCAGCACATAGACAGGTCATCGAGTCTGCCTGAAGAGATAAACTCATCGTGTACACCGAAGGTGCAGGCTGGAGTGGCATCAGCCAGATAGAGGTCGAAATCAAGAACATCCTCTTTCTGGATATTCAGTTCGTCGGTTATCACATTCATCAGGAGGTTACCCTTCTCCAGTTCATCATTGATGATGCCGAGGATAGGAAGTACATCCTTCTGCTTGCTCAACTTCACACCATCATTCACCTGGCGGTTGAAGTGGATAGCGAGATTGCTGATCTGCAGCAATGGGCGCTTCACATGAAGAAGGAGCGTCTGGGGATTCATCGCATTCTCGCTCTTCACGATAACTCTACCAGCCAAAGTGAGCGGACGGTCGAACCAGGTTGACATGATAGGACCACCATAAACCTCGGTATTCAGTTTTACGATACCGCCCTCGCAAAGCATCTCAGCATTTGGCTTGATGCGGAAGGTAGGCGAGTCGCAGTGGGCGCAGATCATGTGGAAACCAGCATCTGCCAAAGGCTTCTTTCCGATTTGGAAGGCGTAGATGGAAGAGTCGTTCTTGGTAACGAAGAACTTTTCACCCGCTTCAATCTTGCCCAAAGGCTCCTGTGGGTTCATACGGCGGACCCCGTTCTTCTCCAATTCCTTGGAGATATTCTTTACTGCCAGGAAATTCACTGGCGATGCGTCTAGAAAGGATAATAATCTTTTGATCATAGTCTATATCTTTATATTAATATGTTGCAAAGATAATAGATTTTTTTCATTTTATCTCATTATTCTATTTGTTTTTCATTTTTTTGTATTATCTTTGTCCCCAAATAATATCAATGAAAGAATTATGAAACGACATAAATCCTGTACTCTAATTATATTGCTGCTGTTGGCATCGGCTCTTCAGGTATATGCGCATATTTCCAGAAATATGTTCATGCTTTCCAATCTCAATGCAGACAATGGTCTTTCCAGCCCTCGTGTTTATTCTATTGTCGAGGCAGAGGATGGTGCCATGTGGATAAGTACTAAGCGTGGAGTTGACCGATATAATGGGCAACAAGTAACCAATTATACTTTATACACAGAGATGCCGTATAGTGATGCTAGTGGTAGAAGTATTAAACTGACTAAGGATGCGCAACATCTGATTTACGCCTACGACAACAAGGGAAAGGTGTATATATATGATAAGAGGAAAGATGCATTTGTTTTGAAATGTAATCTTCAGAATATTTTAGGTGGAAGTATCGTGTTGAACGAACTGTTGGTAGACGAAAAGGGCAATTTCTGGTTAGCTATGGATAGAGGCATTTATTGCTTATCAGCAGCTACTGATGGAAAGGAGATAGTTCGGGAGACAGCTAAGGGTAGGTTTGTATTGAAAAATACCTATATTAATCATATCCAATTTATAGGTGAGAAACTCTTGATAGGAACTTTTAAAGATGTTTATTGCTATTCGATGCCTGCCCGGAAGTTAGAAAAGAAGATTAGTGGCAGTTCTGTAGTATCCTCTTATCATGATATTGTGGGACATCGTATCTGGCTGGGTACTTTTCACGAAGGAGTTAAAGTGATGGCTGATAGTACTTGGAAGCAGATAAAATCTGCTGATTTCCAATCTTTGCAAAACATTCCTAAAATTCCCGTACGTTCAATCATTTTATATGATAAGCAGACTCTTCTGATGGCTGTAGATGGAGCTGGAATATATGCTTATGACAGTTCGAATAAACAAACCAAACTCTTGCTTGATACAGATGGACGTCCTGGTAACGTGTTGAATGGTAATGGATTATACACCTTGTGCTGCGATCGTTTTGGCGATTTATGGACTGGCTCTTACTCGGGAGGAGTAGATTTGGCAATACCGATGAAACATACTTTGGAATATATCACACATGAATATCTCAACAATCAATCACTGATAGATAATTGTGTGAACGATGTTTTCCAAAGCCGTGATGGGAAAATATGGTATGCCACAGATAAAGGAGTAAGTGTTTATGATGCGCAGACTCATCTTTGGCATCATGGATTATATAATAAAGTGGCGCTTACGATTTGTCAGACTGTAGACGGCAGAATTCTGGTTGGTACCTATGGTAATGGCGTATATCAGGTTAATGCTGATGGCACTAGTATGCCTGCTTATTCTGTGGATACAGGAATGTTGAAGAGTGATTACGTATTCAGTCTTTTAACTGATAGCGATGGTAATATTTGGGTGGGATGTTTGGATGGCGATATGGCTTGTTTCCCTTCAGATAAATATAATTTGAATGGAACGGGAAAGTCGGTATTCTATCTGCCTGTCAACGAAGTGCAATGCATCACGGAATCATTGGATAAGCGTTTTATTGCTGTAGGAACTTCGCATGGAGGCTATTTGATTGATAAGCGCGAACCTTTGCATCCTCGTCGTTTCTTTTATCCTGAACAGTATCCCGATAAAGACATTAATTTGTTTGTCAACAGTATGGCTTTTCAGGATTCCCGTCATATCTGGATTGGAACGGATGGAGGAGGACTCTATGATTATGATTTCCTGACAAAGACGTTTAAGCGTTATACTAATCAGGACGCTTTGCCTTCTAATACTGTTTATGGACTTATAAAAGGTATTAATGGCAATTTGTGGATAAGTACGGATAAAGGATTGGCGTTCATGAAACAGGGGAAGATAGTAAACCTCAACATCTTTAAGGGAATGGAACGTGAGTATAACCGAATGTCTGTTGCGTGTACTTCAGATGGCAGGGTGCTTTTTGGCAGCAACGATGGAGTTGTCACTTTGGCTCCTATGTTTGCCAAAGGTTTGAATTATGCCGCTCCACTTCGTATTCATAGTGTTGAGGTTGAAGGTGTCGAACGTTCCGATCACTGGAATGAATGTCTCTTTGAAATGTTGAAGGAAGGCAAATTGAAACTTAGCCATAACGAGAATACGCTGGTTGTTTCTTTCGAGAGTATCAATTATCAATACCAGTATGATATTCAATATCAATATTATTTGGAAGGATACGACCGTAATTGGAGTAAATCATCTTCTAATCAGTTGGCACGATTTGTAAATTTGCCTTCGGGCAGCTATGTGCTTCATGTAAAGGCTATCTGCAGAAGTAATGGTAGAGAATTGGGAGAAACAACCTTGGAAATTCATATAGCCCAACCTTGGTGGAATACCTGGTGGGCATGGATTATCTATCTCTGTATTTTTGCTGCCATCTTATATTTTGTCTGGCAGTATTACAAAGAGCGCTTACAGCG
Organism: Prevotella sp. LCP21S3_D2; assembly: GCF_052118345.1. Lineage (NCBI taxonomy): Bacteria > Pseudomonadati > Bacteroidota > Bacteroidia > Bacteroidales > Prevotellaceae > Prevotella > Prevotella sp. LCP21S3_D2. Next base: position 46,297 of record NZ_JBQKHJ010000018.1, on the reverse strand, counting down.
AAAGTATTATGATGAAAAAATCAATTTCTTCGTTAATACTGCCCATAACATACGTACTCCTTTGAGTCTCGTGTTGGCTCCTCTTGATAATCTGGCTAATGATTCCAACTTGAGTGAGAAAAGTCGTGGATTCTTGGATATGGCGCATCGCAACGGCAACAAACTATTGAAGATGGTTACAGAATTGCTTGACTTCCAAAAGGCAGAGCAGTCTGCCGAACAGGTTCGCCTGCAAGATATAGAATTGCCGATGCTTTTACGTGTGCAGTTGGAAAAGTTTGTATTGGCAGCTCAGGAGAAGCATATTCAACTGTGTATTGAAACGTGTCCGCAGCAACAGATTCATTCTGATGTCAAAATGATGGATTTGATATTGGAAAATCTTCTCTCGAATGCTATCAAATATACACCTCAAGGTGGAAAGGTTACGTTGTCGGCTTCTATTGAAGGTAAGATGGCTATGATTCATGTATGTGATACAGGTATAGGTATCCCAAAGGCCGAAATTAAGAGTATCTTCAAGACCTTCTTCAGGGCTTCTAATGCGATAAATTCTCAGGAAATGGGAAGTGGATTAGGACTGATGCTTACACGAAAGCTTGTAGAGAAATTAGGAGGAAAGCTTAGTTTCGTAAGTGAGGAAGGAAAGGGTACTACTTTCTGTGTGAAGATGCCATTAGGTAATGTAACAGATTCTTCTGTTCGGCTTGTAGGAGAAAAGAAAAATGTTGCAACTGAATCTTCTTTAGCTGAAGATAAGCATGATGAAACTTGCCAGACTGTTTCTTCTGCGGTTCTGCAGGATGCTGATGTTTCAACGGATACACTTCTTTTTGTCGATGACAATGAAGATCTTCGCAAATATATCAGAATGACTTTTGGTGATTCTTATCAAGTAGTTGATGTGGAGAGTGCAGAGGCTGCCTTGAAATATTTGAAAGAGGGCGGGGTATGTGATATCGTTGTTTCTGATGTCATGATGCCGGGAATGCACGGAGATGAGTTCTGTCGCAGCATCAAGGAAAATAAGGAAACATCATGGCTGCCTGTTATCCTGCTGACTGCTAAGGCTGGTCGTGACTTTATGATAGAGGGACTCGGACTTGGTGCTGATGACTATATAGCCAAGCCATTCGATACTGCTATTCTTGCGAGTAAGGTTGCTAGTATTTTGAAGAATCGTCGCCGGTTGAGTCAGTATTATATGGACAGAAGCCTTGCTCTTGTTAGAGGAGAGGTTGCTTCTGAGTCTGCTTCTTCCGAGCAGATTGTGGGTTCTGATTCTTCCTATGAACTCTTGGAACCTACTGGAGCTTCTGAAAAGAAAAAAGATGATACTGTCTTGAATAAGCAAGGCCAGACATTCGATAATGTGGCAGAAGCTGTTCTGAATCCACAAGACCAGGCTTTTGTAGACAAAGCTACCCGTTTGGTGTTGGCTCATCTGAGCGATACAAACTTTAATATCGACCGACTCTGTAGAGAGATGGCGATGAGCAGAACGCTTTTCTATGGTAGGCTGAAGACTCTCACGGGTCAAAGTCCGCAGGATTTTATGCGTTTGATACGTCTGGAGCAGGCTGCAATCTTCCTGAAACAGGGGGATAGTGTGCTGGAGGTCTCAGTGAAAGCCGGTTTTGTAAATGTGAAGTACTTTAGTACTGTATTTAAAAAGCACTTTGGAGTTTCACCAAGTAAGTATCTGTAAATTAGAGTTTTAAATTCAAAGAAAAGGTTTCTGTTTAGACGATATGTCTGAATTGAAACCTTTTTATGTTTGTTATCTAACCCTCTGAAAGTTCCTTTTCTTTATCTTTGCAGCCAAATTCTGTTACGTAAGTCAAACAGTTATTAAAAAAACGAAACAATAACAATATAAACATAAAAATGAAAAGGAACTTTTTGAAATTTAGCCTCTTTTTAATAGGCATCTTCACATGTCTCTCATGCGAAGCAAGTACGTTGCACTCATCATCCAGCAGTTCTGATGGCGTAGGCGAATCCATACCTACTGCCCAGCAATGGAATAAAGACGTTGTGGGGTGGAATCTTGGCAACGAATTCGAGTGCTCAGCTCCTGGACAGGATGGTGAGTCGATGCAGATTGGCAACCCTGATGGTTCTATCCATGCAGAGACAGCCTGGGGCAATCCCGTTGTTACCAAGAAGATGATACAAGCCGTGAAGAAGGCAGGTTTTAATGCCATCCGTATTCCAATCCGTTGGCAGTGCCACATTACCAACGCTCAGGCGATGAGCATCGACAAGGCTTGGATTGCTCGCATCAAGGAGGTGGTGGGCTGGTGCCTTGACAACGGTTTGAAGGTTATCATCAATGTGCATCATGAAAAATGGCTCGAAGGTCGTCCTACCTATCAATATAAGGAAGAAAACTGCCAGAAGCTTGCGCTCCTCTGGATGAATATCGCCTCTGAGTTTGCCAATTATGACAGTCGCTTGGCTTTTGCCGGTACCAATGAGGTTCACATCAGGGACAACTGGGGCAAGCCTACTGCCGAAAACCTCGAAGTGCAGAATGCTTACAATCAGATATTCGTGGATATGGTTCGTGCCACAGGCGGCAACAATGCCAAGCGCCACCTCATCTTACAGACTTACGTTTGCAACCCTTGGTTTGGCATCGAGAATGGAGATTTCATCATTCCAAAGGATGCCGAAGGCAATGGCAACAACTATATGAGTGTGGAATTCCACTACTATCAGCCATGGAGCTACGCCGGCGATTGCACCTACGATTACTGGGGTGATGCTTACAAGGATGCTGGCAAGATACCTGCTGAAAACGAGAAGACGATGACGGATTTCTTCGACAAGGCGGTGAATACCTGGAGCAACAAAGGACTGGGTATCGTAATAGGAGAGTGGGGAGTAACCGATCATTATAAGTCAAACTCAGAGAAAGTGCATGAAAACATGACCTACTACTGTAAGTTCTTGACTACGGAGGCTCGCAAACGAGGCTTCTCTACTTTCGTTTGGGACAACAACCACTTCGGCAACGGCTCTGAGAAGTATGGCATCTTCGACCGTTTCAAGAGTATGAAGGTGAATGCTCCTTGGATTCTCGAAGGAATCTTTGGGAAAGAATAATGTTAAACTAAAAACAAAATATCAATTATGAGAAAGAAAACTATGTTTCTCGGCCTGCTCGGTGCAGGTTTGATGTGGATGCCTGCTTCTGCCATTCTCGCTGCCCAGATGAACAATGCTGCGATGAGCGTGCAGCAGAACCAGGGCATCAAGGGTACAGTGGTGGATGCCACTGGCGAAACCTTGATTGGCGCTAGCGTGAAGGTGGCTGGTACAACCAACGGTGCCGTTACCGATATAGATGGTAACTTTACGTTGAACTGCAAGCCTGGAGTAACGCTCGAAGTGAGCTACATCGGTTACAAGACGATGACCGTGAAAGCTGCTAATGGCATGAAAATCACGATGCAAGAGGATGGTAAAGCCTTGAATGAGGTAGTTGTCACCGCCCTCGGTATCAAACGAGACCGCAAGGCCCTCGGCTATGGCTTGGAGGAAGTGAAGGGTGAGGAACTCACCAAGGCGAAGGAAACCAACGTCATCAACTCTCTTTCAGGTAAGGTGGCTGGTCTTGTTGTGCAGAACACCGCTGGCGGTGCTTCTGGTTCTACCCGCGTGCTCCTTCGTGGTAATACAGAAATGGCAGGCAATAACCAGCCTCTCTATGTGGTGGATGGTGTGCCTTTGGATAATACCAACTTTGGCAGTGCTGGTGAAGCTGGTGGTTATGACCTCGGTGATGGTATCTCTGCCATCAACCCTGACGACATCGAGACGATGACCGTATTGAAAGGTCCTGCTGCCTCTGCCCTCTATGGTAGCCGTGCTTCCCACGGTGTTATCTTGATTACAACCAAGAAGGCGGAGAAGGATAAGATTTCCGTGGAGTACAATGGTTCTTATACTATCGATACCCAGTTGGCTAAATGGGACGACATCCAGGAGATATATGGCGCTGGCTACAATGGCGAGCTTCCTAATTCGAGCACTTCTGGTACGAACTCAAGTTGGGGACCTAAGGCCGATGACTTCATGTTCAAGTATTTCGATGGCGAGGAGCGTCCTTTCCTGATGCACCCTAACAATGCCTCCGATTTCTTCCGCACAGGTTTCACCGCCCAGAACTCTGCCATCCTCTCAGTTAATTCCGGTAAGACGGGTATGCGTTTCTCTGTTACCGATATGCGCAACAAGGATATCTTGCCAAATACTAATATGAGTCGTGACAACTTCAACCTCCGTGTGAATACCTCAGCAGGTCCTATTGACTTCGACTTCACCGCCAACTATACTCGTGAGAAGGTGAAGAACCGTCCTGCCCTTGGTGACTCTCAGAGCAACGTGGGTAAGAACCTCATGACCCTGGCGGGTACCTACGACCAGGCTTGGTTGAAGCACTATGAGGATGCCGACGGCAACTACTCCAACTGGAATGGTAACGACCAGTATAACAAGAACCCATACTGGGATCTCTATAAGAACAGCAATACATCCGACAAGGACGTGTTCCGTTTTACGGGTAAGGCCATCTGGAACATCGACAAGCACCTCAAGTTGCAGGGTACCATCGGTACCGATATCAACAGCATGAACTTCGAGGACTTCATCGCTAAGACAACTCCAGGAACTCCTGCCGGAAAGCTTACCGACCAAATCTTCAACAACTGCACATTCAACGCCGAGATACTCGCCCTCTACAACAACTCATGGGGCGACTTCGATGTCAACGCTACCGCTGGTGGTAACATCTTCAAGGTGAACAACAAGACCATTACCAACGTCGGTCTCAACCAGCAGATGAATGGCATCAAGAACATCATGAACTATCAGGAGCAGAATACTCGCGAGAGCATGTATAAGAAGCAGATCAGCTCTCTCTATGCCAGCGCGAGCCTCGGCTACAAGCATACTTACTATCTGGAGGGAACTCTCCGTGGAGATAAGTCTTCTACGCTCCCTTCGGGCAATAATACATATATATATCCTTCTGTATCTGGTAGCTTGGTATTCTCTGAGTTTATCAAGAACAAGAAGTTCATCAATTACGGTAAGATTCGCGCATCTTGGGCAAAGGTAGGTAGCGATACCGATCCATACCTGTTGGCACTCAACTATACCACGGGCAAGTACAGCTACTCGGGTTATACCATCGGTATGATAGCCAACTCAACACAGCCAAACAAGGATTTGAAGCCTACTATGACAGGTTCTTACGAGGTAGGTTTGGAGATGAAGTTCCTTAACGGACGCTTGGGCTTGGATGCCACCTATTACAACCAGAACTCCAAGGACCAGATTTTGAGTTTGGCTTCAACCACCACCTCTGGCTATGCTTACCGCCTCATCAATGCCGGTGAGATTCAGAACCAGGGTATCGAGATTGCCCTCAATGCCCGTGCCTTGCAGATCAAGGACTTCGCTTGGGACTTGGGTGTCAACTTCTCGAAGAATACCAACAAGGTGAAGTCGCTCACCGATGGCATGGACTACTTCGAGTTGGCGAAGGCATACTGGTGCGGTGTTTCTGTAGGTGCCAAGGTAGGTGAGAACTATGGAGCTATCCGTGGACACGACTTCCTCTACAACGACAAGGGTCAGGTGGTTGTCGATGCAGCTACTGGTCTTCCAAAGGTTGACCAGAAAATCAAGACCATCGGCAATTCTACTTGGGACTGGACAGGTGGTTTCTACTCAACCTTCAGCTACAAGAACTTCCGCCTCTCTGCTGCATTCGATGTGAAGGTAGGTGCCGACATCTACTCTATGTCTATGCGTTCTGCATACCAGACTGGTAAGGCAAAGGGAACATTGGCAGGTCGTGAGGAGTGGTACACTTCTGAGGAGGCTCGCAAGGCTTCGGGTATGGACCTTGCCGCATGGCGTGAGTCTGGCAACTGCAAGGGACTCGTAGTGGATGGTGTTATCGACAATGGTGATGGTACTTATCGCAAGAACGACATCGCCGTGAACCCTGAAGATTACTGGAAGCATGTGGCAAATGGCGTGCAGAGTGCCTTCGTTTACGACAACTCTTACGTGAAGTGTCGTGAGATTACTTTCGGCTATACCTTCCCAGAGAGCATCCTGGGCAAGTATGTCAAGGGCTTGACCGTATCCTTCGTGGCTCGTAACCCATTCATTGTTTGGAAGAACATTCCTAACATCGACCCAGACTCCAGCTACAATACTTCAGGTCTCGGTCTGGAATATGGTTCCCTGCCATCTCGCAAGAGTTATGGTTTGAACGTGAACGTGAAGTTCTAATCTCGAAAAAATAGAATCAATTTCTTTAGAAGAGTTCTAATATATAATAAGGTAAGAAAATGAACAATATAATCAAGAAATATATAGGTAAGAGCAGCCTGATGATGGCTTTCGCCCTGATGGCAACCGGCACTGCGATGACTTCTTGCTCAGATGATACCTTGAGCAACATCAATACCGACAAGACCAAAGTGAACGAGCTCGACCCTAACGCACAGTTGACAACAGCTTTGTTGCAGACTTACGGTGACTTCAGTCTGATGGATACCTACCGTAACTATATAACTGGTTTTCCACAGTATTTCGCTGGTGGTTGGAATGTAACCAATTACGCTGGTTCTAATTTCAGAGAAGATGATATGACCCGTCGTGTCTGGGACCGCTATTATGAAATCAGTATCAAGAACCTTGTGGATGCCATCCACAATTCTGCTGACAAGGCAAACTTGAATGCGGCACTTCGTATCCATCGTGTCTATCTCACGGCAGTTTTGGCAGATACCTACGGTGACGTGCCTTGTTCGGAGGCAGGTCTGGGTTATATCTCAGGTATCTCCACCCCTAAGTATGATACCGTAGAGGAACTCTACAGCTGGTTCTTCGAGGAACTTGACGCTTGCGAGAAGCAGCTTGGCACAGGTACCGACCACATTTCTGGTGATGTTACCAGCATGGGTGGTGATGTAGTTCAGTGGAAGAAGTATGCCAATGCACTCCGTATGCGCTATGCTATGCGCATTTCCGATGTTAATCCACAGAAGGCAAAGGAGGAGTTTGAGAAGGCTGTAGCTGCCGGTGCCATCGCCAGTGCAGCCGATGATGCTTATATCAAGTATGCTGATGCTCCATTTACCTATTATGATGGAGCCAACGACTACGATTTCCGTGCCAATGCATTGAGCGAGACTCTCTATGGTCAGGATGCCACATCGCCTACCATGGTATGCTCTACCTTGTTCTATCAGTTGCAGAATACCAATGACCCTCGTCTCTATCGCATCTGCCGTCACTACTACAATATCAAGCGTAGTCAGGTGAAGCCAGATAAGGAACAGAATATCGACTTGACCGATGATTTCCTGGCTTACTTCCAGAACAAGGGTCTCGGTGAGGAGCCTTGCAACCCTGGTGCAGCCTGGTACACTGACTGGATGAATCCAGCAACGTTGGATGACCTTCCTACTTTGAAGAAGTATGCAGAGATAGACGAGAACACTTATGCCAACTCTGATTATATAGCCCGAGCTAGTCGTCCTTGCCTGAACATCGACTTCGAGATGCCTTCTTGTCCTGGCGACTTGATGAGCTATGCAGAGGTAGAGTTCCTCAAGGCTGAGGCTGCAACCAAGGGTTGGAATGTAGGTGGTGGTTATGCAGAGAGTCACTACGAGGCTGGTGTTCGTGCCAGCATGGAGTTGCTCAACAACTACTATCTTACATCCAACAAGATTTCCAAGGAAGAGATAGATGCGTTCATTGCTAACAATCCGTTGGGTGACAATCCTAAGGAGACCATCAACACCCAGGCTTGGATTCTCCACATGATGAACCCTTCTGAGGGTTGGGCTAACATGCGCCGCTCTGACTATCCTGCCATCTTGAATCGTGATCTCTTGACCAAGAATGGTTTCACTTATACGGATTCCGATTGGTCAATGCCTGTCCGCTTGCAGTATCCTGAGTTGGAAGCTCAGTACAACAATGCCAACTACAAGGCTGCCATCGACCGCATGGGTGGTACAGACGATTGGCACAAGCACCTCTGGTGGGACAAGGCTGATGTAAACCTTCAGCCAGACTTCAATCCTCCATTCGGAAAGGGATATAGCAAGTAGTGTTTAATGTTAAGTGTTAAATGTTAAGTCTTATAGGACAATAGAATAGAATAATTAATTATGAATAAGACAATGAAACAATATAAGGGAAAAGTTTTGAAGGCTATGATGATACTCTTAGCCGTGGGTTTCGCACTGGCTGGTACATCTACCTTGTCTTCTTGCTCTTCTGACGATGAACCATACTTCACTGTCAGCGAAGATGACGATCCACGTATCTTGAACACCGACTTGGCTGATTCCAAGATAGACCGCAAGACTAATTATAAGTTGGAAATCAAGGTGACTCCTGTTCACTACACCACTGTGACATGGTTGCTCGATGGCACTCAGATTTATGAAGGTACCACTATCGACCAGACTTTGCCTGTAGGTAATCATGAACTGAAGATTGTGGCAACCACCACCAAGGGCAAGAGCACATCCCGCACCTTGAACGTTACCGTGACTCCTGCTGCCGATGACCCAGCCCTGGGTACCAATGCCATCGAGCTTTGGGTAGCTCCAGGTGCTGAGACCACTATCCATAAGTGCAAGAATCTCGGTACAGTTACTAAAGTAATGGTAGGTGGCAAGGAAGTAGCCTTCGAGGTTCTCGAAGAGGGCACAGCCTTGAAGCTCACAGCTCCTACAGGTTTGGAGAATGGTGACTATGATATCACTTTGGTAGATGGTGAGGGCAACCAGTTCCCTGGCGGTACCATCAAGGTAACCACCGAGGCTCGCCCATCTATGGAGAATACCCTCTGGGAAGGTGAGTTTGCCGTGACATGGGGTACACCATTCGATGCCTTGAAGGATACCTTCCTCTCAAAGGTGAAGGCTGGCACCATCCTCCGTGTTTATGTGGATGGAAACGGTCAGGGTACCGCTGCCACAGCTTGGTGGAACAACATCCTTACTGGTAAGGGCGACCCAGAGCGTGGCGACATTATGGTGAATGGACCTGCTAAATGGGAGTTTGAACTGACCGACCTCTCTATCCAACTCTTGACAGAGCAGAATGGTCTCCTCCTCGTGGGTGACGGTTACACCGTAAAAAAAGTAACTATTGAATAATATATTGGAAAGATTTCCGTTTTTATCATAAAACGTCAAACCTTTACGACTTATGAAGAAAATATTATTTTCTATTTCAATGTTGGCATTGGCTTATACAGCCAGTGCCAATGTTCCAGTTATCAAGAGCGACCCTAAGATTGAGGCTCAGGTAGAACAAACCCTGAAGAAACTCACCTTGGAGGAAAAGATAGGTCAGATGATGGAATTGGTGACCGACCTCTTTGGTGCCAACGACAAGAACGGTGTGTTCTATATCGACGAGCACAAGACCGATTCTATCCTTTCCCGCTATAAGATTGGCTCTATCCTCAACGCTCCAAATACCTGCGCACCAACCGCCAAGCAGTGGGAGAAGTACATCGCGCAAATCCAGAAGATCTCGATGAAGCGCATCGGCATCCCTTGTGTCTTCGGTCTCGACCAGAACCATGGTTCTACTTATACACAGGGCGGAACCCTCTTCCCGCAGAACATCAATGTGGCTGCCACCTTCAATCGTGAGATAGCTCGCCGTTCGGCTGAGGCTACCGCTTATGAGACTCGTGCAGTGAGCGTGCCTTGGACTTACAGTCCTACCGTTGATCTCGGTCGTGATGCCCGTTGGCCTCGCATCTGGGAGAACTTTGGCGAGGATTGCTACCTCAGTTCAGAGATGGGCAAGGCGATGGTCTATGGTTTCCAGGGCGAGGACCCAAACAACATCGACCAGTATCACATTGCCACTTCAATGAAGCACTTCATGGGCTATGGTGTGCCTTGGACCGGTAAAGACCGTACGCCAGCCTATATCTCTCCTGCCGACTTGCGAGAGAAGCACTTCGCTCCTTTCCTGGCGGGTCTGCAGGCTGGAGCCTTGACCGTGATGGTGAATTCCGCTTCCGTCAATGGTATGCCGATGCACGCCAACAAGGACATCCTGACAGGATGGCTGAAGGAAGAGACTGGATGGGATGGTGTGCTCATCACCGACTGGGCAGACATCAACAATCTCTATACTCGTGAGATGGTGGCAAAGGACAAGAAGGATGCGCTCCGCATTGCCATCAATGCTGGTATCGATATGATTATGGAACCTTATTCTTGCGATGCTTGTGGCTACCTTGTAGAACTGGTGAAGGAAGGTAAGATTCCGATGAGTCGCATCGACGATGCCTGTCGCCGTGTGCTTCGCATGAAGTACCGTCTCGACCTCTTCAAAAAACCAACCCAGAAACTGAAGAATTATCCTAAGTTTGGTGGCGAGGAGTTTGCCAAGCTCGCCTTGGAGGGAGCTACCGAGAGTATGGTGCTCCTGAAGAACGAGGGTAATATCCTTCCTTTGCAGCATGGCAAGAAGATTCTACTTACGGGTCCTAATGCCAATCAGATGCGCTGCCTGGACGGTGGATGGAGCTATACCTGGCAGGGGCATCGTGCTGATGAGTTTGCCGGCAAGTACAATACCATCTATGAGGCATTCTGTAATGAGTATGGCAAGGAGAATGTTATCTTGAACCAGGGTGTTACCTATAATGAGAAGGGAAAATACTGGGAGGAGAACGAACCTCAGATTCAGGGCGCAGTTGATGCTGCAAAGAATGTTGATGTCATCGTTGCCTGCATCGGTGAGAACTCTTACACAGAGACTCCGGGCAATCTGACCGACCTTTGGCTCTCAGAGAACCAGCGCAATCTCGTGAAGGAACTCGCCAAGACCGGTAAGCCTGTCGTTCTGGTATTGAATGAAGGTCGTCCTCGTCTCATTGCTGACATCGAACCATTGGCACAGGGCATCATCGACATCCTTATCCCTGGCAACATGGGCGGCGATGCCTTGGTAAACTTGGTATCGGGCAAGTCAAACTTCAGTGGCAAGATGCCTTACACCTATCCTAAGGAAATCAATTCGCTCGCCAACTATGACTTCAAGAAGAGTGAGGAGGTGGGTACGATGGAAGGTGCTTACGACTACAATGCGAAGATTACCCAGCAGTGGGGCTTCGGATATGGTTTGAGTTATACCTCTTACAAATATAGCAACCTGAAGGTTTCTCAGTCTGATTTCCGCCACGGCGACATCATCAAGGTGAGCGTGGATGTGAAGAATACGGGAAAGGTGGCAGGCAAGGAGAGTGTCCTCTTGTTCAGCAGCGATCTCATCGCCAGTATGGTTCCTGATGGTCGTCGCCTCCGTGCCTTCAACAAGATAGAGCTTCAGCCTGGTGAGACCAAGACCGTGACCTTTGAATTAAAGGCAGACGATTTGGCCTTCGTTGGTTGGGATGGCAAATGGAGATTGGAGGAAGGTGACTTCAAGTTGATGATTGCTGACCAGAGTGCTGATATCCATTGTACTGATACTTATCTATGGAAATCAGCCAACCGATAAAGTATATTTAAAAGATGAGTTAAAGAAAAGAGCGTGCCAATAGCGGTGCGCTCTTTTTGTTTGCATAGTAAAATGCGAAGAGTTAAATATCTACAAGAATCCCCCATGATGTTTGGTGTTATGTCTTGAAATGATTACTTTTGCAAATCATAATTTTTGCAGATTTACAGAATCATTCAAAACAAGGATAAATGGAAATAGTAATTGGAATCATCATAGGGCTTGCCATCGGATTCTTCGTGGGAAAACTGATGGAAGCAAAAAGTGCGGGAGAGGAGAAAACGCAGCTTGTTGCGAAGGCGCAGGTGCTGCAGGCTAACATTGAACAGAGCAATCTGCATCATGCTTCTGAGGTTCAATCCTTGAAGCAATCTCATGCTGTAGAAGTTCAAGGCCTGAAGGATTCTCATGCTTCTGAAGTTCAATCCTTAAAAGTTCAGATGGAGAACGAACGACAGTATGCCGCCAGACTCAGGGCGGAAAGCGACCAGCAGTGGGCACAGAAACTCGAGAGCCTGAAGCAGGAAATGCAGCGAATGACGATAGAACAGCAGAAGGTGGCGGCTGAGCAGTTGGCTGCCAAGCAGTCGGCTCTGCAGGAAAACAACCGTCTGCAGATGGATGAACTCCTGAAACCTATCAAGGAACAGTTTGCTGATTTCAAGAAATCGGTAGAGGAGAGCAAAACCCAGAACGAGGTGAACAAGAAGGAACTGCAGAACACCTTCGAAGCCACGATGAAACTCTTCCAGCAGGAACAGCAGCAGGCTGTACTGAACCTGAAGGAGCAGACCGAGAAGATTGGCTCCGATGCTGCCAACCTGACCAAGGCATTGAAGGGCGACAGCAAGATGCAGGGCGACTGGGGCGAGATGGTGCTGGAAACCATCTTGGAGAACAGCGGCCTTCGTAAAGATGAGGAATTCTTCATTCAGGAGAATACGAAAGATGAAGAGGGAAAGAACTATCGTCCGGATGTCATCGTCAGATTCCCGGAAGGCAGAAGTGTGGTCATCGATTCCAAGGTTTCGCTTACCGCCTATTCCGATGCTCTGGCAGCTGAAGATGAGGCTGAACAGGAACGCCTGATGAAGGCACATGCGCTGAGCGTACGAAAGCACATCGATGAACTGGCAGCCAAAGACTATTCTAAACTGGTGGATGATGCCATTGGCTTCGTACTGATGTTCATTCCTAACGAGACCAGCTATATCGCAGCGATGAAGCAGCAGCCGGATCTCAGCCGTTATGCTTATCAGAAGAAGATTATCATCATCTCACCAAGCAATCTGCTCATGGCACTCCAGCTTGCCTATAATCTCTGGCAGTATGACCGGCAGAACAAGAATGTGGAGAAAATCGTGAAGACGGCAGCTGACCTGTATGATAAGGTGGCTGGCTTCGAAGATACCTTTATGAGTGTGGGGGATCTGATAACCCGCCTTTCGGGTACTTTTGATAAGGCTAAGAAGCAACTCTATGACGGCACCGGCAATGTGATGAGAAGGGTAGAGAGCCTGAAGGGACTTGGAGTGACACCGAAAAAGCAGATCAAGGAACTGGATAATCTGTAAAGTGTATACAAATAGTCTGCTGTTGGTTAAAAGGGAAACCGGGCGAAAAGCAGTTTTTGTTACCGAAACATTTCTAATTGTTCAATTTAAGTTTCTAATTGTTCAATATTTTGAAATAATCTCTAAAAAGGAGCGGTATTTCAGATTAAATTCGTAATTTTGCTCTGACTCAACAGAAGAGGAATCATTGTATTGCTTATAAAAAGGCAAAAATTTACATAAAACAACATCAATAATTATTAATTATGAAACTGAATGACATTCTTTCTAACAACTTTCAAACTACAGAATGGGAAGCCAAAGGTTATGAGCTCCCTAAGTATGATATTGCTGCTGTAGCTAAGAAGACGCATGATGAACCTACTTGGGTTCACTTTGGTGCTGGTAACATCTTCCGTGCGTTCCCTGCTGCTATTCTTAACGATGCACTTAACACCGGCAAGTACGATCGTGGTGTTATTGTTGCTGAAAGCTTCGACTACGAAATTATCGATAAGGCTTATCGTCCTTACAATAATCTCTCTCTTCTCGTAGGCCTCCAGTCTAATGGTACTATCGAAAAGAAGGTTATCGCATCTATTACCGAAAGTATCAAGGCTGACAAGCAGTTTGCTGACGACTGGGCGCGTTTGGTTCAGATTTTCCAGGCTCCATCTTTGCAGATGGTTACTTTTACCATCACCGAGAAGGGATATTCTTATAATGATGCAGATTTGGCACGTGGTCTTGATGCAGTATTTGCTATGGGTAAGCTTACCGCTCTTCTCTATGAGCGTTATAAGGCAGGCAAGTTGCCACTTACTCTTCAGTCTACCGACAACTGTTCTCACAACGGCGACCATGTTAAGGCTGGCGTAAAGGCTTATGCTGAGCGTTGGGCACAGGATGGTGTCGTAGAGGCTGGTTTCGTAGATTATATCAATGACAGCAGCAAGATTACCTATCCTTGGTCTATGATTGATAAGATTACTCCTCGTCCACACGAGAAGGTACAGGCGATGCTCGCTGAGGATGGTTTCGAGGATAACAATACGATTATCACCGAGAAGCATACTTTCACCGCTCCTTTCGTAAATGCCGAGGAAGTGCAGTATCTTGTTTGCGAGGATACTTATACCAACGGTCGTCCGCCATTGGAGTTGGGCGGTGCGCTCTATACATCCCGCAAGACTGTGGATGAGGTTGAGACCATGAAGGTAACCACCTGTCTGAACCCTCTGCATACAGCGATGTCTATCTATGGATGCATGCTCGACTATACCTTGATTTCTGCAGAGATGGCTGATGATGATCTTCGTGCCTTCATCCAGAAGATAGGTTATATCGAGGCAATGCCAGTAGTAACAGATCCAGGTGTGTTGAATCCATACGAGTTTATCGGCACCGTTATCAACAAGCGTCTGCCTAACCCATTCATGCCAGATGCTCCTCAGCGTATCGCTACCGATACCAGCCAGAAACTCTCTATCCGTTTCGGTGAGACTATCAAGAAGTATATCGACCGTGGTCTCGACAAGAGCAACCTTGTGTTGATTCCTCTGGTATTGGCAGGTTATGCCCGTTATCTCAAGGCATTGGATGATAATCTGAAGCCATTCGAGCCATCTTCCGACCCATTGTTGGCAGAACTGCAGGCCATCGTGGCTCCTCTGGAGGTAGGCAAGGCTGATCAGGACTACTCTTGCCTCAAGAACCTCTATTCTCGCAAGGATGTATTCGGACTCGATCTCTACGAGGCTGGCTTCGGCGAGCAGATAGAAGGCATGGTGAAGGAACTCTTCGCCGGCAAGGGTGCCGTAAGACAGACATTGCACAAGTACGTTGCTGCAAGATAATTCATTTTTTTGATTTAACCAATACATTATATATAAAGATATATGGAAAGAACATGGCGCTGGTTTGGCAAGAAGGATAAGATTACGCTTGCCCAGCTGAAACAGATAGGTGTGGAGGGTATCGTGACTGCATTGCACGATGTGCCTCTGGGTGAAGTTTGGACACGCGAGAAGATTCATGAACTCAAGGAGTACATCGAGTCTTATGGCATGAAATGGAGCGTGGTTGAGTCTTTACCTGTGGTTGAAACCCTGAAATATGGCGGTCCTGACCGCGACCATCAGATTGAGGTTTACAAGGAAAGTCTCCGCAACCTGGGTGAGGAAGGCATCAAGTGCATCTGCTACAACTTCATGCCGGTTTTGGACTGGGCACGTACCGATTTGTCTCACGACAATCCTAACGGAGCCAACAACCTCTATATGAACTGGGGCGAGTTTGCCTACTTCGATATCTATATCCTCCAGCGTGAAGGCGCCCGTGAGGATTGGGCTGAGTTCTCTAAGGAGCACAAGTGGGGCAGAGACCTCGTGGCTGAGGCTGATGAAATCAAGAAGACTTCTACACCAGAGCAGGATCATGCCCTGGTAGAGAATATCATCATCAAGACCCAGGGTTTCGTATCGGGTAACTTCAGTGAGGGCGATTCTGCTCCTGTCCAGAAGTTCCGCGACCTGTTGAAGCTTTACGATGGCATCGACAAGAAGAAGTTGCAGGAGAACATGAAGTACTGGCTGGAGGCTATCATGCCTATTTGCGATGAATACGATATCAACATGTGTGTTCACCCAGACGATCCTCCTTATCCTGTATTCGGCTTGCCAAGAATCATCGGTCGTGCCGAGGATATCCAGTGGATGCTCGATGCTGTGCCAAACAAGCACAATGGTCTGACTTTCTGTGCAGGTTCATTCTCTGCCGGCGAGCACAACGACTGTGTGGCAATGGCTAAGCAGTTTGCTGACCGCACTCATTTTGTTCATCTGCGCTCTTGCTACATCTTCCCTAACGGGAACTTTACAGAGGCTTCTCACTTGGGTGGTCGCGGCCATCTCATTGAACTTTGCCGCATCTTCGAGAAGGCTGAGCAGGAAGGCAAGTGCAATTCCGGTCGTCGATTGCCAATGCGAGTAGACCACGGTATGACCTTCACTGATGAGCCAGGTGGCGTATTCGATGAGAGCAATCATGGTCACAATGCCGGTTACACTCTCCTCGGCCGTATGTTTGCCATGGGTCAGATTCAGGGTGTCATCGCAACAGTAGATGATGAACTGGGCATTGAGTATAAGCAGCCGGGATTCTATGATTAGTGATTAGTTATTAGTGATTAATTCTGATGAAATATAAAAAGGGCTAGCATGCACAAGCGCACGCTAGCCTTTTTGTTTTTACACCCTCTTGGACCGCATGTGGCCATGGGGCAATTTCTGGGTGTCATCGCCACAGTTGATGATGAACTCGGCATCGAGTATAAGCAGCCGGAATGATCTTATTTTAAATAGGAATGTAGGTTTTTTGTTCGCCCAATGATACAAATCATTCAAATGTAGCAGGATTGACGAATTTTGCTGTTTTTTATACGAATTTTAGGTGTTCTCTTCCAATTATTCGTATTAATTTTGCAGCAGAAAACAAAAGATATAGTCGGTTATAGTAACAGAAAATATAAATTATTAATTATTAAGAATATCATATATGACATATAAGTATATTATAACTCAGAGTTTGGCGATGCTGATGAGTCTTGCTTCGAATGCTTTCGAAGTGAAGAGCGGGCAGATGGTGGTGGTTTCTGCTGATACTGCCCGGATGGAACCCGTGGCTAAGACAGCTTTGAAGATGTTGAAGGGCGATATCCGAAAAGTGCTGGGCTCGGAAATGAAACTTGTTAATACTTCTGTTAATAGTTCCATCATCCTGCAGAGGGATGCCGCTGCCTTCGCCTACAAGAAGGAAGCTTTCCTGCTAAAGTCAGCCAATGGCTGCCTATATATAAAAGGTAGCGATGATCATGGATTGGCTTACGGCATCCTCGAGGTGTCTCGCCTCTTGGGCGTTTCACCGTGGAAATGGTGGGCAGATGCCGAGCCTAAGCAGCTCAAGGCATTCTCCCTGAAGGAAGGATATCACAATGAGCAGTCACCATCGGTGGAGTATAGAGGCATCTTCATCAATGATGAGGATTGGGGACTGATGCCATGGTCGGGAAAGACCTATGAACCATCGGATATTCCAGGTCATATAGGTCCTAAGACCAATGCCCGCATCTTCGAACTCCTGCTCCGCCTTCGTGCCAATACCTACTGGCCGGCGATGCACGAATGCACCCGTCCTTTCTTCCTGACAGAAGGCAACAGAGAGGTGGCCCTGCAGTATGGCATCTACATCGGAGGTTCCCATTGTGAGCCGATGGCTTCGAGTACGGCTGGCGAATGGAAGATGAGAGGAGTAGGAGAATATGATTTTCTGAACAACAGGGAGAATGTGCTCCAGTTCTGGGAAGACCGTGTGAAGGAGGTGGCTGGTCAGCCTATCCTCTATACCATCGGAATGCGTGGCGTTCATGATGGAGCCATGCAGGGAGCCAAGACAACTGAGGAACAGAAAACAGTATTAGATAGCGTCTTGAAGGCGCAGAGAGAGTTATTGGGAAAATATGTGAATAAGGATGTGGCGCAGGTACCTCAGCTGTTCGTGCCTTACAAGGAGGTGCTCGATGTGTATCATGCAGGCCTGCAGGTGCCTGAGGATGTATGCCTCGTATGGTGCGATGACAATTATGGTATGGTACGCCACTTTCCTACAGCCGAAGAGCGTGCCCGCAAGGGTGGTAACGGCATCTACTATCACGTGAGTTATTGGGGCCGTCCTCATGATTATCTCTGGCTCGGCACCTTCTCGCCAGCTTTACTCTACCAGCAGATGTCTGAAGCCTGGCACAAAGGCATTCAGAAGTTCTGGATTCTCAATGTGGGCGATATCAAGCCTGCTGAGTATCAGATAGAGCTCTTCCTGGATATGGCGTGGAATATGAACCGCACCTATTCGGGCGATACCCCAGAGAAGGAGCTGCAACCTAACAATGAATGGCTGGCAGAGCATGAGAAGAACTTCTGGACCCGCGAATTCGGCAAGAAGCTGGCTGCAGAGATGCTGCCGGTGATGCAGGAGAGCTATCGGCTGGCGTATATCCGCAAGCCGGAGTTCATGGCGAATACGCGATGCGAGGAAAGAAATCCGAAATATAAGGTAATCACCGACCTGCCATGGAGCGAAGCCTATATCCGGGCAAGATTGGCTGATTACAAGTCGATTTCTGACAAGGCAGAGAAGATAGGGGGAATGCTCGATAAGGCGATAGCCAAGGGCGAATTACCTAAGGAACGCAAGGATGAGTTCTATCAGCTATTCAAATATCCCGTGCAGGCTGCTGCCCAGATGAACAATAAACACCTTTATGGGCAGCTGGCTCGCCACGGAAAGGAAATTTCTGGTTCTTCCCGTGATGTTTCTGCCGAGTATTGGAAGAAGAGCGAGGCGGCTTACGACAGCATCATCAGTCTCACCAAGGTATACAACGAGGGTTATTACAATCAGGGCAAGTGGAACCGCATGATGGATTTCCAGCCACGCAGGCTGCCGGTATTCAACCGTGTGCCTCATACCGTGGCTACCCAGCCTTTGGCAAAAGATCCTGAATATATAGCATGTTTGAGCGCCAACGATTGCATTTCAGCCAGTCCTCTTTCCTTGTGGAAGGGATTGGGTTATGAAGGTAAGGCGATTAGTATAGTCCGAAATCAAGAGATAGGTTTTGTTTTCGACGGTAAGAAGGTGAAGGGTGATTCGATTACCATCCAGGTTCGTTGGGTTCCGACTCATCCTATGGATGACAAACTTCGTTTCTCTCTGTCGCTGGACGGTGGAAAACCGGTTGAAGGGGAGGTTCAGACCAGAGGCAGAAGTGAGCAGTGGAAGGTGAACACCCTGCAATGTCAGGCTCGCGTATCCTTTACATTGCCAGTAGCCCGAATGAAGAAGCATCGCATTCTCATCAAGGCATTGGACGAAGGCTTGGTCCTTGACCAGGTTTGTGTGTATTGAGAGGGCGTGTTTTACGGGAATTATTTCTTCGCATCGAGTTTCACCTCCTCTACATATTTCACCAGCGAATCCTTGCCGTTCAGCAGATAGTAGTCTACTCTTACCACGTGGTTGATGTCGGCATTACCCTTCACCTTGATATGTAGGGTCTTGCTATATATAAAGGTGTCGCGGCGTGAAGGGTAGGATACCAGCTGGATGATATCCTTGGTAGAACCGCTGCCTATATAAAATATGTCGGTACTGTCCACGATGGCAGCCTGCTCAGCTGTCTTTTTCGCCATCTTTTTGGCGTGGGCAGACGATGTGTCTTCCGGATAGAACTCGCTGGCAGCCACGGTGTCACCATCCTGCTGTTCGGGTGCGAACTTGCAGCTGGTACCGGTTGTCGTAATAAGGGTTGTGGCGGCAATGGCAGCCACGAAGTATAAAATCTTCTTCATGATTATCTGTTTTTTGCCTGCAAAATTACAAAAAATCCTCTGAAAAACCAATTTCTTTTTCGTCTGATCGTCTTTTGAGCGAATAATTATCGTTCATTTGATACAATAAATCGTTCTTGATGCGTAAAAATGCCAAAAATTGCTGTTTTTTGAACGATTTTTTCACCTATTATATACAGAAAAACCTTATCTTTGCACCAGAATTCAGAAAGGTTTGGTTTACTTACGGTGAATCGATTCGTTTCGGGATGATATGGTTTACGATTATAAGTTTAGGTTTAGTTGTTTTAGGTTAAGTTTAAGGTAAAAGTTTTTAAGTTTAGGTTAGTTAGGTTTTTAGGTTTATAGGTTTAGTTTTTTAGGTTTATAGAATTGTATTCTAGAAGTCCACGGCCCGCTGTTGAAGCTCGCTGTGGATTTTTTTTATCCCCAAAATACAAAAAAAAATATGAGATTGTTTTTGGATTCCTAGTTTTTGCTTGGTAAAAATCTGTGATATTTGCGAATTGAAAATCGGTGGCAGAAGGGAAAGCTAAAGCTGCGGGAGTTATTTCTTGTCCCACAGAGTCCACAGATTTTCACAGATACAATAGAAAAAAAAGGTCTATATGCCACGATAATCGGGTGGCGTATAGACCCTTTTAGTAGTATCAGGGATGCCGAAGGATGACGCCATGCGGTCTGATGGAGCGCTGCATGACTAGAGTTTCATCTGCTTGATTTCCTCTGCCGTCAGCCCCGTCATATCCATGACCATAGCTTCATCCATACCCTGTGCCAGCATCTTTCTGGCAATCTCAAGGCTTCGCTGGTTCATGCCTTCTTCTTTACCTTCAGCTCTGCCTTTTTCCATGCCTTTTTCCATGCCTTTTTCCATGCCTTTCTGGTAGCTGTCATCAATGAGGGTTCTTTCAACGCTTACGGAATCCCAGAATTTGTCGTAGGCCCAGAGCTCGGCATCAGTGAAACCGGAAATCTCCAGTTCCTCTGTTGTCGGCAGATACTGTTCCTGTTGTATCAGTTCATCTTCGTTGAGTGACTGAAGGGCATTCAGGAGGTTTCTCAATCGATTAGGATGATTGCCGAATATCTTCTTGAACGTGAGGTCTGCCTTAGGATCTAAGTACTTCATAACCATCAGTTTTAAAATCTACAGCGCAAAGTTACGACTTTATTTTCAAATCCGCAAGCTTTTTCTGGAATTTCTTTGTTTTTCCTTGGGGGTGTTCTAAAGAAGCTATTAGATAGGGAAAATATCTCTGAGAAATAATAAAATATCTCTGTGAGATAAAACTATATCTCTGAGAGATAAAATTATAGCGTGTTGAAAAATCTTGATTCTTTGGAAAAAGAGGGAAAATAAAAAATAAGACACGAAAACTGAAGGAACTGAAGGCAAAGTTTTTGGGAGTGTTAAAATAGGGTTAAAAAGTAAGGAGAATGGACAAAAATGTTGGCTGAAGGACTGAAGGCACTTTTTCAAAATAATAATTTCATGTCAAAAACTGCATTTTAACACTTGGTATAAATATGTTGCAATTACCTAATAATCATATAATTACATCTTTTTACTCTGCGCTGCATATAAAAATGAGTTTTTAATTTCAGATTTCAGTTTTTTTGTGACCCTTCCTTCACAACCTTCAGTTTTTCAGAGGGGTTCCTTTACTTGTAATTCTTTACAAATTCTAAAATCCTAAATCTGCGTTATCTGTGAAATCTGTGGGACGATTAAAGAAATAAAAAAGAGAATGCGCCATGGACTCATGACGCATCCTCTTTTTTTTATTTACATTTCTAC
Source organism: Prevotella sp. LCP21S3_D2 (assembly GCF_052118345.1). NCBI lineage: Bacteria > Pseudomonadati > Bacteroidota > Bacteroidia > Bacteroidales > Prevotellaceae > Prevotella > Prevotella sp. LCP21S3_D2. Next base: position 24,956 of record NZ_JBQKHJ010000018.1, on the reverse strand, counting down.
GATTACCTCGTGTTTGCCTTCCTGGCATGGAATGATGGTGCCTGGGATAGCCTTGCCATCAACGGTTATCTGCTTGACGCCCTTCTCCTTGCCTTCTGGGTTCTTTACCACGATGTGGTATTCGCCACCACGGAACTTGCGGGTTACCTCGTACTCATGGGCGGTGCTTGGGAGGCATGGGTCGATGTTCAGACCCTCGTAATCTGGCTTGATGCCTAGGATGAACTCGCTGACCGTATACCACATCCATGCTGCTGTACCGGTGAGCCAGGAGTTCTTTCCTTCGCCCGGTTTGGCTGCATCCTTACCGGCTACCATCTGGCAGTTTACGTAAGGTTCTACCTTGTGCAGAGTCTGATACTTCTCTTCTACATAGCTTGGCAGAATCTTGGTATAATGGTTCCAGGCATCGTTGCCACGACCGGCTACGGTTTCACCGATGATAACCCAAGGATTGTTGTGGCAGAAGATGCCGGCATTCTCCTTGTAACCTTCAGGATAGGATGATATCTCGCCCATCTCTACATGATAGGTGGTATAGGCAGGGTTGTTCAATACCATTCCGTGCTCGCACTCCAGACGCTCCTTGGCGCTGTCCAATGCCTTGTCGCAGAGACCGTCTTCCAGTCCGATGCCAGCCATGGTGCACCAGCCCTGGCTCTCGATGAAGATCTTGCCTTCTTCGTTCTCATCACTACCTATCTTGTTGCCGAAGAAATCGTAGGCACGGAGGAACCATTCGCCGTCCCATCCATGCTGCTTCACGGCTTCGCTCATTGCGTCTACCGCCTGCTGCATACGCTCGGCTTCTGCCAGGTAATCTTCCTCGGCTAGTCCGGCGATTTCGCCTTCATGGCTGTTCACGGCTTCCTTGGCAAGCTGCTTGCAGAGGGCTACATAGTCCTTGCCGGTTACTACGAACAGGCCGGCAATCATCAGGCTTTCAGCCTTGCTGCCTTCGCCCTTGTTCTCGGTGGTCTGGAAACTCTCGTTAGGATTCCAGGAGAAGCAGTTCAGGTTCAGGCAGTCGTTCCAGTCGGCTCTGCCGATGAGCGGCAACTTATGCGGACCCAGGTTGTTGATAACATGGTTCATTGAAATCTTGAGGTGCTCGAAGAGGCTTACTTCTGTGCCCGGCTGGTTGTCGAAAGGCACCTGCTCAGCGAGGATAGAGAAGTCGCCCGTTTCCTTGATGTATGCCACGGTACCGAAGATGAGCCAGCAAGGGTCGTCGTTGAAACCGCCACCGATATCGTTGTTGCCGCGTTTGGTGAGCGGCTGATACTGGTGGTAGCAGCCACCGTCAGGGAACTGGGTGCTGGCGATGTCGATGATGCGCTGGCGGGCACGGGTAGGTATCTGATGAACGAAGCCTACGAGGTCCTGGTTGGAATCGCGGAAGCCCATGCCTCGACCGATGCCGCTCTCGAAGAAACTTGCCGAACGCGACATACAGAAGGTGATCATGCACTGATACTGGTTCCAGATGTTCACCATGCGGTCTAACTTGTCGTTGCCGCTCTTCACGCTGAAGATGTTCAGCAGGTTATCCCAGTACTGGTTGAGTTCTGCGAAGGCAGCGTCCACCTTTTCGGTGGTATCAAACTTGGCTATAAGCTCATGAGCTTTTTCCTTGTTGATCACCTTCTTGGCGCTGAACTTCTTGTCCTGCTCGTTCTCCACATATCCCAGGAGGAAGATGAGGTCGCGACTCTCGCCCGGCTGCAGGGTAACCTCTATATAATGAGATGCGATAGGGCTCCAGCCGTGGGCAAAGCTGTTGCGTGGCTTGCCTTCGATGACTGCCTCAGGCTCGGCAAACTCGTTGTAGAGTCCGATGAAGCTCTCGCGGTCGGTATCATATCCCTGAATCTCTGTATTCACGGTGTAGAAAGCATAGTGGTTGCGGCGCTCGCGGTATTCGGTCTTGTGATAGATGGTAGAACCCTCTACCTCCACCTCTCCCGTAGAGAAGTTGCGCTGGAAGTTCTCCATGTCGGTAGCAGCATTCCAGAGGCACCATTCGGCAAAGGAGAATACCTTGAGGGTCTTCACCTCCTTAGTCTGGTTCTTCAGCGTCATCTTCTGCACCTCAGCCCATGTATGGAGCGGAACGAAGAAGAGCACACTTGCCTCCACGCCGTTCTTGCTGCCCGTGATGCGGGTATAGTTCATGCCGTGGCGGCACTCGTAGCTGTCGAGCGGTGTCTTGCAAGGTTTCCACCCTGGGTTCCATACGGTATCGCCATCCTTGATGTAGAAATAGCGACCGCCGTTATCCATCGGCACACCGTTGTAGCGATAACGGGTGATGCGACGGAACTTGGCATCCTTGTAGAAGGAATAACCACCTGCTGTATTTGAGATGAGCGAGAAGAAATCCTCGTTACCCAAATAATTGATCCAAGGCCATGGAGTCTTAGGATCTGTAATCACGTACTCGCGATTGGCGTCATCAAAATGACCGTACTTTTTCTCTGCCATTGTTTTTTTAATGTTATTTTTAGATAAATTCTTTTATTTTGGTGCAAAGATAATAAAAAGTTTCAGTTTCGGGGTTAGAAAACAGTTTTTTTTTGTATTTTTGCAGTAGAAAGTTTGATGTTTAACAGATTGTAATTAACATAATATACTGTTGGCTTATGAAAAGAAACATTCTAACACTCCTCATAGCCCTGCTTGCCCTGCAGCAAACTGTGGCACAGACATACGACAACTTGTGGAAGCAAGCTGAAATCATTGCTCAGAAGGACCAGCCTAAGAGCGAAATCGCGGTGATGAAGAAAATCATCGCCAAGGCTTCGGCGGTAAATGATTATGGACAGCTGCTGGCGGCTGAGATGAGGCAGATGACTCTCTGGAAAGAGATTTCTGCTGACTCGCTGGAACCGAACGTGAAGCGGATGGAAGCCGAGGTGCTGAAGGAGAAGAACCCGGTTTTGAAGGCGGTGAGATATGCCGTGCTGGGCAAGGTCAGCGAAAAGAAAAGCCAGGAGTTCTTCAAGAAAGCCCTGGAACAGCCTGAACTCCTTGCCAAGCATACCTCCACTGAGTATGTACCATTGACGCAGAAGGGCGTGGATGGCAGTTCCTTTAACAACGATCTGCTGCATCTCATCGGTTTCGAAGCAGACAGCAAGGAGGCGTATCTACTGATGTATACCTATTATAATAAGGTGGGCAATCGGGGAGCGGCATGTCTCTGTGCCTATAAGCTCATTGAAAAATACAGTCAGGACGACGTGAGAGAGGTGAAGAAGTCGAAGTATCTCCATACCATCGACTCGCTCATCCACGTTTATCAGGATATTCCGGAGGCAGGCGAACTTGCCGTGGAGCACTACCGCTTCATGGAGCGTTCTTCCGATGCCAAACCGCAGGATAAGCTCAACTATATCAACTATGCGCTGAGCCGCTGGGGTGGATGGTCGAGAATGAACGAACTGAGAAATGCGCAGAAGCGACTCACCGAACCGATGTTCCAGGTGCAGGATATGCCGCAGGTATTGCGTCCAGGAGAGAAGGTGTGGGTGCATCTGAATGTGCGCAATCTCCAGAACCTGAAGTTCAGCATTTCCCGTCTTGATATCACGGCAGATAATAATTATGATGCCCAGGATGAGGCTACCTATAAGATGCTCCTGAAGAAGACTACGAAGCTGCATCAGAAGGATTACAGCAGGAACTACTATGGTCGTCCGGATTATGAAGAGGTGAAGGATTCCATCGAAATTGGTGGCAATCTTCCGCTGGGTGCCTATCTGATGGAGGTAACTTCGGATAATACCGGCATCGCTCCGCAGCGACTGCTTTTCTATGTGAGCAATCTGGCGGTGATGATCCAGCAGTTGCCTGATGACAAACATCGCTATGTGGTAGTGAATGCTACCGATGGCCAGCCTATTGCCGGGGCTAAGATTGAACTCTATGAAAAGGATTATGATGTGAAGACGGGCAAGCGTAAGCGACTGGTTCATGCCCGCTTGACTACTGACAGCAATGGAGAGGCTTACTTCAAGAACGTGGATGGAGAGGTGTTGATTTCCACTTCTGCAGATAAGTATGCGCCAGCCAAATACATTTATCTCAGCCGTGACCGCTATTTCGAGCAGAAGGATGACAAGACAGCATATCAGCTGTTTACCGACCGCAGCATCTATCGACCGGGACAGAAGATGCATGCCACTGCCGTCTCCTTTATCGTGAAGAAGGGCTTGGATGCCAGCGTGCCGGGCAAGAGCAAGGAACTGAAGTTTATCCTGAGAGACGCTGAATGGAAGCAGGTGGCTGAGCAGAAGGCTACGACCGATGAATACGGTACGGCTTCGGTTGATTTCGAATTGCCGAAGGAGGGAAAGACGGGAATGTTTTCTATCTCCGTGAATGGTACGGCAACAGAATATGTCAGAGTAGAGGAATACAAGCGTCCTACCTTCGAGATTACTTTCCCGAAGGTGAACGAGCGATATACCTGGGGCGATACTATAGTGGTGAAGGCTTCAGCCAAGACCTATGCTGGTGTGCCTGTGCAGGGAGCCAAGGTGGAATATAAAGTGACCCGCAGAAACCAGATGTGGTGGAGGGGTGCCAGTTCTTCCGATAAGCAGGTAAAGACAGATTCCACCGTGACCCGCGAGGACGGAACCTTTGAGGTGGAAATCCCATTGGAGGTTGCAGAATCGGAGAAGAACGACTTCATGCGCATCGCCCGCTTCTTTAATTTCACGGTTTCTGCCGTGGTTACGGATATCAGCGGCGAGAGTCATGAAGGCGAGATGAGTCTGCCTTTGGGCACCAGGTCTACTGCTTTCTCGGTGAATATGCCGAAGCGGATAGAGGTAGACAGTTTGAAGACCGTGACTTTTGCTTATAGAAATGCCAGCGGAATGCCGATTTCGAGCCAGCTGAAATATCGCATTGATAAAGGCGAATGGAAGGTGGCTGAGGCAAATGCTCCTATCGCCATCAAGGAATATAACGCTTCTTCTGCCCAGGTTTGGAAATCGGGCGTTCATCAGCTGGAGGCAATCTGCGGAACAGATACCCTGCAGCAGAAGTTCACCCTTTTCAGCATGAAGGATACCCATCCGATGGAAACAACCACCGAATGGTATTATCAGACGGCGAAGACCTTCCCTCGTGATGGAAAGCCGGTATACGTGCAGGTGGGTTCTTCTGAAAACGGAGCGCACATCGTTTATTCCATCATTGCCGGCAACAAGCTGCTGGAGAAAGGTGCCTGGGAGTTGGGCGACAGTATCGTGACCCTGCCATTCACCTACAAGGAGGAATATGCGTCGGGCGTGGTCATCAACTATAGTTTCGTGAAGAACGGAGAATGCTATGCCCGAACCATCAGTATCTCACGTCCTCTGCCGGAGAAGAAACTGAACATCGCCTGGAAGACTTTCCGCGACCGTCTTACTCCGGGACAGAAGGAGAAGTGGACCTTGCAGATTACCACTCCTGACGGCAAGCCTGCCAAGGCACAGCTGATGAGCGTACTCTATGACAAGTCGCTCGACCAGTTGGCTGAGCATAGCTGGAAAATGTCGCTGGGATTAAGCCAGTGGTTGCCAAGCTGCTATTGGAAGAGTAATCTGAAGTATTATAAGATGGATTTGTTGGGTGTTTATCCTACTAAATATTTCGACCAGAAACAACTGGATGTAGATAAGTTTGATGGCAAATATTTTAGCTATTATGCTTATATGGAAGCGGTGGAACGTTCTTATTTTGCAACCGTTGAGGCTGTTCGTATACAGAAAGACGAGCTGGTTCGAGATGAGGCGAAAGTCATGAGAATTCGTGGCTCTAAGATGACCCGTTTCGGAGCTGCTTCTTCGAAACCTTTGCTTTCTGAGATGGACTTGGCTTTACAGAACAAAATGGTGATGCTTGAAGAATTTGGTGGTGGAGGATCTAATAAGGTTCTTTCTTCTGCCGATGAAGCGGCACTCAACCATGTTCAGGTGCGTGAAAACCTGAACGAGACCGCCTTCTTCTATCCTGCCTTGGAGAGCGACAATCAGGGCAATGTGGCTATCAACTTTACCCTGCCGGAAAGCGTGACTACTTGGAAGTTCATGGGCTTGGCTCATGACAAGGAGATGCGCAATGGTTTGCTGGTGGATGAGGCTGTGGCTCAGAAGACCGTGATGGTGCAGCCAAACATGCCTCGCTTCCTTCGTGAGGGCGATAAGAGCACCATCGTGGTGAAACTCTTCAATACTTCCGACAAGAAGGTGAGCGGCAATGCCCGTATGCAGATTCTCGACCCGGAGACCAACAAGGTGGTTTGGCAGAAGACGCAGAACTACAGCATTGATGCCGAGGGCTCTGCTACCATCTCCTTTGATGTCCAGGGACTGAAAGAGGGTGTATATATTAATAAGGTGGTGGCTGCCGGAAACGGGTACAGCGATGGTGAACAGCACTATCTGCCGGTTTTGAGCAACCGTGAACTCGTGGTGAACACTCTGCCTATCACCCTGCATCAGAAGGGCGAGCAGAACTTCGACCTAAGCAAACTCTTCCTGAACAAGGAGGGCAAGCAGGCGAAGGGCGCTGAAGAGGCAAAGGTAACCATCGAGTACACCAACAATCCTAGTTGGCTAATGGTGAAGGCGCTGCCAGCTATCAGCAATCCGGATGAGGAGGATGCCATCTCGCTGATGTCTGCCATCTACGCCAATACCATCACCACCCATATCCAGAAGACTCTCTCTTTGGATAATCATTCTCAGAAGACTCTCTCTCAGGAGACCATCCGCTTGCAGAATCAGGTGGAGAAATTGAAGAAGTTGCAGAATGCTGACGGTTCCTTCTCCTGGTGGAAAGGTATGAAGGGCAGCCGGTATATGACTACATCGGTAGCCGAAATGATGGTTCGATTGAATGCCATCGCTGGTGTGCAGAAATCAACCGCCCGGATGCTGACTTCCGCCATTGATTATCTCTCCTGGCAGACAGCGCAGGAAGTAAGAGAAATGAAGAAGCAGGAGGAGAAAAAGCAGAAGGTGAGTCCTAGCGAACAGACGCTGCATTATCTCTACATCCTTTCGATGGATGGCAGAAAGATGAAGCAGAATCTGGAAGCTGACAAGGCTTATCTCCTGGACAAAATGTCGAAGATGACCGGTGATTTCACCATCTATGGCAAGGCGCGTGCTGCCGTGGTACTCGCCAGAAACAGCCAGCAGAATGCTGCTTACCGCGAGAAGGCAGGCGAATATCTGCAGAGTGTGAACGAATATGCTGTTTACCGCGAGGAGATGGGCCGCTACTACGATACCCGCAAGGCACTCTACAGCTGGAGAAACTATAAGATTCCTACCCAGGTATCTGTGATAGAGGCGCTGCAGATGCTGAAGCCGAACGACAAGCAGACCATCGAGGAACTGCAGCGTTGGCTCCTGATGTCGAAACGCACCCAGGTTTGGGATACGCCGGTGAACACCGTAGATGCTGTCTATGCCTTTATGAAGGGCAATGAGAGCAACTGGAGCAGGAAGGCTGAGAATGCCGTGCTGAAACTGGATGGCAAGCTGCTGCCGATGCCGCAGGATTCCACTACTTTGGGCTATGTGAAGACCGGAAGACCGGGCAAGGCATCTAAGCTGAGCATCGACAAAAAGAGCGATTATACCAGCTGGGGTGCTGTCTATGCAGAGTTTAAGCAGCCTATCAGCGAAATCGGTTCTGCGGTATCGGGCATCAAGGTGCGCCGTGTCATCGTTCCAGCCGAATCTGAGAGCAAGGGCAAGGCGCAGGCGAAGGTAGGCGAGAAGGTGAAGGTAACGCTCATCATCACCGCCGACCGCGACTACGACTTTGTGCAGATTACGGATAAGCGTGCGGCATGTCTGGAACCGGTCAACCAGTTGAGCGGTTATCAGTGGGGCATAGGCTGCTATGTTTCTCCAAGAGATCATGCAACAAATTTCTATTTCAATCGTTTATCTAAAGGTAAGCACATCGTAGAAATGGAGTATTACGTGGATAGAAAGGGCGACTATCAGAGTGGAACTTGCACCGCTGAGTGTACCTACAGTCCGGAATTTGGTGGCCGCACAGAGACTTATGAATTGAAAGTTAATAATTGATAGTTAAAAGTTTATAGATTGATAATTAAGAATAGAATAGTATGAAACGAATGAATATATGGATACTATCAGCGCTGTTGGCGCTGCCGGCATCAGCACAGAAGATAACAACCCAGCACGAGGTGGTGGACTGCGGACAGGTGTTGTTCCGCAAGCCCGTAACTGCTGAGTTCGTGATGAAGAACGAAGGCCACAAGCCTTTGGTGATTAACAATATATTGAAGAGCTGCGGCTGTACATCTGTGGAATATCCTAAGAAGAGTATCGCAGCAGGCGAGACCTTCACAGTCAAAGCTGTTTACGACTCCAAGCAGATGGGTACCTTCATGAAGCAGATATGCCTCTACAGCAATGCCTCTGACGAACCTTTCATCGTCATGATGAGAGGCAAGGTGGTGGGCAGCGTGGTAGACTTCGCAGGTTCTTACGACCAGCTTCTGGGTGACATCAAGTCGGATGTCCAGGAAGTGGAGTTTGATGACGTAAACCGTGGCGACCGTCCGGTGCAGCGCATCCACATCTTCAATCCTACCGACCGTGTGATGGAACCGGTGGTGATGCATCTGCCTAATTATCTCCAGGCACAGGTATCTCCATCCAAGGTGGCTCCTCATCATTCTGCCGTCGTCGTATTGGGCTTGGATTCCAAGAAGCTGCGTGACCTGGGACTGAATCAGACTTCCATCTATCTGGGCGAGCGTCCTGGCGACAAGATTGCCCCAGAGAAGGAAATCGTGGTTTCTGCTGTCCTCCTTCCTGACTTTGACAAGTTGACAGCCGAGCAGAAGGCAAAGGCTCCGAAGTTGGAAATATCGGCAACGGAACTGAACCTCGGCAGCTTCAACGGCAAGAAGAAGCTGAAGGGACTTATCACCCTCACCAACAAGGGTAAGTCGGAACTCGACATCAGAAGCATGCAGATGTTTACCATGGGCTTGCAGGTAAGTTTGAAGAAGAGCAAGATTCAGCCGGGAGAAACCGTGAAGATGAAGGTGACGGCAGTGGCTGCCGAACTGAAGAATTCGCGTGTGAAGACCCCTCGTATCCTCATGATTACGAATGATCCTGACCAGGCAAAGGTGGTAGTGAAGATTAATGTACAATGAATAATGTACAATGAATAATTATACATTATACATTATAAATTATAAATTATAAATTAAAAAAAGTGCAGATAGAAATAGATAACGGCAGTGGTTTCTGCTTTGGTGTGACCACTGCCATCAAGAAAGCTGAAGAAGAGTTGGAGAAAGGCAGTAAACTCTACTGCCTGGGAGATATCGTGCATAACGGTATGGAGGTGGAACGACTGCATGAAGCAGGACTCATCACCATCGACCACGAGCAGATGGAGGAGCTGCATGGCGTGAAGGTATTGCTTCGTGCCCATGGAGAACCACCTGAGACCTATGCCCTTGCCGAGCGCAACAACATTGAAATCATTGATGCCACCTGCCCTGTGGTACTGCAGTTGCAGCGACGCATCAAGAAGCAGTATGTCAACAATCCGGAGGCGCAGATTGTCATCTTCGGAAAGAAGGGACATGCCGAAGTTCTGGGTTTGGTAGGACAGACCGAGAGTCACGCTCTTGTGGTAGAGAAGCTGGAGGATGTGGAACATCTGAGGGAGATAGGAAGGCTGGATTTCTCCAAGGACATCTATCTCTATTCTCAGACCACCAAGAGCCTGGAAGAGTTCCATCGCATCATCGAATACTGCCAGGCGCATATCGTGGAAGGTGCTACCTTCAAGAGCTTTGACACCATCTGCCGACAGGTGGCTAACCGCATGCCGAATATCGCCATCTTTGCCAGCAGGCATGATGTGGTGCTCTTCGTGAGCGGCAGAAAGAGTAGCAACGGTAAGGTACTCTTCAAGGAATGCAAGAGCGTGAATGACAACAGCTATCAGATAGAGAGTGCTGACGAAATAGACATGGCATGGTTCCAGGGCGTCAATACCGTGGGCATCTGTGGTGCCACAAGTACTCCCAAATGGCTGATGGAAGAATGTAAGGAAAAGATTATCAATGAATTCAAGGGGTAATCTCTTTGAATTCAGGGGTAATCTCTTGGAATTCTGGAATGTATAAAAACAAAACAAGTGGTAAATCTTCTCCCGAAGACTTACCACCTTCAAAAAACAGTAATTAACTCAAAATTTATAATCTATATCATTACTACCTTTAAATAGTGTTGCAAAGATAATAAATCATTGCTTTTTTTGCAAGGTAGTGTCAATGAATAATTCTATTTTCTCGTTAAATTATTCTATTTTAACTAATTTTTGCAAACACCTATGCCTTGATGGCTTTCTGATACTGTTCCATGAGCCATGCCTTCTGCTGAGGGATGGTCAGCTGGCTGTTGTCGAGAACGATGGCATCTTCTGCCTGGCGCAGCGGAGAAGTCTCTCGATGGGTATCGATGTAGTCGCGCTCTTCTACGTTCTTCAGGATGTCCTCGAAATCAGCTGGCATTCCCTTCTCCTGCAGCTCATCATATCGGCGCTGTGCTCTCACCTGGGAGCTGGCGGTGACGAATATCTTGAGTTCTGCATCAGGGAAAACGGTGGTGCCGATGTCGCGGCCGTCCATCACGATGCCCTTGTCTTCACCCATCTTCTTCTGCTGTGCCACCAAAGCCTCTCTGACGAATGGGATGGCGGCAATCGGACTCACGTGGCTGGAAACCTCCAATGAGCGAATCTCCTTCTCTACGAGTTCGCCATTGAGATAACAGTCCGGGCGACCGGTAGCTTCATTAAACTTGAACGAGATGTGGATTTCAGGCATCTTCTTCTCCAGCTCATCTACCTTGACATTGCCCTCTGCATCAAATAGCTTGTTTCTCAAGGCGTAGAGCGTAACAGAACGGTACATGGCGCCTGTATCTACATACACATATCCAATCTCCTTGGCAAGGTCCTTAGCCATGGTACTCTTGCCACATGATGAATAACCATCAATTGCTATTGTTATCTTCTTCATATTTCGAACTGATTTATAATTTATAATTTACAATTTATAATTCACACTCAGCACCAGACTGTTGCTGCTGACGTGATATTTGCCATAGGCCACATTCAGCTGGAAGCGCTCCAGGTTGATGCCTCCACCGAATGACCATCCGGCTCCATGACTGCTCTCCTCGTTCTCCTCGCCTGTAGAAATCGTCATCTCGTCAGCACGGCGGGCATTATATCCTGCTCCCAGCCACAGACTCTCGCCCAGGAGGAGTTCTGCTCCTACCACAAGATGGTTTTTCAGTCCGCTGTCCCAATGGTTCAGATTCACCAGGGTGGCAGAAATGCGGAACGGGGTGTTCTCAAACCGTTTGGTGGCTCCCACCTGCAGGTCTATCGGCATCTTCTCATATTCCTCATCATACGCCTTGAGCTGTCCACCCAGGTTCTTGGCAACGGCAGAGATAGAAAGGTCCTGCTCTGGGTCGTAATAGTTCAAACCCAGGTCTACGCCCATGGCGATGGAGTTGTAATCACCGATATAGGAGGTGATGAATCTGGTAGAGATACCACCTGCGAGATTCTGGGCAAGCATATAGGAGAAATGGCCCGCAAGCGCAATGTCCTTTGCCGAGAATTCGCCCATCTCGATGTTGTTCTCATCCGTCTGTTTCATCTTGCCATAGTCGATGTATTGAGCCGACACCGCCCATGATGCCTTTTCCTTCACGATGCGGTTGAAGGAAGCCGATGCCACGTTCACCCCCGACATGTAATTCATGTAGTTGAGGTTGATGGTCTTATCGCTCACCGACGACAGCAGCGCCGGATTATGGAATACGAGGGCTTCATCATCTTCTATCAAGGTGATGTTATCGCCTCCGAGGGCTGCGGCATGTGCACTGACCGGTAAGCGCAGAAAGTTATAACTCGTTTGGCTCTCCTGAGCGTTCATAAAAGCCGCAAAAAGCGTCAATACGAGGGAAAAAACTATTTTTTTCATTTAAATTCTATAAATCTTTGGCAAAGATACAGCTTTTTTCAAGAATATACAGTAAATTTGCATTGTTTTCGTAGAAAAGAACGGAATTGATAGTGAAATATTGCAGTTTCTGCTCCTAAAAATGGGGAAGTGGGGCTGCAGACTAGATAAAAATAGAAGAATGTTGGAAATTAAAAAATCGAAGAAAGTACAGTTGGACGACAAGCGGGTCACCTTTTTCCTGCTTGGGCTTCTTCTGGCTTTTACCTTCCTCTTCGTGGCACTTCAATATCAGAAGGGGCCTCAGGGAGGAGATGACTGGGCAGAGAACTTTGAGGATCTGGCACAAGACCTGGATATGCAGACACCACCCGACCAGAAGGACATGGTGAGTGCTGAGGCGATGTCGAAGGCACCTGCATCAGAAGCCATCACGCAGGAGGTGAAACCTACCGAACAGCAGATGGTGAAATCGCCCGATAAACTCAGTACCACTACCAGCAAACTGGTTATCGGTGACGGTTCGGGAGCGGTGGAAGGTGCCGATGTGAAGGAAGCTGCACCTGAGACTGCGATTGATAATTCTGACAATACGCCAGAAGAACCCATCAAATTTACAGTGGTGCAGAAAATTCCGGAATTTCCGGGCGGATGGTCGGCATTCATGCAATGGCTCACCAAGAACCTGAAATATCCTTCTGCAGCGCAGAAAAACAAGGTGCAGGGAACCGTTGTCATCACCTTCATCGTGAACAAGGACGGCAGTATAGCAGATACGAGAGTGAGCACTTCGGTAGATCCGGTGCTCGATGCTGAGGCTCTCAGGGTGATGAAGATGATGCCGAAATGGAAACCGGGAATGGATAGAAACAAGGTATGCCGTACCATGATTGCCGTTCCGGTGGTATTCCAGTTATAGGATTATAAATTATTTTGTAAATTATTCATTATAAATTATAAATTGTTCATTATAAATTATACATTATTATGAAGACAGCTGATGAAATTTTAAACATGGTGAACGAGTTCTTGGAGAACTTGCCATACGACCGTAAACCATATTCGCTATATGAGCCGATAAAGTATGTGCTCTCTATGGGGGGCAAGCGCATCCGTCCAACCCTGATGCTCCTGGGTTACAACATCTTCAAGAACGACCCGGAGAAAATCCTGATGAATGCCATCGCCCTGGAGACTTATCACAACTATACCTTGCTCCATGATGACCTGATGGACAATGCCGACCTGCGCCGTGGTCACGAGACCGTTCACAAGAAGTGGGATGCCAATACAGCCATCCTCTCGGGCGACAGCATGCTGGTTCTTGCCTATGAGCGCATGGCACAGTGTGACGAAAAGCATCTTGCCAAGGTGTTGAAACTCTTCACCACCACCGCTCTCGAAATAGGAGAGGGACAGCAGTATGATATGGAGTTTGAGACACGCAACGATGTGAAGGAAGAGGAGTATATCGAGATGATCCGTCTCAAGACCAGCGTACTCCTGGCTTGTGCTCTGAAGATTGGTGCTGTTCTGGCTGATGCTTCTGAGGAAGATGCCGAGAACCTGTATAAGTTTGGTGAGCAGATTGGCCTGGCTTTCCAGTTGCAGGATGATTTCCTCGATGTCTATGGCGATACCAAGGTGTTCGGTAAGGAGATTGGTGGCGATATCACTTCCAACAAGAAGACCTTCATGCTCATCAATGCCTTCAACCATGCCAACGACGCTCAGCGTGCAGAACTCCAGAAGTGGGTGGATGCCAAGGAGTTCGACCGCAAGGAAAAGGTAGCTGCCGTTACCCGTCTTTACAACGAGATTGGTATTGACAAGATGGCTCAGGACAAGATAGCTTATTACTTCGAGCAGAGCAGGAAGTATCTGGATGCAGTGAATGTGCCTGCTGAGCGCAAGGAGGAGTTGGCAAAGTATGCTCAGAAAATGATGAAGCGCCAGTACTAATCATTTAGTTCAAAATTCAATGTTCAAAGTAATAGATACGCATACGCATTTTGATGCGGAGGAATTTGATGAGGATAGGGCGGAGTCTTTCGCTCGTGCCAGTGAAGCGGGGGTAGGCAAGGTGTTCTTGCCTGCCATCGACTTGAAGACCACGCACGCAGTCCTGGCTTTGAGCCGGGAATATCCGGGCTACGCCTATCCCATGATTGGCGTGCACCCTGAGGAGGTGAAGGAAGACTGGAAGGAGCAGCTGGCAGAACTCCGGAAGATGCAATTTTCCGACTTTATCGCCATTGGCGAAATCGGATTGGATTACTATTGGAGCCGTGAGTTCGAACATGAGCAGCTGGAGGCTTTCGAAGAGCAGGTGAAGTGGTCGGTAGATACCCGCTTGCCATTGATGATTCATTGCCGCAAGGCGCAGAACGAGATGGTACATCTGCTCAGACAGTATCAGAAAGACCTGCCGGGCGGCGTGTTCCATTGCTTTACCGGCAATCAGAAGGAAGCCGAGGAACTCCTCTCGTTCGACAACTTCGTGCTGGGCATCGGTGGAGTCTCTACCTTCAAGAGCAGTCATCTGCGTGAAGACCTTCCAGCCGTGGTTCCGATGAACCGCATTGTTTTGGAAACCGACTCTCCATACATGGCTCCCGTTCCATATCGCGGAAAGCGCAATGAGAGCGCCTTCATAGTAGAAGTTCTTAAAACCTTGGCGAAAGCCTACAACGTGAGCGAAGAAGAGTTTGCCAAGCAAACCAATGAAACCGTGGAAAGAGTATTCCACTTGTAAGAATTGTTCCACACGCCCTGAAGGGGGCAAATGCTACAGAAGCAGCACGCCCTGAAGACTCAAAGCTCTAGAAGCAGCACGCCCTGAAAGGGCAGAAGCTCCTAGCCCAGGGCAGTGCCCTGGGTTATAATGGTAATCAGCAAGGCGCCCTGTAAGGGCAAAAGCTTTCGTAAATATATAAACTTTAATAAATATAAATCCTAAACCAACTATTCATTATGACTAGAAAAATGTTGATGGCAGCCCTCCTGATGGCTGCATTTGCACAGGGCACTCAGGCACAAGACCTGAGCGGCCAGCGTTCTGAAAAGCAGGACGTAAACATGATTCCGGGTAAGAAACTGGATCATCACGGACTCATCGTGAGCCCTACACCACATCTCCTGAATGTGGATGCTGCTAACCGACTCGACCTGCAGAAAGGTGTCAAGGTGATAGACAAGAAAGGCAAGTTTGCCGATGACGTGAAGTTTCTTACCGCCAACGCCAAGGGCATTCGCCTGACTATCGATTTCGGTGAAAAACTCGCTGCCAAGGCTGGCGTAAAGCCTGTTTCGGGTGCTTACAGCCTGAAGGCTGATGCCAAGGGTATCCAGATTGTGGGCTACGACGAGCGTGGTGCCTTCTACGGTTTGCAGACTCTGCGCCAGATTGTTAACAGCGAGATGGCAAAGGGACAGATGCCTTACACCACCTGCAACGACTACCCAGATCTTCCAAACCGTGGTGTGGTAGAAGGCTTCTATGGCGAACCTTGGTCTCATCAGGTGCGTCTTTCCCTCATCGACTATTACGGAAAGAATAAGATGAACACCTATCTCTACGGTCCGAAGGATGACCCATATCACAGTTGTCCAAACTGGCGTCTGCCTTATCCTGAGAAAGAGGCTAAGAACATCAGCGAACTCGTTCAGGCTTGCCGCCGCAACCGAGTAGACTTCGTGTGGGCTATCCATCCTGGACAGGACATCAAGTGGAATGAGGAAGACTATCAGAACCTGGTTCACAAGCTCGATCTGATGTACGACCTTGGTGTTCGTTCTTTCGCTATCTTCTTCGATGATATTTCCGGCGAGGGTGCCAACCCGGTAAAGCAGTCGGAACTCCTGAACCGCCTGGCAAAGGAATTTGTGAAGGCTAAGGGCGATGTAACTCCGCTCGTGATGTGTCCTACCGATTATACCCGTCTCTGGGCGAATCCAAAGCCAACCGGTTCTCTCGCCATCTTCGGGAATACCCTCGACCCTTCTATCAACGTATTCTGGACAGGGGATGTGGTATGTAGCGACTTGACCCGCGAGACGCTCGACTGGGTGAATTCCCGCATCAAGCGCCCAGCTTACTACTGGTGGAACTTCCCTGTAACCGATTATGCCCGCCATATCATCATGCAGGGTCCTACCTACGGATTGCAGACCGACCTGACCAACAAGGATCTCTGCGGTTTCGTGAGCAACCCGATGGAGCATGGTGAGGCATCCAAGCTGGCGCTCTATGGTGTAGCTGACTATAGCTGGAATATCGCCAACTATAATCCGCTCGATAACTGGGAGCGTGGTCTGGTAGATCTCACTCCTGAGGCACATGAGGCATATCGCACCTTCGCCATGCACTCTTGCGATACCGAGACCGGTTATCGCCGCATCGAATCATGGGAGACCAAGAGCTTCCGCATCGACAACTTCACAGATGCACAGTTCAACGCTTTGCAGAATGAGTTTGTCAAGGTGAAGAATGCTCCTGCCCAGATGGAGGCAAACTGCAAGAACGCCCTGCTGATGAAGGAACTTCGCCCATGGTTGACAGAGTTTGGCAAGTTGGGCGACCGTGGTTTGAAGACCATGAGTCTTATCAAGGAATACAAGGCTGGCAACGACCAGGCGTTCTGGGATGGCTATGTCAACAACCGCATGAGCAAGGAAGATGTGGCTGCTTACGAGAAGCATAAGTCAGGAACCATGGTATTGCAGCCATTCTACGAGCAGTCTATGGACGATATGGCATCTGGTTTCTTCAAGAAGTTGACCGGCAAGGTGCCTGCCTTCTATAAGGGTATCGGTACCTATGCTACCTTGAGAACTACCCAGAGCAAGGCGATGTTCGACAACGATTCTACTACCTATTATACATCGGGTAACGGCCAGAATACAGGCGACTGGATTGGTGCTGACCTGGGCTGCGTTCGTTCAGTTTCAGAGGTAAGAATCCTTCAGGGGCGCAACTCTGTGGATGATGTGGATTACTTCGACAACACCGTATTGGAGTATTCTGTAGACAGAAAGGAATGGAAGGCGCTGACAGGCGAGTTGAAGAAGCAGTATATCATCAACTGGAAGACCGATACCCCTGTTGAGGCTCGTTATATCCGTATCAAGAAGTTGAAGTCAGACAAGCGCAACTGGGCCGCTGTCCGCACTTTCGAGGTGAATCCAACCACTCCAGAGCGTTTGAGCTTCCCTGTAGAGGCAACCAACCTTCAGGCAGCGATGTATGGTTTCGATGAGAATCCTTGCACCTCATTCACCAACGAGGGCATCCTTACTATGGGTATTGAGAAGGATGTAAAGAGTTACACCCTGCTTCTGAAGTTGACTCCAGGCAGTTCTTTGGTTTGTCGTCAGTTGAATGCCAAGGGCAAGGTTCTTGCCACTACCACCATCGACAGTTCATTCAGCAAGGTAGAATTGGTG
This sequence comes from Prevotella sp. LCP21S3_D2, assembly GCF_052118345.1. Lineage (NCBI taxonomy): Bacteria > Pseudomonadati > Bacteroidota > Bacteroidia > Bacteroidales > Prevotellaceae > Prevotella > Prevotella sp. LCP21S3_D2. The sequence goes on along the minus strand of NZ_JBQKHJ010000018.1, from coordinate 7,459 downwards.
AAGAAGGCAGCCAAGCTTCAGATAGAAGGCTCAGCCGAAATCTTCGAGATTATTCCTGAGAAGTAAAGGACAGAACTTTCGCAAGTGGGGAAGTCCGCTAGGTGTCTCGCCAGATTGCAAATCTGCCGGGACGCCATACTCTAGGCAGGGGATAACAAGTTCTTTATTCCCGCTAGGCGTCTCGCCGGATTTGTAATCCGGCGTTGAAAAATGTCCTAACCTATTTAGGCTCTGCGGATTTGTAATCCGCAGCAAAGGAGTATGCTTTTCCTTTTGTTGGGGGATTACAAATCCCCCGGTTTTTATAGGTCGAACCTTTTTTTACGGCGTATTGCAAATCCGCCGGGACGCCTAGCGGGTTTACGCTCTTATATTTTCGTTAAAGAAATATAAAAAGCAAGCGAATATGTGGCATTTCGGATAAAAATTGATACTTTTGCATTCCGAAATAAAGGAAAGGTGCTCGAGTGGCTGAAGAGGCACGCCTGGAAAGCGTGTAACCGGCAAAACCGGTTCGGGGGTTCGAATCCCCCTCTTTCCGCTTATATATATAATAAGGTATATATGATTATGAAGAAAAATACATCTATTGCGCGTTTCGCAATATTAGTTTTCACAGCAATGTGTTCTCTGCCTATGATGGCACAGGAGGAGAACATGGGATTTCATCAAGCTCTTAAAACGAAATTCATTGAGGGTAACGCTGGCTTTATGTCGCTCGTTGCCATCGCACTCATCGTGGGATTGGCTTTCTGTATCGAGCGAATCATCTATCTCAGTCTTTCTGAAATCAATGCCAAGAAGCTGATGCAGGACATTGACCAGAAGGTGACTGCGGGAGATGTGGAAGGGGCTAAGGACCTCTGTCGCAATACCCGTGGACCTGTGGCTTCTATCTGCTTTCAGGGATTGATGCATATTGATGAGAAGCTGGATGATATTGAGCGCTCCGTGAACGGTTATGGCACGGTGCAGGCGGCTAATCTCGAGAAGGGATGCTCCTGGATCAAGCTCTTCATTGCCATGGCTCCATCTCTCGGATTCCTGGGAACGGTGATTGGTATGGTGATGGCGTTCGATCAGATTCAGCAGGCGGGAGACATCAGCCCTACCATCGTGGCATCGGGTATGAAGGTAGCGCTGATTACTACTATCTTCGGCATCATCGTAGCCTTGATTCTCATGGTCTTCTATAACTACATCCTTTCGAAGGTGGAGCATCTTACTAGCCAGATGGAGGAATCGGCTGTAACTTTAATGGATATTATTGCCAGGAATAAATAAACGAATAGAGAAATGTTCAAAGTTCAAAGTAACAAGTCATCGGAGAATATCTCTCAGCGCATTTTCTATCTCTTGATAGGCTTGGCGGTGCTAGTATTCGGATTGTTCTTCCTGGTGGGCTATGATATGCCTTTCGTAGAGAACCCAGACTTCAATGCGCCTCTGTTTACGGATGTGCTCATCGTCCTGATGTGGCTATTCCTGATTGGAGGAGTGGGCTTGGCAGTCTATTCGATGATCAAGGGTTATCGCACAACGAAATCGGAGGCAGTGGTGAATGGAGTGCCCGTGCGCCGCATCTTCCGCATCACATGGCTTTCCCTGCTGGCAATTCTGGTTGTTACCTTCCTGTTGGGAGGTTCCGACCCGATGCTCATCAATGGTGAAAACTATGCCGACTGGATTTGGCTCAAACTCTCTGATATGTTTGTCGTCACATCGCTTCTGATGCTGATGGCAGGCATCGGTGCCGTCTGCTTTGGCGGAACCCGATATATCAGAAAGAAGAAGTAATTGACTGATAATTGATAAAGATTTTAGGTTCTATAAGATAAAAGCAAAATGCTGATAAGAAGGAAAAGTCATGAAATCCCGGGGTTGAATACCACTTCCACAGCCGACATTTCGTTTATGCTGCTGATATTCTTCCTTGTCACCACATCGATGGATGTGGATAAGGGATTATTGCGCCAACTTCCTTCACCGGAACCTCAGAAAAAGGAACGGCAGGAGTCGGTGGTTGACAAGAATAACCTGATGGCCATTCATCTGACTGCGGGCGATACCTTGCTGGTAAACGACAAGCCGATGAAGGTTGCTCAGCTCAAGGAAGAAACCGTCCGTTTTGTGCATCGCCTGGGGAAGAAGCATCTCATCTCTATCGAGAGCGACCGTGATGCAGATTACAATCTCTATTTTCAGATGCAAAACCAGCTGATGGAGGCTTATGACCAGCTGCGTAATGAAGCAGCTCAGAAGAAATATCATAGAAACTATGCTCTGCTGACCAATGAGCAGAAGGAAGAGATACGTAAAATCAGTCCTCAGCGTATCACGGAGTCGTATGCCAACGCTATGACTCAACAGGACAAGAGCATCGACGCCCATGCTGAGGAGCAGGAGGAGAAAGGAGGTAAACCATGATTCGTTTCTGCAAGAAATCGCACGATGTGCCTGAACTGAATACATCATCTCTGCCAGACCTGATATTCTCCGTACTCTTCTTCTTCATGATTGTTACCCACATGCGTCAGGTGACCCTGAAGGTGGAATGCAGAGTGCCACAGGGCAAGAATCTGACCCGATTGACCAAGAAGTCGGCAGTAAGCCATATCTATATCGGCAAACCAACCAAGGATTTGCAGGGTAAATATGGCAAGGAAACGCAGATTCAGCTGAATGACAAGCTGGCTACTGCCCCGGAGGTAATGGACTATATGGCAGCAGAGAAGAAGCGCATGTCGGCAGAAGACCAGCGGTTGATGACAGTTTCCATCAAGGCAGATAAGGATACCAAGATGGGAGTCATCACAGATGTGAAGCAGGCTTTGAGACAGGCAAAAGCCATCAAAATCAGCTATTCTGCTGTTGAAAAAGGTCAATAATGCGGCCTGAAAGGAAAAATAATATTAATTTATTATTTTTTTATTCAGAAAAGTTGCTGTTATTAAAATTTTGTACTATCTTTGCAAGTAAATTAATAGAAGATATGGCAAAACAAATATTAGATTCATTAGACAGGCAGATTTTGAAGTTGATTTCTAAAGATGCCCGTATTCCATTTTTGGAAGTAGCACGCGCTTGCAATGTGAGCGGTGCAGCTATTCATCAGCGTGTAGCTAAACTATCAAACCTAGGCATTATCAAGGGTTCGCAGTTTATTATAGATCCGGAAAAGATTGGTTATGAAACCTGTGCTTACATGGGATTGTACCTGAAAGAACCTGAAAAGTTCGACCAAGTGGTAGAAGAACTCAAGAAGATTCCTGAGGTGGTAGAATGTCATTATACGACAGGTGGCTTTGATATGTTTATCAAGATTTATGCCATCAACAACCACCATCTCCTGGAAATCATTCATGATAAGTTGCAGCCTCTGGGCTTGTCTCGCAGTGAGACTATCATCTCATTCAATGCGGCTATCAACCGTCAGCTTTCTATGGCAGATATCCAGAGATTTGATGATGTTGTGGAGGAAGAGGCAACAGAAGAAGAATAATTTTTATTGCTTTCTATAGAGTGTGAGGAATGTGAACGATAAGTCGTTTTCATTCCTCATTTCCTTTTCTGCTACTTCCCATTCATCCGGGTTGATTTCCGGAAAAAAGGTGTCGGCAGCTTCCGGTTCATCATCCACTATCGTGAGATAGAGTCTGTCGGCAAACGGAAGGGCTTGGGAATAAATGCTCTCACCGCCAATGATAAAGCATTCTTTATCTATGACGGTATTATTTCTTTCTGCTTTCTCTTTTCCTGTTTCATTTGTGACAGCAGCCAGCGCTTCCTCCAAAGATGCGTAAACCTCGCAGTTCGGCAGTTCTTTCCTGCTCCTGGAAACTACGATGTTACGGCGGTGGGGGAGTGCACCGTTAGGAAGTGATTCATAGGTCTTTCTGCCCATGATGATGACATGTCCGGTAGTTAACTCGCGAAAGCGGGTCATATCGGATTGAATATGATAGAGCAACCGGTTCTGATAGCCGATTGCTCTATTTGCTTTGGATATGCAGGCGATGATGCTGAGCATTTTTTTAATGTATAATTATTAATTGTTAATTATAAATTATTAATTATTAATTGTTTCTCCGGCACATGGCTGCTCTTGATCTTCCATTCTTGTGGATAGAGGTTGTTGGCACGGTTTCCGATGTTCTTTTCCCATCCCAGAGGCATTTGGCGGTACGTAACCAGCACATAGCCCTTAGGGGTTTCTGCAGGGAGATTGACTGCCTCTTTGCGCAGGTAGCGGATGGCATCTTCGTACGACAGTTCTACTTGCGGAAAAACCTCTTTGTTGAGCATCACGGAGAGGGCGAGACTCTGGTCGGGAATGATGTCTTTCCCCTTGCTCGTTCCCAGTTTGATGCCGGCATGTATTACCTTCAGATTCCTGGCTGCCTCCTCATAGATGGCTTTCCATCGGCTTGGGATGGCATAGAAGTTGTCCTCTTCGGCTATCGTTTCATAGTCGGATGACTTCAGCCAGTCTGTAGGAACCAGCTGACTCTTTCCCTTGTTTCCTCTGTTTTTTCCTTTCTCCTTGTTCTTGTCTTTCTTCTTCTTTTTGTCTTCTTTCTCCATTTCCGCTTCACCCTCTTTTCTGAGTGCTGCGAGGAAGATGCCTTCTCCACGGGTCTTGCCAGGGAGGAAACGATAGACTGGGATTTCTGTACCGATGAGATTGCCGGTGATGTTCCAGCTCTCATCAATGCCGGTTAAGGCAATTGGTTCTGCACCCAGTTCCTCACAAATCCAGGCGATGTTCTCCTCGTCTTCGTGGGCATTGAAGGTACAGGTGGAGTAGATGAGGATACCGCCCGGTTTCAGACAGTTCCAGATATCGCTCACGATTTCACGTTGCAGATGCCAGCAGTTGTCCACATTCTGCAGACTCCATTCTTCGATGGCACCATCGTCCTTGCGGAACATACCTTCGCCCGAACACGGCACATCAGTGAGGATGACGTCAAACTGAAGCTTCGACTTCTTGTAATCACGTGGATAATTGTTGGTGACAATCATGTCGGGATGACCGAACTTCTGGATGTTCTCGGCAAGAATCTGCGAGCGGGTGCGCATCGGTTCGTTGCTGAAGAGCAGACTTCCTTCAGGCAACGCAGCCCGGAGAGCAGTTGACTTTCCGCCTGGAGCAGCACAGAGATCGAGCATCATCACGGGTTCGTGAACGAGCTGGCGGATCACCAGGTCCACAAACATGGATGAAGCTTCCTGCACATAATACTTTCCGGCATGGAGCCAAGGGTCAAAGGTGAAGTTGGGACGCGAGGATAAATACCGTCCGGTAGAAGGACACCATGGAATCGGTTCGCCCGGCGCATCTTCTCCCTCCTTGCACTTGAAAGGATTGAGACGGATGCTGGTAGGAGCTTCTCCCTCGGTGATGCCCTGCTTCAGCTGCAGGAACAATTCTTCGCCCATCAACTCTTGTGTATATTTGATGAAATCTTCTGGTAATGTCTTCATTTTATGCGTATATACTTTAATTTGTTTGCAAAAATAAGAAATTTTTCGTTCCTTTGCAACTAAATTGGCAACGGATGCGTCTAAGAGACAGAAAATTTAATAAATAACAAGATAAAACAATAAAAATATTGATAGATATGAAGAAAGCGTTATTGACATTGGCGCTCATCATGAGCATCGGAGCTACACAGCTATCTTTGGCATCTTCAGCTCCCAAACACCGTTATCAACCTTCCACACAGCAGGTAGACAGGAAGACTGCTGCATCGGTTGATAAAACGGATGAAGGATTGGAGGCGTATTCTGATACGGCCAGTACGGATACGGCTGATTATAATGTTTACGATGAAAGCAATGATAATGCCCGTGATTATCATTCCAAATACAGTCTGGGCAACTATGATGACCCGTTCGATTTCATCGGTTCGGTGTTTGGTGGCGGTGCGCTGTCTGTCATCATCATCTTTTGTGTAATCTTCGGCTTGTTGTTCGTCTTCGCTCCGTTGATTATCATATTTCTCATCGTCCGTTATCTGATGCGCAGACACAACGACCGGATGAAGCTGGCGGAGATGGCAATGGAGAAGGGCATCAATGTTCCGGAAAGCGACCGGCCGATAGACAAGCAGAGCGATGAGTATCTCGTGAAGCGGGGATTGAGAAATGCCTTCCTCGGAGCAGGCTTGTGCGCCATGTTCGCTTGGTGGGGAGCTGATTTCCTGGCAGGTATCGGAGCCCTGGTCTTCTTCTATGGATTGGGACAGACCCTGATAGGCTCGCTTCCAGCCATCAAGGACTGGTGGAAAAACCGTCATGGCAATCAGGGCACAGGATATAATGGTACTCCGGTGTAAGAATCAAACAACAATTATTAGTTAATATATATAGTGGAAAAGTTATCCGATATTTCTCTCGTCACGAAGGTGGTGATGCTTCACGACCGCAAGTCGTTCGACCTGCTGGTCAAGAAGTATCAATCACCCATTCGTGGGTTCTTCCTACGGCAGACGCTGGGGGATGCGCAGCTGAGTGACGACTTGGCGCAGGATACCTTTGTGAAGGCTTATACCCATCTGGCAAGCTTCAAGGGTACAGCCAACTTCCCCACTTGGCTTTATCGCATCGCCTATAATGTATGGTATGATTATACCCGCAGTCATAAGGAGACGCAAGACATCGATACGCCGGCAGTTTCCCGACAGAATGCGCCGGGAGGAAACAGCGGATTGAAGATGGATTTGATGAAAGCCTTACAGATATTGAGCGATAACGAACGGACATGCATCACGCTGCAGCTGATGGATGGACTCTCTATAGATAAGATTGCAGACGTGACGGGAATGGCACAAGGTACCATCAAGTCGCATCTCTCTCGTGGAAAACAGAAACTTGCAAGTTACTTAAAGCATAATGGTTATGACCGATAAGATAAATGATAAGATAAAAAGCCAGGATATCGAGCCGCTGAACGCCTCAGACGAGCAGTTCTTGCAGGCTTTCTTTGCTGAAAATATGATGGCAGGGATTCCTGATGACGGATTCTCTGACAGGGTGATGCAGGCTTTGCTGGATCTTGAGCAGGAGAAGGCTTTGGCTAAGCGTCGTAGACTGGAGCATTTGTGGACGGCCGCCTGTGTGGCTGTCGGCGTGATTGCTGCTGTGCTTTGTCAGGGCTGGGAACAGATTCAGGGCTGGCTCTTCTCTATGAAGATAGATTTCCTGCTGTCCGGCTCCCGTGCTCTTACGCATGTGGCTGAGTCCATTGGTCATTCGCAGAATCTCTTGACTCTGCTGGCAGGCTTCGTTGTCCTCATCATCGTTTGGGGATATAACGAGCTGGCGGATGCCAGGGAATAGGAATACCTAAAATCCGCAAGCAATCTCAATGACAATCTCAATTGCAGTAAAGAGCTTGAACACTATGCATCATGATAGTATGAGCGTGAATTTTGTCCGATTTGTGCACACCATC